>NZ_JBTNDU010000012.1:0-116429 GCF_054510835.1 Arthrobacter sp. TmT3-37 | reverse complement strand
AGCCAAAAAAACCAGCCACCACACGGGGTGCGGCAACCAGCAAATTCAACCAATCAAAAAACAATCGGTATCAACAAACTTGGCACACTATTGAGTTCTCAAACAACAGGAGCTACCGGCACCAAACACGACCAAACCGCCATGTCCTCGCTCCGAAGCAACTTTTCAAGCTTACCCGCTCTGTCTCCGTTTGTCCAAATCAGCCGGTTCCCATGTCCTCCGCTCCCGTTCCCATCCATACGGACGAGAGGAGAGCTTCGATTCTGTGGTTGTCGGCCGACCAGATGACTTCATCAGCGCGGATATAAACGATAGCACCGGTTCGCCCGGAATGCCAACAGCGGCGGATCTCCTTCGGGAAGGGGATCCGCCGCTGCTGTCGGAGGCTGCGGTCAGGCGGCGATCATCAGGATGCGGCCGGCTTCAGGTACAGCACGCCGAGGGGCGGTACTCGGACGTCGCCGAACGCCGGCTGCCCGTTGTGCGCACCCTCCTGCGCAGTGATGGAGCCACTGTTGCCGACACCCGAGCCGCCGAACTCCTCGGAGTCGGTGTTGAGGACCTCCGTCCACTCCCCCGCCCACGGCAGTCCGACCCGGAAGCCCTCGTGGGGTCCCCCGGCGAAGTTGGCGATGCAGACGAGCGGGTTGCCCTGGTGGTCCCAGCGGATGAAGGACAGCGTGTTGTGCTCGCCGTCGTTCTCGTCGATCCACTGGAAGCCGGCCGGCTCGTTGTCCCGCGCATAGAGGGCCGGGGTGTCCCGGTAGATCGTATTGAGCGAACGGACGAGTTCCTGCACCCCCTTGTGGGAAGGGGTCTCCGTGAGCCACCAGTCGAGGCTGTGGTGCTCGGCCCACTCGGACTCCTGAGCGAACTCGGAACCCATGAAGATCAGCTGCTTGCCCGGATGCGCCCACTGGAAGGCGAGATAGGCACGGACGTTGGCGAGCTGCTGCCAGCGATCACCGGGCATCTTGCGCAGGAGCGATCCCTTGCCGTGCACGACCTCGTCGTGACTGATGGGCAGCATGAAGTTCTCGGTGTAGGCGTACACCATCGAGAACGTCGCCTTGCCGTGGTGGTGCACCCGGTTGATCGGGTCCTCGGAGATGTACTGAAGGGTGTCGTGCATCCAGCCCATGTTCCACTTGATGCCGAACCCGAGACCGCCGGAGCTGGTGGGCCTGGTCACGCCGTCGAACGCGGTCGACTCCTCGGCGACCATGACGATGCCCGGCGCCCGCTTGTAGGCGGTCGCGTTGACCTCCTGCAGGAAGGAGATGGCCTCGAGGTTCTCGCGCCCACCGAACCTGTTCGGGCGCCACTGTCCCTCCTCACGCGAGTAGTCCAGGTAGAGCATCGAGGCGACGGCGTCCACGCGCAACCCGTCGATGTGGAACTCCTCGAGCCAGTACAGCGCGTTCGCCACCAGGAAGTTGCGCACCTCGCGACGGCCGAAGTCGAAGATCAGCGTGCCCCAGTCCTGGTGCTCGCCGAGGAACGGGTCGCCGTGCTCGTACAGGGTGCCGCCGTCGAACTTGGCCAGCGCCCACGCGTCCTTCGGGAAGTGGGCCGGGACCCAGTCCATGATGACGCCGATGCCGGCCTGGTGGAGCGCGTCGATCAGGTACTTGAAGTCGTCCGGCGAACCGAAGCGTGACGTCGGCGCGAAGTAGGACGTCACCTGGTAGCCCCACGACCCGCCGAACGGATGCTCGGCCACGGGCATGAGCTCGACGTGCGTGAAGCCCTGCCAGGTGACGTACTCCACCAGCTGCTCCGCCAGTTCGCGGTAGCTCAGGCCCTGGCGCCAGGATCCGAGGTGCACCTCGTAGACGCTCATCGGGCCGTTGTGGGGGTCGTTCGCCGCACGGGCCTGCATCCACTCGTCGTCGCCGAAGACGTAGGTCGACTCGACGACCTTCGATCCGGTGAGCGGCGGGATCTCGGTTCCGCGCGCCATCGGGTCCGCCTTCTCGCGCCACTGCCCGTCGCTGCCGAGGATCTCGAACTTGTAGCAGGTGCCGGCACCGGCGCCGGGGATGAAGATCTCCCAGATGCCCGAACTGCCGAGCGCGCGCATGGCGTTGACGCTGCCGTCCCAGCCGTTGAAGTCGCCCATGACGCGGACCGCGCGCGCGTTGGGCGCCCACACCGCGAAGGACACGCCCTCGATCTCGCCGAGCACGGAGGAGTAGTGGCGGACATGGGCGCCGAGGGCGGTCCACAGGGTCTCGTGCCGGCCCTCGCCGATCAGGTGCATGTCGATCTCACCGAGTGTCGGCAGGAACCGGTAGGGGTCGTCGACGATCGTCGGTCCGCCGTCGTAGGTGACCTCCAGCCGGTAGTCGGGTACGTGCCCGGGATTCTCGGCCGCCAGGGCACCGACCCAGATGCCGTTGTGCTCGTGCTGGAGCTCCGTACGGCCGGTACCCGTGACGACGACGACGGACTGCGCCAGGCGGCGCAATGTCCGGACGGTGACGACGTCGTCGCTGTCGAGGTGGGCACCCAGCACCGCGTGGGGCTGGTGGTAGACGCCCTCCGAGACCTGCTGCAGCACGGAGGGATCGACGGAGGCGGGAGTCAGGTCGGCGGAGGGCGGGGCGGCCGCATCCGGCGCCGTGTCCCCGACGGTCTCCCGCACCTTGTCCTTCAGGCCTGCCGTCGCACTCTTCGCGGTCTCGGCCACGGCCTTCGCCGTGCCCGTCACGGTCTTGGCGGCCTTCGCGGCCTTGGCCGCGAGCGACTCCTCGGCCGGGCCCTCGTCGGGGTTCTTCGGAGAATTCATGTCAGCTGCTTTCGTAGCGTCCGCTCCGGGGTGTGCCCCCAGTGCGCGTCGGACATCCCGGACAGGCATTTCCACCCAGTCCGGTCTGTTGCGGATCTCGTAGACGACTTCGTACAGGGCCTTGTCGAGCCAGAGCGCCCGGAACAGCGGACCCGAGGTGTCGACGGGGGCGCCGGACTCCTCCGCGTACCCGTCGAGGAAGGCCTTCCGCGCGGCGTCGGACCATTGCTCGGTCACGGCGGCCTCGGGCGAACCGACCGGGGCTGCTCCCCGCGAGGCGGCAGCGTACTCCAGCGAGCGGACCATCCCGACGACGTCGCGGACCGGGACGTCCGGGACGCTGCGCTCGGCGGTGGGCCGAAGCGGCTCACCCTCGAAGTCGATGACGAGCCAGGTGCCGTCCGGAGCCTGGAGGACCTGGCCGAGGTGGAGGTCGGCATGGATGCGCTGGAGGGGCGGGATGTCCTCGAGGACCTCGATGTCCCGCACGATGCGGTCCACCTCGGCGCCCAGGGGGCCGACGGCGTCGCCTGCTTCCTCCCAGGCCCACCGGATCCGCTGCGCGAGGGCTTCCTTGAAGTCCTTCTCCTCCTCCGCGGTCGCCGTGCGGCTTCCGAAGGCGCCGTCCAGTTGCCGGTGGATCCGTGCGACGGCCCGGCCGAGGCCGCGCGCCTCGGCGGTGAAGTCGGCGGCGGTCGAGGCGGCGAGGGAAGCCGTGCGCCAGGCGTCGGTGCTGCCCTCGACGAAATCGCGCAGGACGCTGACGTGCCCGCTCACGTGGTGGCCGGGACCCGCATGGGCTTCCTGCCAGGTGCCCGTGACCCACCCGAACGTGTCGGGGGTGTCGGTGGACCCGCCGGCGGTGAGGCCGGCGCTGATCTGCACGTCGGGGCTGTCGCCGGCCGCCAGCACACGGAAGAACTTCACGATCATGGAGCCGGGACCGGAGCCGTAGACCACCGAGGTGTTCGACTGCTCGCCCTGCAGCACCTTGACGGGCTGGGCCGAGCCGGATTCCTGGTGTTCCGGCTTCTTGACCACGACGCCGGTCAGCCGCCCGTCAGGGGTACCGGACTCGGACAGCATGAAGTCCACCCAGAGGCGCACGAAATCGGCGTCGTGGGTGGCGTCGTACGCCCAGCGTGTCCCGAGCCCGGGGTGCTCGACCTGCCCGATCAGCCCGGCGGCGTCGTCGAGCGGTTCGCTGCGGTAGCTGATCGGCACGCTGACGACGTCGGTGCGCCGTCCGGACTCGACGGCCAGGAAGTGCACCTCGAAGCCTGCAGCGCCGGCAGGGTCCTCCAGGACCGTCCCGCCGACGACCGTCAGAGCGACCTCGCGTCCCTTCGCGGGGAACCACCGCTGGGACGGAAGCCATTCGGTGAGGATCTCCGGGATGAAGGGGGTGTGGGTCGCCATTATCGGATCGCCTCCGGGACGGGGATGACGGGCATCGCCTGCGTGTGCGGGGATGACGTGTTCGAACTGGCGGAGCGCACGCGCAGCCAGAAGAAGTCATGGCTGCCTAGCGTCAGGGTCATCTCGCCGTCCTCCGCGAACGCCGGGAAGATCGAACCGCCGAACAGGTCCCGGAGGCCGCGGCCGCCGAACTCGGGCAGGCGCATCCGCGCCGCCACCGGGTGCTGCGACAGGTTGAAGACGCACAGCACCGACTCCTCGGGCTCGCCCTCGGCGTTGTCGGCATCGACCTCTCGGAGGAACGCCAGGACGTGCTCCGACTCGACGGGGACGTTGCGGTAGGTACCGAGCCCGAACGCCGGGTGGGCCTTGCGGACGGCCAGCATCTGGCGGACCCAGTGCAGCAGCGAACTGGACGTCGCCATCTGCGCTTCGACGTTCACGTGGTTGTAGTGGTAGACGAGGGACTGGACGACCGGGAGGTAGAGCTTCCCGGGGTCCACCGGGGAGAAGCCGGCGTTGCGGTCCGGGTTCCACTGCATGGGGGTCCGTGACGCGTCACGATCCTCCAGCCAGATGTTGTCGCCCATCCCGATCTCGTCCCCGTAGTAGAGGAACGGGCTGCCCGGCAGGGACAGCAGCAGGGCGTGGATCAGTTCCACCTCCGCGCGCGAGTTGTCGAGCAGCGGCGACAGGCGCCGCCGGATACCGACGTTGGCCCGCATCCGGGGATCCGGCGCGTACCAGCCGAGCATCGCCTCGCGCTCCTCGTTGGTGACCATCTCGAGCGTGAGCTCGTCGTGGTTGCGCAGGAACGTGCCCCACTGCGCGCCGGCCGGGATGTCCGGGGTCTCCTTCATCGTCTCGATGATGGGTGCCGACTTCTGGTCACGCAGCGCGTAGAAGAGCCGCGGCATGATCGGGAAGTGGAAGGACATGTGGCACTCGGGGCCGTCCTCGTCGCCGAAGTACTCGACGACCTCGTCCGGCATCTGGTTCGCCTCGGCGATGATGACGCGGCCCGGGTAGTTCTCGTCCACCATCGCGCGGAGCCGCTTGAGGAACTCGTGCGTCTTCGGCAGGTTCTCGCAGTTGGTGCCCTCCTCCTCGAACAGGTAGGGGATGGCATCCGCGCGGAAGCCGTCGATGCCCTGGTCGAGCCAGAACTTCACGACGTCGAAGATCGCCTCCTGCACCTTGGGGTTCTCGAAGTTGAGGTCGGGCTGGTGGCTGAAGAACCGGTGCCAGAAGAACTGCCGGCGCACGGGGTCGAACGTCCAGTTCGATTCCTCGGTGTCCACGAAGATGATGCGCGCGTCCTGGTACTTCTCGTCGGTGTCGCTCCAGACGTAGAAGTCGCCGTACGGGCCCTCGGGATCCCTGCGGGACTCCTGGAACCAGTGGTGCTGGTCCGAGGTGTGGTTCACGGGCAGGTCGATGATGACCCGCACGCCGCGGGCGTGAGCCTCGGCGACGAGCCGCTTGAAGTCACCCAGGGACCCGAACTCGTCGAGGACGTCGTAGTAGTCCGAGATGTCGTAGCCGCCGTCGCGGAGCGGGGACTTGAAGAAGGGCGGGAGCCACAAGCAGTCCACGCCGAGCCACTGGAGGTAGTCCAGCTTGTCGATCAGACCCGAGAGGTCACCGGAGCCGTCCCCGTTCGCATCGGCGAATCCGCGGACCAGGACCTCGTAGAAGACCGCCTTGCGGTACCAGTGGGGGTCGTGGGCCAGTCCGGGTGCGTTGAGCTGGAAGGGGTTGGGCACTAGCGCTGCCTCCTGATCGAGAGAATGTGGGCGGGCTCCACGTGGGCGTCGAGCCGCACGTAGTTGTGCTCGCCCCAGGTGAAGGTCTGTCCCGTGATGAGGTCGTCCACGAGGAACGTGCCGTTCTCGTCGAAGTCCGCGGCATCGAGACCCAACCGCGCGAGGTCGAGCGACACCGTGCTCTCCCTCGTGCTGTGCGGGTCGATGTTCACGACGACGATGATCGTGTCCTTGCCCTCCGCCGTCTGCTTGTGCTTGGCGAAGACCACGGTCGCGGGATCGCTGCTGCCGTGGATGCTGAGGTTCTCGAGGTCGCCGAGCGCGGGGTGCGAGCGGCGGATGGCGTTCAGCCGGGTGATGAACGGCGCCAGCGAGCGCCCCTCGGCCTCGGCCGCGGCGTAGTCCCGGGGGCGGTACTGGAACTTCTCGTTGTCGATGTATTCCTCGGCGCCCGGGCGGGCGACGTGCTCGAACAGCTCGTAGCCGGAGTAGACACCCCACAGCGGGCTGGCCATGGACGCGAGCACGGCCCGGATCTTGAAGGCGGCCGGGCCCCCGTACTGGAGGTACTCCGTGAGGATGTCCGGGGTGTTCACGAAGAAGTTGGGCCGGAAGTAGGACGGCGAGACCTTGCTGATCTCGGTGAAGTACTCCTCGAGCTCCGTCTTCGTGTTGCGCCAGGTGAAATAGGAGTACGACTGCTGGAAACCGGCACGACCGAGGGCGTGCATCATGGGCGGACGCGTGAAGGCCTCCGCCAGGAAGATGACGTCGGGGTGCTTCCTGTTGACCCGGGCGATCAGCCATTCCCAGAACTGCACGGGCTTGGTGTGCGGGTTGTCGACCCGGAAGATCTTCACGCCGTGCTGGATCCACATGAGGACGATCCGCAGGATCTCCTTCGCGAGGCCCGTGGGATCGTTGTCGAAGTTGATGGGGTAGATGTCCTGGTACTTCTTCGGCGGGTTCTCGGCGTAGGCGATCGACCCGTCCACCCGCGTGGTGAACCACTCGGGGTGGCTCGTGACCCAGGGATGGTCGGGCGCTGCCTGCAGTGCGAGGTCGAGTGCGACCTCGAGGTCCAGCTCCCGTGCCCGCGCCACGAACGCGTCGAAATCGTCGAACGTCCCGAGGTCGGGATGGATCGCGTCGTGGCCCCCGGCCTCGGACCCGATGGCCCACGGTGATCCGGGATCGTTGGGCCCGGCGGTCAGCGTGTTGTTCGGTCCCTTCCGGTGGGTCCGTCCGATGGGGTGGATCGGGGGGAGGTACACGACGTCGAAGTTCATGGCCGCGATGGCGTCGAGGCGCTTCGTCGCCTCACGGAACGTACCGGAGGTCCACTGCGCCGTCTCCGGGTCGTAGGTCGCGCCCTCGGACCGCGGGAAGAACTCGTACCAGGCGGCACGCCCGGCCAGTTCGCGCTCGACGTTGATGGGGTACGCCGGGGAGGCGGTGACGAGCGAGCGGATGGGCTGGCGTGCGATCGCCTCGTGGATCTGCGCCGACAGACCGGCGGCGAGACGTGCCTCGACGCTCTGCGAGGTGTCGGCGAGGGTCGAGGCGGCGCGGCGGAAGAGGGTCGCGTCCCGCGCGGTGCGCTCCTCGGCTGCCCGTGTGAACAGCGCGGCGCCTTCGGCGAGCATGAGCTCGACGTCGACCCCTGCCGCGATCTTGATGGTTGCGTCGTGCTCCCACGTCCCGAAGAGGTCCGACCATCCCTCGATGGTGAAGGTGTGCAGGCCCTTGGCACGCGGCGTCAGGGTGCCGGCCCACCGGTCGAGTCCGGACCCCACCGGCGTCATGCGGACGCGCTGCACCTCCTTGCCGCGGGGGTCGTAGAGCACGGCCGATACGCCGAGCTGGTCGTGGCCCTCCCTGAACACGGTCGCACCGACGGCGATGTCCGAGCCGGGGATCCCCTTGGCGGGGAAGCGTCCATCCTCGATGACAGGGGTCACGGCGGTGATGGGGATGCGGCCGAAACGCAGTCCTTCGGGGTACGGGGCATTTCGATTCTGCTCGGTAGGAGTCGTCACCCGTACGACGTTAGCGAGTAATGGGCCGAAATGCTAAGGGAGCTTTGCGTAACATCGGGGCGTACTTCGGAGAACGCAAGCGTTTGCGCGGGAAGCCCTCCCCAGCGCTGGGCAAGTGCGCTAGCGTAACCGGGGTGAAGGCAATCCGCAGATTTACCGTCCGAACCGTCCTCCCCGAGAGCATCGCGCCGCTCGGCAAACTCGCGGGTAATCTGCGGTGGTCGTGGCACCTGCCGACCTCGCGTCTGTTCGAGGAGATCGACCCGGTGGCGTGGGAGGAGAGCGGCCACGATCCGGTGTCCTTCCTCGGGTCGGTCACGCGCGAGCATCTCCAGCAGCTCGCAGGCGACGAGAAGCTGGTGCGGCGTATCCAGGAGCTCGGCGCCGACCTCGAGAGCTACCTCACGGAACCGCGCTGGTACCAGGGCCTCGGTGACGACGTGCCCCGCAGCATCGCCTACTTCTCCCCCGAGTACGGCATCAGCGCCGTCCTCCCCCAGTACTCCGGCGGCCTCGGCATCCTGGCCGGCGACCACCTCAAGTCCGCGTCGGACCTCGGTGTGCCCCTGGTGGGCGTCGGCCTGCTGTACCAGGCCGGCTACTTCAAGCAGTCGCTCTCCCGGGACGCCTGGCAGCAGGAGACCTATCCCGTCCTCGACCCCGACGGCCTCCCTCTCACCCTGCTCCGTGAGGAGGACGGCTCGGCCGCGAAGGTCGTGCTCCCCCTGCCCAACGGCCGGCAGCTGTCCGCGCACATCTGGCGTGCCGACGTCGGACGCGTCCCCCTCCTGCTGCTCGACTCCAACGTCTCGGAGAACGACGACGCAGCGCGCAACGTCACCGACCGCCTCTACGGCGGCGGCGGGGACCAGCGCCTGCAGCAGGAACTGCTCCTCGGGATGGGCGGCGTCAAGGCGCTGCGCATCTTCCAGCGGCTGACCGGGATCCCGGCGCCCGAGGTGTTCCACACGAATGAGGGCCACGCGGGCTTCCTCGGCATCGAACGCATCCGTGAGCTGATGGACCCGTCCAACGAGTCCCCGATGAGCTGGGAGGAAGCCCTGACGGCCGGCCGCGCGTCGACCGTGTTCACCACCCACACCCCGGTTCCTGCGGGCATCGACCGCTTCGACCGCGCCCAGATCGAGCACTTCTTCCACGCGGGCCTCGCGCCGGCCGTCCCGACGGACCGCGTCCTGGCCCTCGGCGCCGAGAACTACGCGGACGGCGATCCGACGAAGTTCAACATGGCGGTCATGGGCCTGCGCCTGGCGCAGCGGGCCAACGGTGTCGCGAAGCTGCACGGCGAGGTATCGCGGGGCATGTTCTCGGGTCTCTGGCCGGGATTCGACGCACGCGAGGTGCCCATCACCTCCGTCACCAACGGTGTCCACGTCCCGAGCTGGGTCGACCCGCAGATCGCGGACTTCGCGCTGTCCCACTTCGGCGCCGAGTCGGTGCTCGACGCGCAGTGGAGCAAGGTCTACGACGTGCCCGACACGGACATCTGGGCCCTGCGCCGCAGCCTCCGCTCCAATCTCGTGGACGATGTCCGCCGCCGGCTCCGTGCTTCCTGGAAGAAGCGCGGCGCTGCGGACGCCGAGCTGACCTGGACGGACTCGGTGCTGGACCCGGACGTCCTCACCATCGGCTTCGCCCGCCGCGTGCCGACCTACAAGCGGCTCACGCTCATGCTGCGCGACCCCGCCCGCCTGAAGGCGCTGCTCCTGCATCCGAAGCACCCGATCCAGCTGGTGATCGCCGGCAAGTCGCACCCCGCCGACGAGCAGGGCAAGCGCATGATCCAGGACCTCGTCCGCTTCACGGACGATCCCGAGGTACGCCACCGCATCGTCTTCCTGCCCAACTACGACATCGCGATGGCGCTCACGCTCTTCCCGGGCTGCGACGTGTGGCTGAACAACCCGCTGCGCCCGCTCGAGGCCTGTGGCACCTCCGGCATGAAGGCGGCCATCAACGGCGGGCTCAACCTGTCCGTCCTGGACGGCTGGTGGGACGAGATGTACGACGGCGACAACGGCTGGGCGATCCCGACCGCGAACAACGGTGCCTCCGCGGACGAGCGCGACGACATCGAGGCGGCAGCACTGTACGACCTCCTCGAGACGCAGGTGGGCCCGCGCTTCTACTCGCTGGTCCCCGCCGAGGGGGCCGGCGCCGCCGGTCCGTCGGAGCCCTCCCGCGACGGCGTGCCGCACCAGTGGATCGCGATGATCAAGCACACCATGGCGACGCTCGGCCCCGCCGTGTCGGCCGACCGCATGCTGCAGGACTACGTGGAGAAGCTCTACCGTCCCGCCTGGCGCTCCGGCCAGGCGGCGGCGTCGGACTCCTTCGCCCTCGCCAAGCGGACCGCGGCCTGGCGCTCACGCGTCCAGGGCAGCTGGCCCGCCGTGCAGGTGGAGCACGTGGACTCGACCGGCGTGTCCGAGGACCCGCAGATCGGCGATTCCCTGACCGTGAACGCCTACGTGGCACTCGGCGGGCTCGACCCGGACGACGTGGCCGTCGAGGTGGCCTACGGCCGCGCACTCGAGAGCGACGAGCTGAGCGACGTGGCCGTCGACGACCTCACCGTCGCCGAGAACCTCGGCAGCGGGCGCTACCTCTTCACGGGCAGTATCCGGATCGACCACTCGGGTTCCTTCGGCTACACCGTGCGCGTGCTCCCGAAGCACGCGACCCTCGCCACGAAGGCCGAGCTCGGACTCGTCGTCAACGCCTGATCGACGACGCGCCCCTCCGGACGCGACGAAGCCCGGGACCGGACGGTCCCGGGCTTCGTCGTTCCCGGCGTGGGCCGGACGGACTCAGCAGCGGTAGATCCGCACCGAGTCGGCGGCGACGGTGTCGGCCTCGCCCGAGAGCAGCCGGCCGGCGTCGGTCGGCACACCCCTCGCCGCGGAGTCGAAGGTCTGCGTGAAGGAGCGCGGCTGTTCGCCGGCCACGCCCTGCCCCTGCAGGATCCAGGCCGACGGCAGATGGATGCGCGTCTCGCGGAGCGAACCGTTGACCACCACGAGGCCGTTGATCCTCCCGCCCGTGGAGCCCAGCAGGAGCTGGACGGTCCGGGTGGCCGGGTCGTTCCACTCCTGCGCCGTCATCGGGAGGCCCGCGGCGTTGAACCACAGGAGGGTGGACTGGTCGCTCCGTGACGGGAAGGTGGCGGGCTGCGCGGCCAGGAAGTCGCGTCGGATGGACAGCAGCGTGCGCGTGGCGGCCAGCATGTCCCGGGACGCGGCGTCGTCCGACCACTGCACCCACGCGAGGTCGTTGTCCTGGCAGTACGCGTTGTTGTTGCCGCGCTGCGTCCGGCCCCGTTCGTCCCCGGCGGTGATCATCGGGACGCCGAGCGAGATCAGCAGCGAGGCCATCACATTGCGGGCGCTCTTCTCACGGGCTGCGAGGATGCCCTCGTCCTCCGTGCGGCCCTCGGCCCCGTGGTTGTAGCTGCGGTTGTCGTTGGACCCGTCGCGGTTGCCTTCGCCGTTGGCCTCGTTGTGCTTGCGCTCGTACGCCGTGAGGTCGGCCAGCGTGAAGCCGTCGTGGGCCGTGACCATGTTGACCGACGCCAGCGGGCTCCGGCCGGATCCGGCGAACGTATCGGCCGACCCGGCCAGCCGGCCGGCCAGGCGTGCCGGCGAGGACCCGGTGCCACCGGCCGCGATGGACGCGACGTCCCGCAACCAGAAGTCGCGGACGGTGTCCCGGAAGCCGTCGTTCCAGTCCGCCCAGCCCACCGGGAACCTCCCGGTCTGCCAGCCGTCCGGCCCGAGGTCCCACGGCTCGGTGATGAGCTTCGTACCGCGCAGGGCCTTCGAGGCGCCGGCCGCGACCAGGAAGGGGTGGCGCGGCGTGAACGTGTTGTTCTCGTCGCGGGCGAGGGTGACGGCGAGGTCGAAGCGGAAGCCGTCCACATGGCATTCCTCGACCCAGTAACGCAGCGAGTCGAGCGCGAACTCCACGACCCGGGGCTGCGAGAAGTCCAGGCTGTTGCCGCACCCGGTCGTGTCGACGTACCGCCCGGCGTCGTCGTGCCGGTAGTAGTCGCGATCCCCGAGCCCGCGCCAGCACAGGGCCGGGCGGTGCTGCTCACCCTCGGCCGTGTGGTTGTAGACGACGTCGAGGAGGACCTCGAGCCCGGCCTCGTGCAGGGCGCGGACCATGCCCTTGAATTCGTCGAGCACCGCGTCCGGTCCCGCCTCCCGCGCGGCCGCTGTGGCATAGGCGGAGTGCGCCGAGAAGAATCCGAGCGTGTTGTAGCCCCAGTAGTTGCCCAGGCCGAGCGGCTCGAGGTGCGGCTCGTCGATGGAGAAGTGGATCGGCAGCAGCTCGACCGCGGTCACCCCGAGATCGCGGAGGTATCCGGTCATCACCGGGTGCGCCAGTCCGGCGTAGGTGCCCCGCAGCTCCTCGGGGATCCCGGGATGGGCCTTCGTGAGACCCTTCACATGCGCTTCGTAGATGACGCTGTCGCGCCAGGGCGTGCGCGGGTGCTCACTCGTCCCCCAGTCGAACGTGTGCTCGAGGAAGACCGAGTAGTAGGAGCGCGACGGCGGCTCATCGGCCCCGGCGGCGGGTCCGATCGGTTCGACCGCGCGCGCGTAGGGATCGAGCAGCAGCTGGGCCGTCCCGGGAGCTCCGGGAAGGTCCTCGCCGGTGGGCCAGAAGGCGTAGAGCGACCCCGGCGCCACCGGTCCCACCACACCGTGGTGGACGCCGCCGTCGAGCCCCACGAGCGTCTCGGACGTCCAGGTGCCGTCGGCGCGGCACCAGTGCACGTCCATGGAGGCTATGCCGGGCGCCCACACTGCGGCATTCGCGTGCCCGTCCTGGCTCCATGCCCCCTTGACGGAGTGGAGCCCGAGCGGGAACTCGCGGGAGGCGCGCGTCAGCGGTGCGGGGTTGACCATGCCCGGGTCAGGCCGAACGCTGGCGGGACACCTCGTACAGCGTGATCCCCACCGCCATCGACGCGTTGAGCGACTCCATGGCGGAGTCGATCGGGATGGAGACGATCTGGTCGCAGTTCTCGCGGACGAGCCGGGACAGGCCCTTGCCCTCGGAGCCGACGACGATGCAGATGGGGTCGCGGCCCAGGGACAGCTCGGGCAGCGAGACGTCGCCGTCGCCGTCGAGCCCGAGGACGAAGATGCCCTTGTCCTTGAAGGACTTCAGGGCCGAGTTCAGGTTGCCGACGCGCGCGACGGGGACCCGGACGGCGGCACCGGCGCTGGTCTTCCAGGCCGACGCCGTCACACCGACGGAACGCCGCTCCGGCACGATGACGCCATGGCTGCTGAAGGCGGATGCCGAGCGGATGATGGCCCCGAGGTTGCGGGGATCGGTGATGCCGTCGAGGGCCACGAACAGCGGGGCGTTCCCGATGTGGCCGCGCCTGTACCGCTCGATCGTCTCGTCCACGAGGTCCAGCGCGTCGGCGTACTCGTAGGGCGGGACCTGCAGCATGAGGCCCTGGTGCACCGCGCCGTCCGTCATGCGGTCGAGTTCGGGCTTGCCCGTCTCCATGACCGGGATGCCGCGCTCGGCCGCCATCTTCAGCGACTCCCGCACGCGGTCGTCCATCTCGATGCGGATCGCGACGTGCAGCGCCTTCGCAGGGATGCCCGCGCGGAGGGCCTCCACCACCGAGTTGCGGCCGGTCACGACCTCCTCGGCGGCCTTGCCCTTGGTGCGGCCCGTGCCGGCATTCTTCCCGCCGGCGCGCTTGGCCGCGGAACGCTCCGAGAGCTCCTTGTTCTTGTACGCCTTGTGGTACGGGCGGTCCTCCGCCTTGGGAGTGGGTCCCTTGCCCTCGAGCGATTTGCGTCCGTGGCCGCCGGTGCCGATGGTGGGGCCCTTTTTCGTTTTGCGAACCGCGCCTGGACGTCCGTGACTGGCCATGGAGAGAACACCTTTATATAGAAGAAGAATCCCCTCCAGTTTACGCGGAGCCGGTGCAGTGCCCCGGCATCCGCGATCCGGACGTGATCCGCCCTGGACGGGACGGCGTCGGACGCCCCGCCGTCAGTCCCCCGAGAGGGACCAGGTGACGCCGTCCGCCGAGTCCTCGAGGGTGATCCCCGCGGCCGCCAGTGCGTCCCGGATGGCGTCCGCCCGCGCCCAGTCCCGTGCACTCCGTGCAGCCGCACGGTCGGCGATGCGGTCCTGGACCAAGGCGTCGAGGGCCCTCGACGCCCCCGCCCCCGCCACGGTCGGCGCGGCGGGGTCCGCGGCGTCGTCGAGCCCGAGGACCGCGGTCATGGCGACGACGGCGGCGAGGCCGGTCCGGGTGGCGGCGTCGTCCCCGGCGGCCAGGGCGGTGTTGCCACTGCGCACGGTGGTGTGGAGCACCGCGAGGGCCTGCGGCACGTTGAGGTCGTCGTCCATCGCGGCGGCGAACTCCGGCGGCAGGCTTCCCGCGCTGACGGGTCCGCGCGCCGGTGCGCCGACGCGGGCGGACGCCTTGGCGATGAAGCCGTCGATCCGCGCCACCGCGGACGCCGCCTCCTGCAGCGAGGTCGCGCGGTAGTCGAGGACCGAGCGGTAGTGGGCCTGCCCGAGGTAGTAGCGGACCACGCGGGAGCCTGCCGCCTCGATCATCTCCCGGGGGCTGACGGTGTTGCCGATCGACTTCGACATCTTCTCGCCGCCGTACGTCACCATCCCGTTGTGCATCCAGAAGCGGGCGAAGGCGTGCCCGGCCGCCTGCGACTGGGCCATCTCGTTCTCGTGGTGGGGGAAGCGCAGGTCCAGGCCGCCGCCGTGGATGTCGAACTCCGTCCCGAGGTACTTCGTGACCATGCTCGAGCATTCGAGGTGCCACCCCGGCCGGCCGGTACCCCAGGGACTGGTCCACGACGCGGTCGCGGGATCGGTGTCCTTGGAACCCTTCCAGAGCGCGAAGTCGCGCGGATCCTTCTTGCCGCGCGGATCGGCGTCGGGCGCGGCCTGCATGTCGTCGATGTCCTGGCGCGTCAGACTGCCATAGGCGGGCCAGGAGCGGACGTCGAAGTAGACGTCGCCCGACCCGTCCGGCGCCGGATAGGCATGACCGCGCTCGATCAGGAGCTGGATGAGTGCGTGCATCTCCGGGATGTGTCCGGTGGCGCGCGGCTCGTACGTGGGCGGTCGGACGCCGAGGGCCGCGTAGGCGCGGTGGAATTCCTGCTCGAACCGGTACGCGAGCGCCCACCACGGCTCCTCGGGCACCACCGAGGGGTCCTGCTCCGCGGCCCCCTCGCGGAACGAGTCCTCGGACTTGGCGAGGATCTTGTCGTCGATGTCCGTCACGTTCCGCACGACGATGACCCGCAGTCCGCGCGCCTCCAGCCAGCGCGTGAGCTGGTCGAAGGCGATCGCTGACCGCACGTGGCCCACGTGGGGCAGGCCCTGGACGGTGGCCCCGCAGTAGTAGAGACTCGCCCGGCCCGGTTCGAGGGGCTCGAAGGGGCGCACCTCGGCGCGGGCGGTGTCATAGAATCGCAGGCTCACCGGTCCAGATTACCCGGCGGGGGCGGTCAGGCTGCCGGTCCCGCCGGCGTCGGGCGGTGTGCGGAACGTACGACGACGGCGGTCGCGATGGCAGCGATGCCCTCTCCCCTGCCGGTCAGGCCCAGGCCGTCGGTGGTGGTGGCCGAGATGCTGACCGGTGCCTGCGCGGCATCCGACAGCGCCGCCTCCGCCTCTGCGCGTCGGGGGGAGAACTTGGGCCGGTTGCCGATGAGCTGCACCGCGATGTTGCCGATGTCGAAGCCCGCCTCCCTCACGATTCCCGCGGCGGCGGACAGGAGGGCATGTCCGGAGGCGCCTGCGTACTCCGGGCGATCCGTGCCGAAGTGGGTGCCGAGGTCCCCCACGCCCGCCGCGGAGAACAGCGCGTCGGCTGCCGCGTGGGCGACGGCGTCGCCGTCGGAATGACCCGACAGCCCCCGTTCCCCCTCCCAGAGCAGGCCGGCGAGCCAGAGCGGGGCGTCGTCGGAGGCGAAGGCGTGGACGTCGACGCCGATCCCGGTCCGGGGAAGACGGTCGTGCTCACTCAGATACATGTGCGCTCCTGTGCTGGGTCGGTGGGGCGGGGCTGGGAGTGCGTCAGGGGTCGGCCACCGGCCGCGCCGCGGTGTGCTGCGCGAGCGCCGCCTCCGCGACCACGAGGTCGAGGGGCGTGGTGACCTTGAAGGCGAGGGCGTCGCCGTCGACGACGCGCACCGTGGTGCCCCCCGCCTCCATCAGCATGGCGTCGTCGGTGACCCCGGGGTCACCCGCAGAGGGACCGGCATGCGCAGCGCGCAGGCGGTCGGCGGCGAAGCCCTGCGGGGTCTGCACGGCGCGCAGGGTGGCGCGATCCGGAGTCGCGGTGACGACGTCGCCCTCCACAGTCTTCACCGTGTCCACGACGGGCAGCACCGGGATCACCGCCGGTGCGCCGAATCGGACAGCTGCGGCGACCCGCTGGAAGACCGCGGGCGGGGTCAGGGCACGGGCCGCGTCATGGACCAGGACGACGCCGACCGACGGCGGCAGGGCCTCGAGCCCTGCGCGCACGGACGCGGACCGCGTGGCGCCGCCGGTCACGGCCGAGATGCGCGGCCCGGAGTCCCCGGAGGCCTGCTGTGCGCGCGCGACGACGTCGGACAGCACGGTGTCGCCGGCGGGCAGGACCGCCACGACGACCGCTGCGACCCCCGACGCCACGACCGCTTCCAGGGAGTGCTGCAGGAGGGTGCGGCCACCGCAGAGGACGCGGGCCTTCGGGATGCCCTGCCCGAGGCGCTGACCCGAACCGGCGGCCACCACGATGACGCCCGTCGGGGCATCGGCGGCAGGAGGCACGTTGTTCTCGGACACTCCGTCACCCTATGACAGAGCAACAAAAAAGAGGGACCCGAAGGTCCCTCTTCCCGTGCGGTCCGACTCCTAGGAGGCGAGGACCTCGTCGAGAACGCTTGCCGCCTTCTCTTCGTCGGTCTTCTCCGCGAGTGCGAGTTCGGAGATCAGGATCTGGCGCGCTTTCGCGAGCATCCTCTTCTCCCCGGCCGAGAGCCCACGGTCGTGGTCGCGGCGCCAGAGGTCGCGGACGACCTCTGCCACCTTGATCACGTCGCCCGACGCGAGCTTCTCGAGGTTCGCCTTGTAGCGGCGCGACCAGTTGGTGGGCTCTTCCGTGAATTCGGCCCGCAGGACGTCGAACACATGCTCGAGCCCTTCCTTGCCCACCACGTCGCGAACCCCTACGAGGTCAACGTTCTCTGCTGGTACTTCTATCGTCAGATCACCCTGTGCCACCTTGAGCTTGAGATACATCTTCTCTTCGCCCTTGATGACGCGCATCTTGATCTCTTCGATCTTCGCTGCGCCGTGGTGAGGGTAAACAACTGTTTCGCCGACCTCAAAAACCATGTGGACTTTCCCCTTTCCCGCCAGTAAGTTTATCACGGCAACGACACGCCCGACCCCGCGTTTTCGCAGGTCAGGCCGCCGGAACAAGCCCATTTGGCTATGATTCGCCTCTTGACGGGACGTGCTTTTGGTGATCCTCCACGCGCGGGTGCGACGAAACGGACACCACGGTTCGAGCCCGTTGCCGATAGTCTGTTGGATAGGTCCGCACCGGATTACGTCCCTGTCCCACCTGTTGAACCCCCAGGAGTTTGTGCTGTGAATTGTGCACCGAAGAACCGAGCGCAGCAGGCCGTTGCTGCCGGCGCCGTGCTGCTGATGCTGGGCGTCTCCGGCTGCAGCTTCACCGCGGACCAGTCGACGGCCGATCCGTACGCCGCGTCGGACGGCATCGTGAAGGATCTCGGCCCGGTTCTGCTGCGCAACATCCTGATCGTCGGCCGCGACGACGAGACCGCCGGCCGCCTCGTGGGCACCGTCTTCAACACGAGCGATGATCCCGTGGACCTGTCCATCCAGGCCGGCGGCGCCGCCACCAGCGTCACGATCGAGGGCCAGGGCCAGTTCACGTTCGAGGACGAGACCACGGACGACGCCACCCTCGAAGGCATCGAGGATCTCCCGGGGTCCCTCGTCGACGTCGACTTCGATGTCGAGGGCGAGGAGGCGACCTTCGAGGTTCCCGTGCTCGACGGGACGCTGGAGGAGTACCGTGAATTCGTCCCCGGCGGCTACACGCCGAGGCCGAGCGAGCCCGCCGCCACCGAGGAAGCCGAAGAGGGCGAGTAGGCCCTCCGCCCACTCCCGCAGACACGCATGCCCGCCTCCGATCGATCGGAGGCGGGCATGAGTGTCCGTGCCGCAGCACCGGGGCGTCCCGGTCCTGGCTCCCCGCCGGACCACGGGAGCCCCGCGCGGCTCAGGGCTCGTACTTGTAGCCGAGCCCTCGCACGGTGATGAGGTAGCGGGGGTTCGAGGGGTCGGGTTCGACCTTCCCGCGCAGCCGCTTGACGTGGACGTCGAGGGTCTTGGTGTCCCCCACGTAGTCGGAGCCCCAGACGCGATCGATGAGCTGGCCGCGCGTCAGGACCCTGCCGGAGTTCCGCAGCAGCATCTCGAGCAGCTCGAACTCCTTCAGGGGAAGCGCCACCTGTTCGCCGTCGACGCTGACCACGTGGCGCTCGATGTCCATGCGGACCGGTCCGGCCTGGATGGTGTTCGGGATCAGCTCCTCGGGCTCGCCCTGGCGCCGCAGGACCGCCCGGACGCGCGCCACCAGTTCCCTCGACGAGTACGGCTTGGTCACGTAGTCGTCGGCGCCGAGCTCCAGGCCCACCACCTTGTCGATCTCGGCGTCCTTCGCCGTGAGCATGATGACCGGGACGCTCGAGCGCTGGCGCAGCTGGCGGCACACCTCCGTCCCGGAGAGCCCCGGCAGCTGGAGGTCCAGCAGCACGAGGTCCGCACCGGTGCGGTCGAACTCGGTCACGGCGTCGAGGCCGTTGTCCACGACGGACACCTCGAAGCCTTCCTTGCCGAGGAGGTAGGACAGCGGGTCGCTGAACGACTCCTCGTCCTCGACGATCAGAATGCGGCTCAAGCCTTGACTCCCTGCTCATGGACAGCGGCGCTGTCCTTCTTCCCTGACGTCCTGTCCGGCCCCTGCGCGGCCCGGTCCGCAGCCGCCGCGGCGGCTCCACCCGGGACCGCGTCGCCGACCGCGTCGTCGGGGGTCCCCTCCATCTCCGGCAGGCGGACCGTGAAGGTACTGCCCTGGCCGGCCTGCGACCAGACGGTCACCTCACCGCCGTGGTTGGACACGACGTGCTTGACGATGCTGAGGCCCAGGCCCGTGCCGCCCGTCTGCCGTGACCGTGCGGCGTCGATCCGGTAGAACCGTTCGAAGATGCGCTCCTGCTCCTCCGGCGTGATGCCCGAGCCCTGGTCCGTGACCGACACCTGGACGAGTCCGTCCCTGGCCCGGACCCCGACGCCTACCCTCGTGCCCTCGGGCGAGTAGCGGATGGCGTTGTCGATGAGGTTGCGGAAGGCCGTCATGAGCAGTTCGCGGTCGCCGTACACCGGCGTCGCCACGGAGCCGCCGACCACGATGTCGATCTGCTTGCTCTCGGCGGGCAGCTTGTTGCGGTCCACGGCCTCCGCGATCACCGAGTTGACGTCCACCGGCTTCCCGCGGCGCACGACGTCGGCGCCCTGCAGCCGGGAGAGCTCGATGATGTCCTGGACCAGCGCGGACAGGCGCCCGGACTCCTTGTGCATGCGCTGGGCGAAGCGCCGCACGGCGATCTCGTCCTCGGCGGCCTCGTCGATGGCCTCGGCCAGGAGGGAGATGGCACCCACCGGCGTCTTCAGTTCGTGCGAGACGTTCGCGACGAAGTCGTTGCGGATCTCCTCGCTGCGCGTGATCTCCGTGCGGTCGTCCGCGAGGATCAGGATGTACTCGGCGCCGAGGGCGGCGACGCGGACCTGGACCACGATGGTGCCCTGCCCCAGCGGCCCGCGGGGCAGCTCGAGCTGCTGCTGCTCGATCACGCCGTCGCGCCGCACGCGCGCCGTGAGGTCCAGCAGCTCCGAGTGGACCATGGTGTGTCCCCGGACCAGGCCGAACGCGTACGCGGCCGGGCTCGCGCGGACCACGCCGTCGATCGCGTCCACGATGACGTACGCGCGTCCGATGATCGAGAGGACCTCCGCGGCGCCGTCGGGCAGCGTGGGTTCGTCCTCGTAGAGGAGCCGGAGCCGCTGTGCCTCGCTCGCACGGAACGCCGCCATGCCGCTCACGCCGAGGGCGAGGCCGACCAGCCCGGCCACGAGCGTCAGGAGAAGGGGGTCCACGGACATAGCTTATGCGCTGTCCCCGGCGGTCCCGGCCGATCCGGTGGCAATAGATAAGGGGTTCAACTAACGTTCATCGGAAGCGGGGAAACAGTTCACCGCTGGCTGGAAGTGTCGTCGGCGGAACTGTGACAACGGTCGATTCGAACTTCCAGGGAAGGAAGCCCACGTGCGCAAGGTTTTTCAGGCCGAGCTACACCAGATCGGCGAGGAGCTGATCGAGATCTCGCAGCTGGTGTCCGAGGCCATCCAGAAGGCCAACAGCGCTTTCCAGGGTGCCGATACCGAGCTCGCGCAGGAGGTCATCGCCGCGGACGCGCGGATCGACTTCCTCCAGAACTCCCTCGACGAGCGTGCGATCGACGTCCTCGCACTCCAGGGGCCGGTGGCGTCCGACCTCCGCATGATCGTCGGTGCCCTGCGGATGAGCGCATCGCTCGAGCGCATGGGCGACCTCGCCCGCCACGTGGCGCAGCTCGCCCGGCTGCGCTTCCCCGCGAACGTCATCCCCGAGGGGATCCGGCCCACGTTCGACGAGCTCGCCGAGCTGGACGTGCAGATCGCTGCCAAGGTCACCGAACTCCTGGAGACCCGCAACCTCGAGCTGAGCAACGAGATCAATGCCGCCAACGCCCGCGTGAACGAGCTGCACGCCAGCGTCTTCAAGGCCGTCGCCGCGGAGGACTGGAACGAGAGCGCGCCCACGACCGTCGACGTCACGCTCGCGAGCCGCTACTACGAGCGCTTCGCGGACCACGGCGTCTCGGTGGCCCGCAAGGTCGCCTACCTCGTCACGGGCGAGTGGCAGCCCAGCGCACCGCTGAGCTGATCCACCGGGCCGGGAGGCCCGGACAGGACGAGAACGACGGCGGCCCCCGCGGGGACCGCCGTCGTTCCTGTCCGGGCGTCGGGACTAGTGCTTGCCCTGGTTCGCTACGGCCTCGATGGCCGCGGCTGCGGCATCGGCGTCGAGGTAGGTGCCACCGGCCTTCACGGGCTTGAGGTCCTCGTCGAGCTCGTACACGAGGGGGATCCCGGTGGGGATGTTCAGCGCGGCGATGTCCTTGTCGCTGATGCCGTCGAGGTGCTTCACGAGGGCGCGCAGCGAGTTGCCGTGGGCGGCGATCAGGACCGTCCTGCCGGCCCGGATGTCCACCGTGATGTCGGACTCCCAGTACGGCAGGAAGCGCTCGAGGACGTCCTTGAGGCACTCCGTGCGGGGGACGTCGTCGCCGAGGTCCGCGTAGCGCGGGTCGTTCGCCTGCGAGTACTCGCTGGCGTCGTCGAGGGGCGGCGGCGGGGTGTCGTAGGACCGGCGCCACTCCATGAACTGCTGCTCGCCGTACTCCGCGAGGGTCTGGGCCTTGTCCTTGCCCTGCAGCGCGCCGTAGTGGCGCTCGTTGAGGCGCCAGTTGCGCTTGACGTCGATCCAGCTGCGGTCGGCGGCCTCGAGCGCGAGATTCGCGGTGATGATCGCGCGCTTCTGCCGGGACGTGTAGACGATGTCGGGGAGGATGCCGGCCTCCGTCAGCAGGTGGCCGCCGCGGGTGGCCTCCTCGCGGCCCTTCTCCGTCAGGGCCACGTCCACCCAGCCGGTGAAGAGGTTCTTCTCGTTCCATTCGCTCTGCCCGTGGCGCAGCAGGATCAGTGTGTAGGTCATGCGTCCTAGTCTGCCGTATCGCGCTGCACGGGTCATGCCGGAGGCGGCCTGTTCCGCCCAGTGTTAAGCGGGTGTCCTACCCTTGATGGGTGCCCCCGCGTCCCCGTTCCCCGAAGCCCCTCGGGACCATCACGCGCGGCACCACGAACCCCAACCGCCTGCGCCGCGTGGACCGCTGGCTCGCCGGCCCCGAGGCGTACCGCCTCCGCCGTGCGGTCGATCCGCTCGTCGTCGACCTCGGGTACGGAGCGGCTCCGGTCACCGCCGTCGAACTGTTCATGCGCCTGCGGGCCGTACGCGACGACGTCGAGGTGGTCGGGATCGAGATCGATCCGGCACGCGTGGCGGCGGCGGCACCCCTCGCCCGCCCGGGCCTGGCCTTCCGGCAGGGCGGGTTCGAACTGCCGCTCGACGGGCGGCGGCCCGTTCTCGTGCGTGCCTTCAACGTGCTGCGGCAGTACGGCGAGGAGGAGTACGCGGCCTACTGGGACGAGGTGCGCTCCCGACTGGCGCCGGGCGGGCTGTTCGTCGACGGGACGTGCGACGAGATCGGGCGCCGGTCGACGTGGGCGGCTCTCGATCCGGAGGGACCGGTGTCGCTGAGCATCTCGCTCCGGTTCGGTGCCTTCACGCTCCCGTCCGATGTGGCGGAACGTCTCCCGAAGGCGCTGATCCACCGGAACGTCGAGGGCGAACGCGTCCACGGCTACCTGCGCGCCCTGGACAGGGCCTGGCTCGATGCCGCAGCGCTCGCATCGTTCGGGAACCGGCAGCGGTGGGTCGAGACGTGCCGTGCGATGAAGGGCGACGGGTGGCCGCTGCTGGGCGACGCGTCACGCTGGCGGCTGGGTGAGGTGACCGTGGCCTGGAGCGCGGTCGCGCCCGGCTAGCGGAGGCCTACCAGGGCCCGTACGGTCCCTGGTTCCCGCCGCGGCCGGAGGTCTGGCTCACGGCGGGCTTCACATCCGCGAGGTAGACGCAGGCGGCGACGATGGCGACCAGCTGGAAGAGGTTGAAGCCGCCGCGGCCGCCGAGGGCCGACAGCAGTCCGACGACCACGGCACCACCGGTGAGGGCGAGCCAGAAACCCTTGGTCCGCTTGAACGCCGCCTCGAAGGACGTCCCGGGACGCCGGATGCAGTCGGAGAAGGCCCACACCTCGATCCCCAGCGCCACGAGGCCGAGCGCGAGGTACAGGTAGTACTGGATGCCGTATACGAGAGCCACGCAGTCAGCTTAGCTGGCCTGCACTCCGAGGCGCACCGGGACGCCGCCCGGCGTGCCCGCGGCGCCCTGCAGGATCAGAGACCGCCGTCCCGCCCGCCCGCTGCACGGCGGAGCGCCTGCTCGAGGTCCGCCCACAGGTCGTCGGGGTTCTCGATACCGACCGACAGGCGCACGAGCGATTCCGGGACGGTGACCGGTTCGGCGGGCTGGCGCCGTCGCCGTTCGACCAGCGACTCCACGCCGCCGAGCGAGGTCGCGGGCAGCCAGAGTTGCACCGCCGAGACCAGGGCGTCGGCCGTGGCGACGTCCTCGAGCTCGATGCTGACGATGCCGCCGAAGCCGTTGAACTGGGCGGCAGCGCGCTCGTGGCCCGGGTCCGTCGGCAGCCCCGGGTAGCGCACACGGCGCACGGCGGGATGGTCGGCGAGCCGGTGCGCGAGCGACGCGGCCGTGGACTGGCTCCGCTCCATCCGCAGTGCGAGCGTGCGCAGTCCGCGCAGGGCGAGCCAAACCTCGAACGGCCCGGCGATGGCGCCGTGCAGGGTGCGGTGCGCCAGGAGCCGCGCGCGCAGATCCGCCTCCGAGGTGACGAGTGCACCGAGGACGACGTCGGAGTGGCCGGCCAGCCACTTGGTGACGGAGTGGAGGACGACGTCGACGCCGGCTTCGAGCGGCCGGTGGACGATGGGCGTGTTGAAGGTGTTGTCCGCGACGACGACGGCGCCGGTCGTGTGGGCGGCGTCCGTCAGGACGGACAGCTCCGCGACCTCGAGCATCGGGTTCGTGGGGCTCTCGAGCCAGAGCATGACCTGGCCGGCGTCGAACCGCCCGGCGAGCGCGTCGAGGAGTGCGCGGACCGCCGCGGTGTCGGCGATGTCGACGGCGTGCAGCTCGAAGCGGCCCTGCGCGGCGAGGTCCGCGGCGAGGCTGATCGAGCCGGCGTAGGCGTGGCGGGGCATGACGACGGCTCCCCCGGTGGGCACGAGGGACAGCGCGGCGGCGGCCGCCCCGAGACCCGAGCCGAAGACGAGGGCGGGGAGGTCCGCCCCCTCGAGTGCGCCCAGCGCCTCCTCGAAGGGGTCCCAGGTGGGGTTGGAGCCGCGCGCGTAGATGCGGTCGCCCGCCTCCGGTGCGCGCGTCTCGTGGTACGTCGTCGAGAGGACGATCGGTGCGTTGACGGGCGAGTCGTGCTCGCGGGGAGGACGTCCTGCCGCGACGGTGAGGGTGTCCGGGGCCAGGTCCGTGAGCTCGAGTGCCATTCCACGAGCCTAGCGCCGGGTCCGTGGGACCGGCACGTGCCGGGCGAGTGTTACCGCGGGTAAACGTCCTCCGCACTCGGTAGGCTTGGCGCGTGACCTTTCCCCTCCCGCACGGGCTTCCCGGGCTCTTCCTCGTGCTCGAGGGCGGTGACGGCGCCGGCAAGTCCACCCAGGCGGCGATGCTCTGCCGGGCGCTCGCGGACAGCGGCCGCACGGTCGTGCGCACCCGCGAACCGGGCGGCACCGTCATCGGCGAGAAACTGCGGTCCCTCGTCCTCGAGCACGGGCACGGCGAGATCGACGCGCGGACGGAGGCCCTCCTGTTCGCGGCGTCCCGTGCCGCGCACGTGCAGCAGGTGATCGTGCCGGCCCTGGAGCGCGGCGACGTCGTCGTGTGTGACCGCTACATCGACTCCTCCGTCGCCTACCAGGGGGCGGGACGCGGCCTCGGGGCACAGGCCGTGCTCGACGTGAACCTCTGGGCCACGGACGGACTCCGCCCCGACCTGACGGTACTGCTCGACGTCGACCCGGCCGAGGGCCGCAGCCGCCGTACTGCCGGCGCCGCCGCGGAGGACCGGCTCGAGTCCGAGCCCGACGGTTTCCACGCCGGCATCCGGTCCGCGTTCCTGGACCTCGCCCGGCAGGAGCCCGGACGCTATCTCGTGCTGGCCGCGTCCGACACGCCCGAGGAACTCCACCGGGCGATCCTCGGAGCGCTTCCCCGGGTAGCGGCATGAGCACCATCGGGCACAGCCTCCCGGCGACCGGCGTGTGGGCCGAGCTGCGCGGACAGGAACAGGTGGTCGAGCAGCTGCGTCGGGCCGCCGAGTCCGGCGCACCGACTCACGCCTGGCTGTTCACGGGACCGCCCGGCTCCGGCCGGTCGAACGCCGCCCGGGCCTTCGCGGCCGCGCTGCTCTGCGACCGCGAGTCGCTGGGCGACCGCGGCTGCGGCACCTGCAAGGCGTGCCGTACGGTCCTCTCGGGAACGCACGCCGACCTCACGAACGTCACCACCGAGAAGGTGACGATCAGCATCGACGAGGCGCGCGAACTCGTCCGCAAGGCCCAGGACAAGCCGTCCACCGGCCGCTGGCGGATCATCATCGTCGAGGACGCCGACCGCATGCAGGAGCGCAGCACCAACGTGCTGCTCAAGGCCATCGAGGAGCCACCCCCGCGGACCATCTGGCTGCTCTGCGCCCCCAGTCCCGGCGACGTCCTCGTCACCATCCGGTCGCGCTGCCGGTCCGTGGGACTCCGTCTGCCGCCGGTGCAGGACGTCGCGGACCTGCTCGTGGCACGCGACGGCATCGACCCCGCCACGGCGGAAGCGGCCGCCCGGGCCGCGCAGAGCCACGTCGGGGTGGCGAAGAGGCTCGCGACCGACGACGGCGCGCGGGAACGACGCAACCAGATCGTCCGGCTGCCGCTGACGCTGCGCTCCGTCGCCGGAGCCATGCGTGCCGCGGCGGATCTCGTGAAACTCGCCGAGGCGGAGGCGCAGAGCTCCTTCGAGCAGCGCGACGCCGAGGAGCGGGCCGCACTGCTCGCCACCCTCGGGGCACCGGAGACCGGCACCCTGCCGCCGTCCATGCGGGCACAGATCAAGCGCCTCGAGGAGGACCAGACCCGGCGCGCCAAGCGTTCCAAGAACGACTACTTCGACCGCGCCCTGACGGATCTCATCTCCTTCTACCGGGACGTGCTCATGCTGCAGCTCTCCAGCGGGCAGTCGCTCGTCAACGAGCCCCTGCGACCCGAGCTCGAGGAGTTCGCCCGCAGGGAGAGCTCCGAGGACACCCTCCTGCGGCTCGAAGCCATCAACGAGGTCCGCACACGCCTCGTCAGCACCAATGTGTCCCCGCTCCTCGCGATCGAAGCCATGACCGTGAGCCTCCTGTCCCGGAAGGACCTCGACCGATGACCCTCGGACCGCTCGACTCCCCCGACCGCACACCGCGCCGTCGGAGCATGGCCTTCCTCGCGGCGTCCGCCGCCGTCGTGCTCGGGCTCTCCGGCTGCACGCTGTTCTCCCCCTCGGGGAAGGAAGCGCCCGCGACCGGCGTGGAGACGGCCGATCCCGCCGCGATCGGCGAGGTGGACGAGGACCTCCGCAATTTCTACACGCAGGAAGTGCAGTGGAAGGGCTGCGAGGGATCCTTCTCGTGCGCCACCATCGAGGTCCCGCTGGACTACAGCGACCCCGGCCGCAGCAGCATCGAGATCGCCGCCATCCGCTCGGATGCGACGGGCGAGGCTCAGGGGACCGTCCTGGTCAATCCCGGCGGACCCGGCGGCTCCGGCTTCAACATCGTCAGGGACTCGCTCGACTACGTCACGAGTGAGCGACTGCGCGAGGACTTCGACGTCCTCGGCTTCGACCCCCGCGGAGTGAACCGGTCCAGTGCTGTGAAGTGCTACACCGACGCGGAGCTCGACGAGGCGCGGCAGGAGAGCTACCCCGTGGACGCCTCCGAGGAGGAGCTGCTGGCGCTCATGACGGCCGACGCGGAGGAGTACGCCGGCCTGTGCGCCCAGCGCACCGGGGAACTGCTCGGCTTCGTGGACACGGAGTCGGCGGCCCGCGACATGGACATCCTGCGCGCCGTGGTCAGCGACGAGAAGCTGAACTACCTCGGGTTCTCCTACGGGACGCAGCTGGGGGCGACCTACGCCGATCTCTTCCCAGAGCGGGCGGGCCGGCTCGTCCTCGACGGGGCGATCGACCCGTCCCTGAGCAACGAGAACATCACGCTCGGCCAGGCGAGCGGGTTCGAGAACGCCCTCCGCGCCTATGTCGCCGATTGCCAGCAGGGCGCCGACTGCCCCTATCCGGGCACGGTCGACGACGGCGTTGCCCGGATCCGGGACCTCTTCGCCGCGGTCGAACGCGAGCCGTCGCGGGCCGAGGACGGACGGCTGGTCCCGATCAGCACGTTCGTCCAGGGGTTCATCCTGCCGCTCTACGACAACGGGAACTGGCCCACCCTGACGCAGGCCGTGGCCTCGGCCCTGGCGGGTGACATGAACGCCATGCTGCGCCTCGCCGATCTCTCGGCGGAGCGCCGGCCGGACGGGACCTACGCCACGAATTCGACGGCGGCGTTCCTCGCCGTGAACTGTCTCGACTACCCGATGACGAGCGATCCGGCGCAGATGCGGGCCGACGAGCAGGAGCTCGTGGCGGCGTCGCCGACGTTCGGCCGGTTCCTCGCCTACGGCGGTGTGCTGTGCGCGCCGTGGGCGTATCCGCCGGTGCTGGGCCCGGCCCCCCTGCAGGCCGGAGGCGCCGACCCGATCGTGGTCATCGGCACCACCGGTGATCCGGCCACGCCGTACGCCTGGTCCACGGCGCTGGCGGACCAGCTCGAGTCCGGTGTGCACGTGACCTGGCAGGGTGAGGGGCACACCGCCTACGGCCGGTCCAACGACTGCATCCGGGACACCGTCGATTCCTACTTCATCGACGGGACGGTGCCGGAGGACGGGACCCGCTGCTGAGGGCCGGCTCCGGGACCTCGCGCCCATTTTGACCCCGGGCCGGAACCTCCTATAAAGTTGGGGCTTGTGGATCGGCCCCGGGCATCGCCCGGACCGGGAAGCATTGCCTCCTTAGCTCAGTCGGTAGAGCGTCTCACTCGTAATGAGAAGGTCGCCAGTTCGACTCTGGCAGGAGGCTCCACGTAAGCCCCGGACGGTACGCCGCCGGGGCTTTTCCGTGCGTCCGTCCCCCGAGACACGGCAGTGGGGGGCACCCACAGGCACCCGCCACTGCCGGCGGACGACGGTCAGCTCATCGCGGGACCGGACTCGTCGGACTTCGTCAGCTCACCGAGGAACGCATGGCACTTCGCGGCGCGCTCGGAGTCCTGGGCCATGACCTGCTCGAAGAACTCGGCGATGTCGTCGCGACCGGCGTTCCGGGCGTCACGCACGTACTGCCCGTAGTCGTGCCCTGCCTTGAGCGAGTGGTACTGCAGCGAGATGAGGTCGAAAGAGACGTCGTCGAATCCGGTTTCTCCAGTAGCCATGAGGCACCTCCGTGTTGGTATGAACAGGTGGTGTCAGGCTAGATCCGGCGGATTTCGGGCGACAACGCAGAATCAGGGATCCGGATTGCTCGCCAGTGCGGGGAGAGTCTGTTAGGCGCCGCCGGCCGGACCGCGGCGGGCATCGGCGGGCCCGTCGGCAGGATCCTCCGCCGCGACCACCGCACCGGACCGGAGCAGCGCCTTGAGCGCATCGGCGGCCTCGGCGTCGGCAGCCGCAGCGGCGAGGTTCGCCTCCGTGACGGCACGCAGGACCTCCTCGCGCTGGATCTTCACGCCGCGCGGGGCATCGATGCCGATGCGGATGCCGTCACCGCGGGAATCGAGCACCGTGATGACGATGTCGTCGCCGATCAGGATCTGCTCGCCGACCTTTCGCGTTAGAACAAGCATCGTTTCACTCTATCCCGGCGGACTCGGCCCGGCGTCGACCGACGGAGGCAGCGCGGCGCCGCGTCGGGGATTCCGGGGACCCGCCGTCACGCCAGCCCACGGGCAGACCGAGCGCGTCCACCGTGCCCGGCGTCGCCGTCGACCCCGATCCCACGACCGCCAGCCCCGACGGTGCGAGCTCGGCGCGCTCCATGCTCCTGCGGAGGGCTCCGACCCAGGCGGCAGTGTCCGCTTCCTTCCGTCCGGCGTCCACCGCGAGCCACACCTGGTCCGGGCGCAGGGCGAGCAGGAGCCGGGCGTCGGTCACGGGATCCTCCGAGGACAGCGCCAGGAAGACCGGATGCCCGCCGTCCACTCCGGCGGCACGGGCCGCGTTGGCGTCGAGGCGGTCGTCGATCCTGCGTGCGTCCCGGGTCAGCCAGCCCTCCGGTCCGGCGACGGCCACCGCGGCCGGGGCCCCCCGACCGAACGCCGCCGCCATGGACGCCGCGACCTCCCAGACCACGGCGGGCGCTCCGACGATGATCACGAGGTCGCCGGGTGCCGAGAGGACCGCGGGCGCGGGGTCGGGTGCAGCGGAGGTGTCGACGACGTGGCCCGCGAGGTCGGGCAGCTGTGCCGGGTCGCCCGGGTGCGCAGCGAGGTGCGGTACGACGGCGGGTGCATCATCGGATGCCTCACTACTACCCGCCGCGGTGGAGGGCCGGTCGTCCGGGCGCGCGCCCCACGGCGTCGATCCGCCGGAGGATCCGCGCTCGACAGGGTCGGTGGTGACCGGTCCGGCGGGAGGTCCGGTCCGGGTCGGTCCGACGTCCGGGAGTGCCTGCGGCGCGTCGTCGCCGGGCCGGCGCCGCGCGGCCGACGGGTCGGCACCTGGACCGGATGTCGAGGGAGAGGTCGCGAAGGTGAGGTTGTCCATCAGCGCCGCGAAGAGGCCCGAGTCCGTCGAGACGGCGGCGGGCTCCCCCGCACCGGCGCCGGACACACCGGATCCCGGCCTGCCGGAACCGGCTGCAGCACCGGCTGCGGCACCGGCTGCGGCACCGGCACCGGCACCGGCTGCGGCACCCCGGGATCCTGCCGCCGGCGACCCGGCGGGAGCGGACCCGCCCGCTATCCGCACCTCGTCCAGCTCGGCCTGCTGGAGCAGGGCGTCGATACCCGCCGGCGCTGCGGCGCTGCGGCGTCCCCGCCGGGTACCGGGGGTGGAACCAGGGGGTGAACCGGGCGTGGACCGGTAGCCGTCGGCGTGTCCGGTGGCAGGCTCGGGCACCTCGACCACGATCTCGTAGTGCCTGCGGGCGAGTACGCCGCGGATACCGCCGACCGTGACGAGTTCCGCGGACACGATGAGTGCCCGCGGACCGTACAGGGCCGCGGCCTGGGTCTTCAGCTCCTCGAGGGAGGGACCCTCAAGATGAAATAACTGCGGAGCCACGCACCACTCCTATGGTCTCGATGGCGACGTTCGCACTCGTCACTTCCTGGTACGAGAGCACGGGCAGCCCCGCCGCCTGGGGACCCACGAGCCGCTTGAGCGCGGGGCGCAGCGCCGGCGCGCATACCAGCACCGCGGAACGGCCGGTGGCCTCGATATCGGCCACCGTGGAGCGGATCGAGGCGAGGACGGCTTCGGTCCGTGCGGGATCGAGGAGGATCTGCGTGCCCTGGTCGGACGGGCGCAGCCCCTCGAGCATGGACTGCTCGAGCAGCGGATCGATCATGATGACCCGCAGCAGCGTGCCGTCGAGATACTGCTGGGTCACGGCGGGCCCGAGTGCCAGCCGGGCCGCCTCGACCAGCCCCTCCGGATCGGACGAGGACTTCGCCTTCAGGGTCAGTGCCTCGTAGATGCGGGCGAGGTCGTTGATCGGCACCTGCTCGGACAGCAGCCCCTGCAGCACACGCTGCACCTCGGCGAGGGTCATCAGTCCGGGAACCAGCTCCTCGACGGCGGAGGGGCTGACCTGGCGGACGCCGTCGGTCAGCACCCGGACGTCCTCGCGCGTCAGCAGCCGTGCGGCGTTGGCCGTGATGACCGAGGACAGGTGGGTCACGAGGACCGAGACGCGGTCGATCACGGTGGCGCCGGCGAGCTCCGCATTGTGCCGGAGCTCCGAGGGCACCCACTTCCCGGCGAGTCCGAAGACGGGCTCGACGACGGCGGCACCGGGCAGGTGCGCGAGGTGGTCGCCGAGCGCGAGGACCTTGCCGCGCGGAGCCTCGCCCCGGCCGGCCTCGACACCCGCGATCTTGATGACGTAGGTGGCGGGCGGCAGGTCGATGCTGTCCCGCGTGCGGACGGGAGGCACGACGACCCCGAGTTCCAGCGCGACCTTGCGGCGCAGGGCGCGGACGCGTCCGAGGAGGTCGTCGGGAGCGCCGGTGACGACGTCCACCAGGTCCGGTGCGAGCAGCACCTCGAGGGCGTGGACGCGCATCTGCTCGAGCAGGTCGTCCGTGCTGTCGGCGGACGGCGCGGCGGCTTCGGCCTCGAGGGCCGCCGCCGCGGTGCGGGCGTCGTCGTCGGACTTCTTGAGCCGCTGCGCGATCACGATCAGGCCTGCGCCCACCACGATGAACGGCAGCTTCGGCATGCCCGGGATGAGCGCCATGACGATCGCCGCCGCACCCGCGATGCGCAGCGCGTTCTGCGACTGCCCGAGCTGCTGGGCCGCCGTCGAGCCCATGTCCGCCTCGGCGTTGGACCGCGTGACGATCATGCCGGTGGACACGGCCATGAGCAGTGCCGGGATCTGGGTGACGAGCCCGTCGCCGATGGTGAGCAGCCCGTAGGTGGTGAGGGCCTCGGAGATGGGCAGGCCGTCCTGCAGCATGCCGATCGCGAGGCCGCCGACGATGTTGATGATGATGATGATGATCCCGGCGATGGCATCGCCCTTCACGAACTTCGATGCACCGTCCATGGCCCCGTAGAAGTCGGCCTCCGCCGAGACCTCCGCGCGGCGTTCGCGCGCCTGCGTGTCCGTGATCAGTCCGGCGTTGAGGTCGGCGTCGATGGCCATCTGCTTGCCCGGCATGGCGTCCAGGGTGAAGCGGGCGCCCACCTCGGCCACGCGTTCGGCACCCTTGGTGACCACCACGAACTGGATCACCACGAGGATCAGGAAGACCACCGCGCCGATGATGATCGAGCCGCCGACGGCGACGTGCCCGAAGGCCGCGATGACCTCCCCCGCGTAGCCGTCCCCGAGCACCAGCCGGGTCGAGGCGACGTTCAGGCCGAGCCGGAACAGCGTCGCGACGAGCAGCAGGGAGGGGAACACGGAGAAGTCCAGGGGCTTGCGGACGAACATGGTGTTCAGCAGGATCACGAGCGCCAGCAGGATGTTGACGATGATCAGCACGTCCAGCAGCACTGACGGCACCGGCACCACGAGGAGCAGGATGATGCCGACGACGCCGACCGGGACCAGGAATTTCGGGAGGGAGGAGCGCATGGTCTAGAAGCCTCCGGCGGCTGAGGGTCGGGCGGGAAGGGTGTGGAGGCCGCGGGCGGCCCCCCGGGTCCTGAGGGACATGACGAACGCCAGGATGCGGGCCACCTGGTCGTAGTTCTCGAACGGGATCTCCTGGCCGAGCTCGCAGGCGGCGTGCAGCGCACGGGCCAGCGGGATGTCGGAGACCATCGGCACCTGCTTCTTCTCCGCTTCCTCGCGGATCTTCGCGGCGATCACGCCCGAACCCTTCGCGACGACGCGCGGTGCGGACCGCCCGGGCTCGTACGTGAGCGCCACCGCCACGTGCGTCGGGTTGACGAGGACGACGTCGGCACCGCCCACGGCGGCGATCATGCGGTTGCGGCTCATCGCCAGCTGGCGGGAGCGCCGCTGGGACTTGATGAGGGGGTCGCCGTCGGAGTTCTTGTTCTCGTCCTTGACCTCCTTCTTGGTCATGCGGGTCTTCTTGCGGTTCCGGCGCATCACCACGAGGACGTCCATCGCCGCGAGTGCCAGACCGGCGACGACGGCGGCCCGCAGGAGCGCGGCGGTGCCGTCGCCCGCGGTGTTCAGGAGCGAGGCGACCGAGAGTCCCCCGGCGGCCATCAGCACCGGCATGAGGTTCTGCACGACGACGACGAGCACCAGCCCGACCACGGCGGTCTTCAGGAGCGCCTTCGCGCCCTGCCACAGGGCCTGTCCTCCGAGGATCCGCTTGAGGCCGTTGACCACGTTGAACTGCTCGAACTTGCCGGAGAACTTCTTCACGTGGATGCCGCCCTGCAGGGCGGCGGTACCGAGCACGGCCACCAGCAGCACACCCAGGAAGGGGCCCAGGATGACGCCCAGGGACGCGCCGCCGTCGGCGAGGGCGTCGAGGGCCGACGCGGGATCGGGGTTCGCGATGGTGTCGGCCACGCGGACGAGCTGTTCGGTCGCGGCGTCGGACGAGCGGGAGATGAGGGACGGCAGCATCAGCGCTGCCGCTCCGACGCCCACCCACGCCGTGAAGTCCTCGGACTTGGCGAGCTGGCCCTTGGAGCGGACGTCCCTCATCCGCTTGTCGGTGGCCTGCTCGGTCCGCTCGCCGGAATCCTCCGCCATGTCAGCCCACCCCCATCAGGAGTGCTGCGGCGTCGTCCGCGAGGGTCGAGACGACGCGCGGCAGGGCGACGAACACCACGCCGCCGAGGCTGAGCGTGATGAAGATCTTGAGCGGGAACCCGAGCGCGAAGGCGTTCAGTGCCGGTGCGACGCGCGTCAGGAGCCCGAGGCCGACGTCGGCCAGGAAGAGGACCACGATCAGCGGACCGGCGATCTGGACCGAGGCCAGGAAGAGTCCGGTGACGGCGCCGGTGAGCGCCTCGACGGGTTCGGCCAGGTCCAGCGCCCCGCCGAGCGGCAGCGCGCTGAAGGTCCGGACCAGGCCTCCGATGATGAGCTGGTAGCCGTCGGACGTGAAGAGCAGCGTCAGGGCCGTGAGCTGGAACAGGCGCGCGAACTGGGCACCGTTGACCATCGACTGCGGATCGAATCCCTGGGCCAGGGAGAACCCGCCGAACAGGTCGATCAGGCTCCCGGCGGACTGGATCGCGGAGAAGACGACCAGCACGAGGAAGCCCAGGGCGGCGCCGACCACGAGTTCGAGGACCAGGGCACCGATGTACCGGCCCGTGCCGCCCGTCTCGTAGCTCCCGGCGACCTGCGGGGACACCGCGAGCGCCAGCCCGACGGCGAGCATGGCCTTCACGCGTGCCGGGATGCCCTTGTACGAGAAGGGCGGTGCGATGACGAGGAAGGCGACGATCCGCACGCCGGCGAGCATGACGGCTTCGATCCGGCCCTGGTCGAGTTCGATCTCCATCTCAGCCGCCCCCGAGGAGCCCGGGGATGCGCTCGAACATCTCGTGCGTGAACGAGATCATCTCGGAGATCATCCAGTGGCCGCAGACGAGCAGGGCGAGGCAGACGGCGGCGGCCTTCGGCACGAAGGAGAGCGTGACCTCCTGGATCTGCGTGATGGACTGCAGCAGCGAGATCGCGAACCCCACCACGAGGGCGGTCAGGAGCACGGGTGCGGACAGCTTGGCCGCGGCCCAGATGCCGGCGAGCCCGATGTCGAGGACGGCGTTGGTATCCACCTCAGCCGCCCTGGTAGCTGTTGATGAGGGACGTGATGATGAGTCCCCACCCGTCCACGAGGACGAACAGCAGGATCTTGAAGGGCAGCGAGATCATGACCGGCGGGAGCATCATCATGCCCATGGACATCAGCGCCGCGGAGACCACGAGGTCGATCACGAGGAACGGCACGAAGATCACGAAGCCGATGATGAAGGCGGCCCGCAGCTCGGAGATCATGAACGCCGGGATCAGGGTGGTCAGCGGGACGCTCGCGGCGTCCTCGGGGTTCGGCTGGCCGGCGGCCCGCGTCATGAGTGCCAGGTCCTCTTCACGGGTGTGCGCCATCATGAAGGTCTGCAGGGGGCGGGCGCCGTCCGTGAGGGCCTCGGTGAAGGTCGTCGCGCCGCTGAGGTAGGGCTGGACGGCGAGGTCGTTGATCTCGGTCAGGACCGGCGCCATGATGAACAGCGACAGGAACAGGGCCAGCCCCGCGAGTACCTGGTTGGGCGGGATGGACGGCAGCGAGAGCGCGTTCCGCGTCATCGCGAGCACCACGAAGATCTTCGTGAAGGACGTCATCATCAGCAGCAGTGCCGGCGCCACGGACAGCAGCGTGATCCCGATGAGGGTGAGGACGGCCGAGCTCGGTTCCCCGTTGACGCCGTTGATCTCGACGGACAGCCCGTCCCCGCTGCCCGGCTCGGCCGGTGCCGTGGGGTCGGCGGGGGCGGCCGGTGCCGTGGGCGAGGGAACGGCGGGATCCAGTTCGCCGGCGTGGCCGGCGGCGGCTCCGAGCAGGACGACGACGACGGCGAGCAGCACGGCTGCGACTGCCGGGAGGAGCGGGAACCGGGCCAGGCGGGTTCCGCGCGCGGAGGGTGCCGACGGCAGGACGGCCGTCGTCACCCGGCCCGTCCCTGGCGCAGGAAGGCTGCGGTCTGCTTCCAGGTGGCGGGCGACAGGATCGACCCCTGGAGGGTCGCGGCGGCATGCGTCGGCTCCGCTGATCGGGCTGCACGTGCGGCACGGCGGCTGATCGGCTCGGCATCGGCGGTGCGATCCGGACCGGGAGCCGTAGCGGGAGCCGTAGCGGCCAGCCGCAGGGATGCGGCGAAACGGGCGTCGGCCGGTTCCGGTGTGCCCGGTCCCGCGGAGATCGCGGCCGCCCGCGCCTGGACCGCGGGCACGGCGTCGTCGGACTCCGGGACGGCCTGCAGCGCGCGTGGCGCGGCCGAGGAGTGGAGGACCGACACCGACTGCTCGGTCACGCCCAGGTAGAAGCGCGTGCCCTCGGCCTCCACCACTACGAGGGATGCCTTCGCGCCGATGCCCTGGCGTGCCACGACGGACACGAGGCCGGCTCCGGCGCGGCCGCCGTTGACCTTCGAGAGCTTGCGGTGCAGCACGAAGAGCAGCGCGAGTACCACGCCGAGGGACAGGAGCACCCTCAGCGCGAGGACCACGACGTCCACTATAGGGCGCCGTCGGCGACGTCGAGGATCTGGGTGATGCGGACGGCGTAGTCCTGGTCGACGACGACCACCTCGCCGTGGGCGACGAGGCGCCCGTTGAGCAGCACGTCCGCCGGGGCGCCGGCCGAGCGGTCGAGCTCGATCACGGCGCCGGGTTCGAGGTCCAGGACATCGCGCACCGACATCCGGGTACGTCCGATCTCCACGGTCATGGCCATCTCCACATTGCTGATGCGGCCGAGGTTGGCGGCACCGGCGGAGGCGGCGGAACGGCGGGGGGATGCACCCGGACGGGCACCGCGGAGGCGGACGGCGAACCAGCCCACGGCCCCGGACCTGCCGGCGAGGCGGAACACCGAGGTCTCGGCGTCGCGGAACAGCGGCAGCGCGTCCTGCACCGCCGGGACGCCGAGCACGCCGTCGCCGAGTGCGGCCGACGCCGCCTCGAGCGCGGGGACGAGCACGTCGGCCGGGGAGACGAGGGGCGACGACGTGCCGGCGGCGGCGGCGAGGGGCTGCGCGTCGATCAGGACGACGGCGAGATCCGCGGAGGACGCGCCCACGAAAGACGCGACGATCGCGGTGGACGCGCTCGCGGACGGCACCTCGGAGGCGCTGCAGGGCTCGGCCGTGAGGGGGCCGGGAAGCGGGAGTCGTGCTGCGAGGGACGCTGCGGCCTCGTGCTCGGCGGTGGTGGTGTTCATGGTGCGGTGTTCTCCTCGGTGGTCACTACTACGCAGGCAAGGCGGGAGCCGTTCTGGCCCAGGGCCGCCTCGCCGAGCCGCTGCCCGTTGACGGCGAGCTCGAAGGGCCGGTGCTGCGGGTGCGGCAGTTTCAGGACGTCCCCGACGGCGAGGTCGAGGATGCGGGACGGCAGGACGGGCAGCGCCGCGAGCTGCACGGCGACGTCCACCGGCACGTGCGTGACCTGCTGCTCGATCAGTTCGCGTGCGTCCTCGCCGGTGGCGGTGGGGTTCGCGTCGCCCAGCTGCGCGAGCAGCAGCTGCGCCGGAATGGCGACCGTGGCCGGGCAGGAGCGTTCACCGACGCGGATCTCGAAGGTCCCGACGATCATGAGCTCGGTGGTCGACGCCGCCTGGGCGAACTGGGAGTTGTACTGGATCGAGTCGATGCCCAGCTGCTGGGTCAGGACCGAGCCCAGCGAGTAGTGGAGTCCCTCGAGGGCGTCGTCCATGAGGCGCCGGATCAGCGCCTGCTCGATCTGCGTGAACTTCCGCTCGCCGGGAGGGACAGTGCCGTGGCCGCCGAGCATGGAGTCGACCCAGTACAGGCCCGCGGACGCGGGGAACTGGATGACCGCCTTGCTGGCATGCTCCTGGATGGCGCAGAGGACCATCGCCGTCGTGGGCGGCAGGGATGCGGCGTACTCGTTGTACGTCTGCATGAGGACCTGCTCGCTGGTCACCTGCGAGATCACGCGGACCTTCGCGGTGAGCTGCGTGCCCCACTGGCGCGCGAACGTCTCGAAGGCGAGTTCGAGCACGCGTGAGTGTTCACGCGCGAGAGTGGTGGGCCGGCGGAAGTCATAGACATCCACCGCCCTGGCGGAGCCCGAGGGCACGCCAAAGGAGAGTTGTTCCTGGACCGTCACACCAGCCACTATCGGCCGGCCTGCACGGGCCGTTAGCGATTCAGCCGCCGGCGGCGATCTCCGGCATGAGGCCGCGGACGCTCTCGGGCTGGTCGGAGTGCACCACGATGTCCACGCGGCGGTTGAGTTCGAGTTCCGCCTCGCTGGTCCCGGGGGCGAGCGGACGGGATTCGCCGTAGCCGATGGCCGAGAGCCGGAGGGCGGGCACGCCACCCGTGTCGATGAGGTGGCGCACCACGTTCACCGCCCGCTCGGTGGACAGCTCCCAGTCGAGCGGCCGCGGCACGGAGTCGGGCAGGCGTGCCGTGTGGCCCTCGACGCCCACCTCGTTGGGGATCGAGGCGAGGACGGGGCCCACGCTCTCGAGGATGCGCAGCGTCTGGTCGGTCAGCTGGGCGCTGTCCGGGAGGAAGAAGGTCTCCGAGCTGACGAGCCGGATGGTGAGGCCGCGCTCGTCGATGACGTAGCGGACGGCCTCGGCGAGGTCGCGCTCCTTCAGCCCGGCGTCGATGCGCTCCTGCAGGGCCCGGAGGTTCTCGACCTCCTCGACGGCGCGTTCCCGGTCCGTCACGGGCTCGGCGGTGTCACCACCGGCCGACGGCGAGGGTGACGGCGTCGGCGCGGCCACCGCCGCAGCACCGGGCTCCTCCTGCTCCGTCTCCGGCTCCGCATCCGTGAGGGCCGCGCCCCCCGTGAAGGACTCCCCCTCCTCGTTGGCGTACTCGGCGGGCACCACGGTGCCCTCGGCCGTGTCGACGGTCGCCGTCTCCACCGCCCCGAAACCCGTGGCGAGGGAGACGCGCAGTTGCTCGAACTTGGCCTGGTCGACGGTGGACATGGCGTAGAGGACGATGAACATGCACATCAGCACGGTGACCATGTCCATGTAGGACGCCATCCAGCGCTCGTCCGGATGCTCGTCGGCGTGGTCCTCGCCCCGGTTCTTCCGGTGGGGGCGCCTGCTCACGCCGCGGCCTTGCCCTGCGCCGCGCCGTCGCCCGTTCCCTGGGCGCCCTTGGCGGCCTTCGGAGCCTTTCCGTCGCCCTTCCCGCTCTTGCCCAGGGCGTGCTGCGGCACCATGGCCTTCAGCCGCTCGCCGAGCAGGCGCGGCTGGCTGCCGGCCTGGACCGCCAGCACGCCCTCCATCAGGAGGGTCATCCGGGCGGTCTCCATGTCACCGAGGCGCTTGATGCGGGTACCGATCGGCAGCCAGAGGAAGTTCGCCGAGAGCAGGCCCCAGAGGGTCGCCACGAACGCCGCGGCGATCATGTGGCCCAGTTCGTCGGGCTTCGAGAGGTTCTCGAGGACGTGCGTCAGGGACACCACCGTCCCGACGATGCCCACGGTCGGCGCATAGCCCCCGAGGCTCATGAAGAACTTCGACGCCGTGCGGTGGGTCGAGGAGGCGGAATCGATCTCGTCCTCGAGCATCTCGCGCAGCTCCTCGCCGTCCGTCCCGTCCGCGATGTTCTGCAGCGCGCCCCGGAGGAACGGGTCCTTCGCCGTGGTGGCCTCCTCCTCGAGCGCGAGCAGTCCCTCGCTGCGGGCCTTCTCCGCGAGCACCACCACGCTGTCGATGGTGTCCTGGGGAGGCGTGCTCTTGCCCATGATCGCCGGCGGGACGGCCTTCACCGCGACGATGAAGTCCTTCAGGGTGCCACCGGCGATGCCGACCGCGAGGGTGGCGACGAACACGAGGACCATGGGCGCCGGCAGGAGGAGTGACTGCACGTGGGCACCCTCGAGGGTGATCATCGCGTACAGCGCACCGAAAGCGAGGAGAATGCCGACGAGTGTTGCGGGATCCATCAGTTGTTCCTTGGTCTGAGCTGGACGGGCGTGCCGGCGCCGGGATCGACGTCGGTGCCCGGGCGGGCAGGCGCCGCGGCGGCGTCGCGATCGCGGACGAGCCCGAGCGGTCGCTGCCCGGTCGGATCCGTGGGTTCCACCGGCTGGAACCGGGCGAGTGAGAGGATACGGGCCCGGTAGGCCGCGATGAGGTCGATCACCTCGTGCAGGGATTCGGTCACGATGTACTTCGCGCCGTCGACCATCACGAGCGTGGTGTCCGGATTCTCGTGGATGCGCTCGATGAGGTCAGGGTTCACCGCGAACTGGCTCTCGTTGAGCCGGGTCACCACGATCATCGGACATCCTGGAGTCGGGACGCCCCGGCGGGGCCTCTTTCCTCCACTGTCGGCACGTGCCGCAGCTTCGTAAGGACGCCCCTAGGACGCCAGTCGCTCCCGCCCGTCGCGGCGGGCCGGCTCGACGTCGCGCTCGGGCTGGTTGATCTCGGCCCACACGACATCCAGGGAGAGACCGAGGACGTCGGCGATGGCAGCGATGGTCGGGAAGGCGGGAGTGGCCACACGACCCGACTCGATCTTGCGGAGGGTCTCCGGCGAGACGCCGGCGTCGAGTGCCGTCTCGAGCATGGAGCGCTCGGCCCTGGCGCGCCGCAGGAGGGCGCCGAGGCGCTGTCCGCGCTCGACCTCCCCCGGCGTGAGCGGCAGTCTGACCATGGCTCCGAGTCTAGTACCGGGATACTATTACCGGTATAGTTATTGGGTTCCCTGGAAAGGCATCGCATGATCGAGATCCTCACCTCCTCCGAACTGGACAGGGCACGGGAGACCGGCGCGCTCGTCGGGCACATCCTGCACACGCTGAAGGGCCGCAGCGCCGTCGGCACGAATCTCCTGGACATCGACCGGTGGACCGCGGACATGATCGCCGAGGCCGGGGCGGAGTCCTGCTACGTCGACTATGCGCCGTCCTTCGGGCGCGGCCCGTTCGGCCACTACGTCTGCACCTCCGTGAACGACGCCGTCCTCCACGGGCTGCCCCGCGACTACGCGCTCGCCGACGGCGACCTGGTGACACTCGACCTCGCCGTGTCGAAGGCCGGGATCGCCGCGGACTCCGCCATCAGCTTCGTCGTGGGCGAGACGCAGCCGGCGGAGAGCCTCGCACTGATCGGAGCCACAGAACGCGCGCTGGCCGCAGGCATCGCAGCAGCCGGACCAGGAGCCCGCATCGGCGACATCTCCTTCGCCATCGGCTCCGTCCTGGGCGAGGCGGGCTATCCCATCAACACCGACTTCGGCGGACACGGTATCGGGTCGACGATGCACCAGGACCCGCACATCGCCAACACCGGCAGACCGGGGCGCGGCTACGTCCTGCGCCCAGGGCTCCTGCTGGCGCTGGAGCCCTGGGTCATGGTGGACACCGCCGCCCTGGTCACCGACGCCGACGGCTGGACGCTCCGGAGCGCCACGGGCTGCCGGACGGCGCACAGCGAGCACACGATCGCCATCACCGACGACGGGGCGGAGATCCTGACCCTGCCCGGTCAGGCCCGCCCCTGATCGGCCGGTCCGGCTAGCGCTTCAGGTTCGCGAGCTCCTGCAGCACCTCGTCGGACGTGGTGATGATGCGCGCGTTCGCCTGGAAACCGCGCTGCGCGACGATCAGGTTGGTGAACTCCTGCGAGAGGTCGACGTTCGACATCTCGAGGGTGCCCGCGTCGAGCGACCCGAGACCGTTGGAGCCGGCCGTGCCGATCTCCGCGGCCCCCGAGTTCGCCGTCGCACGGTAGGAGGACCCACCCGCCTTCTCGAGGCCCGCGGGGTTGACGAAGCCGGCGAGCGCCACCCGGCCGAGGGGCTGCCGGCTGCCGTTGCTGAAGGCACCGACCAGGGTGCCGTCGGCGCCGACCGTGAACGAGTCGAGGGTGCCGGCGGTGCGTCCGTTGCGCTCCGAGATGGAGACGGTCCTGAGCTCGGCGAAGCCCGTGACGGCCGAGAGGTCGACGGCGATCCCGCCCACGGCGACGGATGAACCCGCCGAGGCCTGGCCGTCGGGCAGCACGAGCTGGCCGGCGCCGGTCGCGCCGTTCGCGTCCTGGCCCGCGACGTTCCAGCCCGCTGCCGAGCGGGTGAAGGTCAGCGTGAGATCGCGTGCGGCGCCGTCCGCGCCGTACACCTCGACCTCCTGCGTGATCTGGGTGCCCACTGCGGCATCGGAGGGCAGGTTCCCCGTGACGCGGGCGGTCGTCGTCGCCTGCGCCGGTGACACCGCGCCCTTGGGCATCCGCAGGTCACCGACGGCCCCGCCCTGCTGCACGACGCCGTTGACGGCGGGCCAGCCCTGGACCAGCGAGCCGTCCGGAGTGACGAGCCTGCCCTCGGCGTCGGGCGTGAAGGCGCCGGCCCGGGTGTACAGGGTCTCGCCGCCGAGGCGCGAGATGAAGAAGCCGTCACCGGAGATCATCATGTCGGTGGCCCGGCCCGTGGCCTGAGCCGAGCCCTGCGAGAAGTTGGTGACGATACCGGCCACCTGCACGCCGAGGCCGACCTGGGCGGGGTTGGTACCGCCGAGGGCCTCCTGGGGAGCGCCCCCTCCCTGGGTCATCTGGGACAGCGTGTCCTGGAACTGGGTGGCCGAGGCCTTGAAGCCCGTCGTGTTGACGTTGGCGATGTTGTTGCCGGTGACGTCGAGCATGGTCTGGTGGGAGCGGAGCCCCGAGATACCGGAGTAGAGCGAGCGAAGCATGGTGGTGCCTTTCGGTGCGGAGCGGGCGGATCGGGAGGTGCGGTGCAGGATCAGGAAGGAATCGGCGGGATCAAGTCGTGGGGGTGGGCGCGGGCACTGTCCCGACCCCGGAGACGAGGTCGAGCGCGATGCTCTTGCCGCCGATCGTGACGGTGGGGACGGGGCCGCTGTAGGAGACCGCGGTCGCGGTGCCGCGCGCTTCGACGCCGTCCGTCCCGGTGTAGGAGACCTCGTTGCCGAGCAGCGCGGCGGCCGAGGAGCGCATCTGGAGGTGGAAGTTCTCCTCACTGATGCCGGTCATCTGCGTGATCTTCTCCATCATGGCCAGTTGCGTGGTCTGGGAGATCATCTGGTTGGTGTCCATCGGCGCACTGGGGTCCTGGTTGCGGAGCTGGCTGACGAGCAGCGACATGAAGACCTCGGAGTCCATGGCCTGCTTGCGGGTTCCCGTGGCGGATGCCTCGGGAGGGGCGAAGGTCGCGGAGGCGACGGGATCTACGGGCATGGCAGTCCTTCCGGATCAGGCGAAGAGGTCGAGGGTCGGGGAGCCCGCCGCGGGGCGGCCGGTCCAGGGGATGGGGGTCGGCACTGGTCGTTCTCCCCCGGGCGGGGCGTGCCGCGGCCTGTCGTCCCGCGGCCCGTCCCTGCCGTCGTCGGGAGTGCCGGTCCCGAGGTCGAGCGACGCGGACAGGCCCGACGACGACGCCTCGCGCCGCAGGTCGGGTAGCGCCTGCCTGAGGGCGTCGCGGCCGCCGTCCGTGGCGGAGAAGAACTCGAGTCTCGTGCCGTCCGCGGAGATGCTCGCGCGGATGGTGATGGGCCCGAGGTCGTCGGGGGCGACCGTGACGGTGATGGTGCTCGTACCGCCCGGGGCATCGACTGCGGCCTGGGCGAGCGCGAAGGCGGGGGCACCGAGTTGCTGGGGCAGCGGTGCGGTCCCTGCGCGGACGGGCGCCTGCGACTCCGTGGCGCCGCCCGGGGCTGCGGCCACCGGCTGTGCGGCGACCGGCATCTCGATGCGCGCGGCGGCAGGAGGGACAGCACCGGCGTCGGCCGGCGCCGCGGGCACATCCGGCACCGCGGCCGACGGCGCGGCGCCGCCCGTACCGCTGGTCACGTCGGGGCCGGTCGCGTCGGGGCCGGTCGCGTCGGGGCCGGTCGCGTCGGGGCTGACCACGTCCGGACCGGTCGCGTCGGGGCCGAGCGACCCTGCGGCGCCGGCCGGCGCCGAGACCTGCTCGCTCGGGACGCCGGCGCGCGGGGCGGAGGCGGTTCCAGGGGTGCCCGTCGCTGTCGGAGCCTGGTCGACGGGATCCGACGGGGAGCCTGACATGGCGATCCCGGTTCCGGCTCCACCGCCGGGTGCGCTGGACGCCCCCGCTGCTGCGGGGACACCGCCGGGAGCGGCGTCCGGGGTGGCCGTCGACGCCGTCGCTCCGGACGTCGGGAGATCCGGCTGCGCACCAGCCACGACATCGGCCGACACCTCCGGCGAGGCGAGCACCGCTCCCCCGTCCGACGGTCCTGCAGTCGAGGCGGAACGGGGCTCGGCCGTCGGGACCGTCGTGCTCGCCGTGCTCGCCGCGGAGAATGCCACAGCGGATGCCGCAGGAGCCGATGCCGTTCCCGGTCCGGCGGACGGGCTCCCGATCCCCTGCACGGCGGCTCCGCCCACCGGCGCACCCGCCGACGGAGCCGGAGCCTGGACAGCAGGGGGCGGCGTCGCCGGCAGGTCGGGGGCGGCGGTGCCGTCGACCGGAGGCGGAGGAACGCTGCCTCCGGCATCGGGGGCGGCAGGTGCCGTTCCGGCGGGAGGGACGGCACCCGGTACGGTCGCGGTCGTGGAGTCCGACGCTGTGGACGGAGCCGACACGGCGGAAAGTGCCGACACGGCGGAAGGTGCGTCGGGCGGAGCCGACGGGGAGGCGGACGGGGAGGCGGACGGGGAGGCGGACAGGCGCGGACCGGCAGGGACGGGACCCGGGCCGGGACGGTCCGCCGCGTGGCGGCGGTACAGCTCACCGAACGAGGGTGCGCCGTCGGCCGGGCCCCGCGCACCGGAGGACAGCCTGGGAACCTGCACGGCGTCGCGGGCCGGCGCCGTGGAGGGGGAAAGCTGCACGGGGCTCATCGCGCCATGCTCGCGAGGAACGCCGCCTGGGCCGCGTACGCGGTATCGGCAGCGCCCGGCGCCGCGGACGCCGGCGCCACGGAGGCGGCGGCGAGGTCTGCTGGTGCCACGGAGGCGGCGCCCTCCGGCGCTGCCGGCAGGATGCGGCGGATGGTCGTGATGTTCGCGTCCGTCTCCCACATGTCGCGGACTGCCACGGTCTGGCCCGGCTGCGGTGCGTCGATCGCCTTGCCTCCGCCGAGGTACATGGACACGTGTCCGCCGTCGTGGCTGAACAGGAGGTCACCGGGCTGCGATTCGGCGAGGGACGGGACGTGCGTCCCCGCGTTCATCTGGTCCCAGGTCACGCGCGGGATCTGGATGCCGATGTCGGCATAGGCACGCTGCACGAACCCCGAGCAGTCGAGGCCCGAGGCCGGATCGGTGCCGCCCCAGACATAGGGAACGCCCTCGTACGTGCGCGCCGCCTCGATGAGCCGGGCGGCGTCGGCCGAGGCAGGGGCAGGCAGCGGCGCGGCACCGGAGGCACCCGCGGCACTTCCGGTATCAGCCACGGCGGACGGTGCTGCGGCGCCGGCGAGGGCGTCGGCGAACAGGTCCGCGGAGGCCGTCGGCGCAGACGCTGCAGGGGTACCGGCAGCTGTCGTCGAACCGGTGGCCGTCGTCGAACCGGTGGTGGCGCCGGCCTGCGTCCGCGCCACCGGAGCGGAGAGCATGGTGAGGGTGGACTGGATCTGCTGGATGCGGCCCACCGCGTCGGTCATCGTCATGTCCGGTCCTTTCCTGTGTGCTGCCGCCGGCCGGCGGAAGCGATCTCGTCGAGCACGCGCTGCTCGGCGCCGAGCAGCGCCGTCGCCTCGGTGTCCCGGTGCCGGGTCTCGAGCTTCTCGAGGCCCACCGTCGCCGCGCGTGCGGCCCGGTAGTGGTCCTGTGCACGCTCCTGGTCCGCCTGGAGCTGGGCCTCGAGGGCGTGGAGGTCGGCGAGCGTGCTGCGCGCGGAGGCACGAGCAGCGGCCACGGCATAGAGGGACGCGGACTCCGCGGGGTCGAGGTCCGTGCCGTCGAGGGCATCGCTGATGCCGTCCGTGCGGGCCCGCGAGGCGCGCAGCCGCTCGTTGGCGGCGGCCAGCGACCCTGCGGCCTCGTCCTCACGCAGCTGTCGGAGCCGGAGCAGGCCGGCGAGAGGGAACTGTCGTGGCATCAGGAGACTCCCATCGATGCGGTGAGGTGGGCGAGGCGGTTCCAGGCGTCGCCGGACGGCGTCTGTTCGTCCATGCGCTGCTGCAGGAAGGCGTTGATCGCGGCTTCGTGGTCCACGGCGGCATCCACCAGCGGGTTGGTCCCCCGGTGGTACGCGCCGACGTCGATCAGGTCCTGGGCGGCCTTGCGCGCGGCCAGCGTCCTGCGGAGTGCACCGGCTGCGCCGGCCTGCTCGCGCGTGGTGACACGGGAGGCGACGCGGGAGATGGAGGCGAGGGGGTCGATGGACGGGAAATGTCCGGCGACGGCGAGCTTGCGGTCGAGCACCACGTGCCCGTCGAGGATGGACCGCGCGGCGTCGGCGACCGGCTCGTTGTGGTCGTCGCCGTCCACGAGCACCGTGTACATCCCGGTCACGGAGCCGACGGCCCCGGTCCCCGCGCGTTCGAGCAGCTGGGCGAGCAGAGAGAAGGTGGACGGCGGGTACCCGCGGGTGGCGGGGGGCTCGCCGACGCTGAGGCCGATCTCCCGCTGGGCCATGGCGACGCGCGTCAGCGAGTCCATCATGAGCATGACGTCGGCGCCGCCGTCGCGGAAGGATTCGGCGATCCGCGTGGCGACGAAGGCAGCACGCAGGCGCAGGAGCGCGGGCTCGTCCGAGGTCGAGACCACGACGATCGACCGGGCGAGGCCCTCGGGCCCGAGGTCGTCCTCGAGGAAATCCCGGACCTCGCGGCCGCGCTCGCCCACGAGGGCGATCACCGAGACGGCCGCGTCGGTGCCCCGCGCGATCATCGAGAGCAGGGAGGACTTGCCGACGCCGGATCCCGCGAAGAGTCCCATGCGCTGCCCGCGGCCCACGGTGGTGAGCGTGTCCATCACCCGCACGCCGAGTTGCAGGGGCTCGGTGATGCGCGTGCGTTCGAGGGCTCCGGGCGGCGTGTTGTCCAGGGACACCCAGGTCACGTCGGTGAGCGGACCACGTCCGTCGATGGGCCGGCCGACGCCGTCGAGCACGCGCCCGAGCAGTCCGGGCCCCGCCGGCACCAGCAGGGGTGCACCCTGGGCGCGCACGGGCGCTCCGGCCTGGATGCCGGAGAGATGGCCGTAGGGCATGCAGCGCAGCCCGGTCAGGGAGGCGGCGACCACCTCGGCATCCACGGGTGCGTCGTCGCCGATGGTCACGAGGTCCCCGATGGCACAGTCGAGTCCCACGACGTCGACGCCGAGGCCGACGACGGAGGCGACGCGTCCCACGCGCTGGGGTGCGGCCGCGAGGCGGGCGAGGCGGACGGCGTCGTCGATGGTGAGCGTCACGCCGTCCCTCCCGCCAGTGCGGTGCGGACCCGCGCGAGGGCGGTACCGAGCCGCGCGTCGATGGACCCGTTCGGGCACTCGGCGACGGCATCGCCCCTGCCCAGGGATGCGTCGGGGACGAGCGTCACGCCCTGGGGAGCGTCACCCGGCGCCAGCAGGGCGAGGTCGGCGGGGTGCAGGCGGACGGCCCGCACGTCCTCGCCGTCCGCACCCTCGAGGGCACGCGCGACGGCGTTCCGGGCGGACGTCGGACCGTCGGCCAGGGCGCGCCCGAGCAGGGCCTCGGTGATGCCGAAGGCGGCGTCGAGGATGCGCTCCCGGGCCTGGTCGAGCACGGGCGCTGTCCGGGCTTCGAGGGCACGCGCCGCGGCGTCGAGGACCCGCAGCCGCTGTGCGAGCAGGGCCTCCGCCTGCAGGCGTGCGGACGCGGCCTCGGCCTCGAGCCGAGCCCGGTGCTCGGCGAGTTCCGCGCGCGCGAGCGCCAGCCCGTCGGCATAGCCTGCGGAGTGGCCCTGCGCCACGGCGGTGTCGTGTGCGGCCTGCCCGGAACCCCGGCCGAGGTACGGGAAGGTGACGGGGGTCAGTGCATCAGTCGACATACTCGTCCTCGTCCCCGCGCTGGATCGTGATGACGCCCTGCGCCTCGAGGTCGCGGATGGCACGCACCACCTCGGCGCGGGCCTCCTCCACCTGCGAGATGCGGACCGGCCCGACGCCGCGGATCTCGTCGTCGAGGATCTCCCGGTTCCGCTCGGACACGTTCGCCCGGATCACTGTCACCACGGCCTCCGCGGCGCCCTTCATCGCGAGGGCGAGCACGGCGGAGTCGATGCCGCGCAGCACCTGCTGGACATCGCGGCGCTCGAGGTTCACGATGTCCGCGAAGGTCAGCATGCGGGCGCGCACCTCCTCGGCCAGGGCGGGATCGCGATCCTCGAGGCCGTCGAGCAGCTCGCGTTCCGTGAGGACGTCGGCGCGGTTGATGATGTCCACGAGGGGCTGGATGCCGCCGATCGCGGAGATGCCGTGGCGCGGTGCGGCGACGCCACCGGCCCTGATCTTGATGGTGTCCGCCACCACGGACACAGCCTCGGGGGTCGCGGATCCCATGGTCGCGATGCACTGGGCGACGTCGGTGCGGCTCGAGGGGTTGAGGCCGGCGAGCACGGCGGAGGCGCGCTCCGGCTTGAGGTGCGCGAGGACGAGGGCGATGGTCTGCGGCAGCTCGCCCTCGAGGACGGTCTGGATCTGGCCGGCTTCCACGCTGTCGAGGAAGTCGAACGACCGGCCGGCTGCGGTGGAGGCGAGGCGGCCCACCACGCCGGCTGCACGTTCGGCACCGAAGGACGATTCGAGGAGGCCGATGGCCACGTCCATGCCACCGCGCGTCCGGTGCCGGCCGCTGATGGTCAGTTCGTGGAACTCGGCGAGAGCCTCCTCCGCGGCCGCCGGCTCGACCCGCCGCAGGCGGACGATCTCCGCGACGATCTCCTCGGCCTCGGCCTCGGACATCTGCTTGAGGATCTCGGCGGCCCTGCCCTGGTCGAGCTGCATCAGGACCATCGCGGCCTTCTGCGTACCCGTCACCGATGTGCGTGCGACGGTGCTCATACGCTCTGCCTGTCATCCATCATGCTGCGTAGGAACTCGGCGGTCTTCGCCGGGTCCTGGGATGCGAGGGCGTCGATGTCCGCGCGCATGCGCTCCAGGTCCGATTCCGCGGACCCTGCCTGCAGTGCCTGCTGCACGGCGGCGACGTCGATCGTGGTGGTGCTGGGAGCGGGCTCGACGGCGCTGAGGAGTCCCACGGCGGGATCGATCGCGGGTGCCACGGGGCCGGGGATCGCGGGGTAGACACCCTGCAGTTCGCCGAGGTCCAGCGGTTCGCGCCGCTGCCGGCGGGACCGGCGGGCGTAGATGATCAGCGCCACGATGGCGACGAGCAGGATGGCCGCGACGATGGACAGCGTGCGGATCAGCTCGGCGCGCTGCTGCTCCGCCTGCGCTGCCTCCGCCTGGGCGAGGGCGTCCGCGGCGGCATCCGCGCCGGCCTGGTTGAACGGCAGTTCCTCGACCGTCACGACATCCCCGCGGGCCGCGTCGACACCAGCGGCGCTGCCGACGAGCGCCGTCAGGGCCGCGACGTCCATGTTGGCCGTGGCGCCCCGGTTCACGGCGACGGAGATGGTCTGGCGGTTGATCCCGCCCGCGGGCACGGTGGTGGACTCGGTGGTCTTGTTCACGGCGTTGTTGCGCGTGCTCGACTCGGAGTTGAATGTCCCGTCGCCGGCCGCGCCGTCCTCGGGCACCGCGATGTTGTCCGGGCCGAGGACGCCGGCATTGCCGCCGCCGGCTCCCTCGTAGGCCTCGGTGGTGGTGGATTCGTTCAGGGCAGGGGCGTTCTCGGGCGTCGTGAATGTCTCCTCGACACGCTCCGCGCTCTCGAGCTTCATGTCCGCGGCCACGGCCACGGTGGCGTTGCCGGCACCGACCACGCGGTCCAGCATGGCCTGCACGGAACCCTGGACGCGCTTCTCGTAGTCGGAGGCCTGCTGGTCCGTCCCGCCGGTGGCGCCGACACCGACGGCGGAGAGCACGCGGCCCTCGGCATCGATCACGGCGACGTCCGCCGCGTCCATGCGGTCGATCGAGGCGGAGGTGAGGTGCGTGATCGCCTGCACCTGGTCGCTGGACAGGGTTGCACCCGGATTGGTCTCGACGAAGACGGAGGCGGTCGGCTTGCCCTGCTCGGCCACGAAGACGGTGTCCTCGGGGATGGCGAGACGGACCGTGGCGGTCTTGACGCCGTCGATCGCCGAGACGGTCGCGGCGAGCTCGCCCTCGAGTGCACGCTTGTAGGTGGTGGACTGCTGGAACTCGGAGGACGTGACCCCCATGTCGTCGAGCAGGGAGTAGCCTCCGGTGGACGACGACGGCAGGCCTGCGGAGGCGGCCTTGATCCGCTGGTCGTACACGGCGTTCTCCGGCACGAGGATGGTGCCGCCTCCGCTGGTGAGCTCGTACGGCACGCCGTCGGTCTGGAGCTGGTCGACGATGGTGCTCGCGTCCTCACCGCTCAGCCCGGAGAACAGCGGCGTGTAGGACGGCTTGGAGAGCCAGGAGGTGAGCGCGATACCGCCGAGCACGAGCACGGCGACGCCGATGATGGCGATGGTGCGCTGGGCGATGGTGAAGCTCTTCACGGCATCCCCGAGGCGGGTTGCGGCGGTGGACATCGGCGTGGGCATCAGGCCTGCATCCTCATGATCTCGTTGAAGGCGTCAACGCCCTTGTTGCGGACGGCCGCGACGAGTTCGAGCGTCACCTGGGCGCGCGTCGAGGCCAGCGTGGCGTTGTGGATGTCGGTGAGGTCGCCGGTGACGGCCTGCACGGCGAGCCCGTTCGACGTCGACTGCAGGGACTGCAGGTTGTCCACCGCCGAGGTGAGGGACGTCGCGAAGCCGGAACCTCCGGCGTCGGACACCGTACCGGCGGACGGCAGGTAGGAGGTGGCGACGGGCTGGACCGCGCCGATGGCGGGAACGGGCATCAGGAGCGTCCGATCTGGAGGGCTGCTTCGTAGGTGGCCTTGGCGCGGTCGACGACGGCGGCGTTGGCCTGGTAGCCGCGCTGCGCCATGATGAGCTGGCCCATCTGGGCGCTCATGTCGATGTCGGGGTAACGGACGTAACCGTCCTCGTCCGCGAGTGGGTGGTCGGGTTCGTGGACCAGGCGGCCCTCGGCGCTGCCGAACTCGGCCCCCGCCACGTAGGCGCCCTGGCCGTTCTCGTCGGCCCGCGCGGTGATGTAGCGCTGCTGGAAGGCCGCACCGTCGGTGGAGGTGACGGTGTTGGAGTTGGCCATGTTGTCCGCCACGGCGTCGAGCCACTTGCGGTGCAGCGTCAGGCCGGTGCCGGAGATGCCGATGGCGTCGAAGGTCATCAGGAGGTCCTCAGGGCGGTGCGGATGCTGGTGAAGGGGCCCTCGACGGCGCGTGCGGCGAACTGGAAGCGCAGCACGGTGTCGATGTTGGAGAGGGTCTCGGTGTCCAGGTTGACGTTGCTGCCGTTGAGCCGGGTCGGCTCGAGGGAGGTGTCCGTGGTGGCCTGGACGCTGCCGTTCCCCATCGACACCGAGCGGGCCAGGGCGTCCTCGAAGTCCACGCGCTGCGCGTGGAAGCCGGGGGTGTTGACGTTGGCGATGTTGTTCGCCGTCACGCGCTGGCGCAGGGCGAGCCCATCGAGGGCGCTGCGGAGGGCGAGCGAGGACACGGAATCGAGCACGGCGGCAGGACCTTCTGGAAAAGGCTGAGCGGCCGATCCATGGCCTGGGGGGTGAGCGATCCATGCTCGGTGGCGACTATCGGATGGTCTCCGGGCAGTCGTTAGGTACTTCCGGGAGGAACTTTCAGCCCGTGACGTCGACGTAGACGGCGGACTGCTGCGCCGTCGTGGCCGCCCGGACCGAGCCGAGGGCCGAACGATGCCGCCGCAGGGTCCCGGCCTCGGCGGTCAGGCGGGCGAGTGCGGCGCGCTGGCGTTCGCTGATGCGCCGGGCGCGTGCCACCAGGGCGCCGGGGATGGGGCCGTCCACGACCGGCGGGGTCCAGCTGCCGAGGACCGCGGTCTGCCGCATGAGCGCGGTGGGCGCGACGTCACCGGCCGCGGCGTCGTCGACGGCCGCCTCCAGCGCGTCCAGGACCGAGGTCCAGGCGAGGAGGGCTGCCGTGTCGGTGGGCCGGGCGTGCTCCGCCGGCCGTGCGTCGTCAGCCAATGCCGAGTACTCCCAGGGCCCTCGGCGCGTCGTGGTCCGAAGGTGCGACGGCGGCCGGCTGGCCCGTGCGGGCGGCCTCGTGCCAGGCCTGGCGCAGCGGCTCCAGCACCTCGGCGCACTCGGCGGTCTTGGTGCGGTCACGCATGACATTGGCCTCGACGAGGGTCTGGCGCACGAAGGCGTACAGGGACATCAGTCCCGTGGCGCCGTCCCAGATGTCCGTGCGGAGCGAGGACATCAGTTCGCCGACGATGTCCTGGGCGTGCAGCAGGTTCTCCGAGGCGACGGTCCACTCCCCTGCCTCCTGCGCGGCGCCGGCACGGGCGAGATCGAGCAGCAGCCTGTCGTAGAGCATCGTCAGCAGCCCCGCGGGTGTCGCGGACAGGACGGCGTCCTGGACGTACTGCGAGCGCTTGGCCTGGTAACCGTTCATCTGGAGCATCTGGAGCTAGCTTCCGGTCGTGGGGAGGTTCGCCAGCTGTGACGACAGCCAGTCCCCCTGTGATTGGAGTTGTGAGAGTTGGACCTCGAGCGCCGAGTAGGTGCGTTCGAGCGTCGCGCGCCGCTTCTCGAGCCGCTGGTCCCAGTCGGACACGCGGTCGTTGAGGTTGCGGACCGTCGATTCCTGGCTCGTGATGCGACGCGTGAGTTCGCCGTCGTACTTGTCCGAGGCTGCCGTGCCGGCGTCCGCCACCCGGGCGGACAGCTGCATGAGTACGTCCTTGGTGCCCGCGGGGTCCTTCGCGAGCGCGGCGGCGAATTTCTCGGCGTCGAACTCGACGGTCCCGGAGCGGGTGAGCGTGATGCCGAACTCCGACGTCGACGTCCCGCCGACGGGCGCGGTCGCCGCGGTGAGCACGGACTGGGCGATGCCCCGCACGGCGCTGTCACCCGTGAACCGACCCGAGGTCGGCGCGGCACCGGCGGTCGTGCCGGGTGTGACCCTGGTATTGGTGTCGACGAAGGAGAAGACGCTGCGCAGCGCGTCGACGAGCTCCTGCGCCACCTTCGTGGTGGCCTCGGCGTCGCGCGAGACGGTCACGGAGACCGGCTCGGTGGTGGTCCTGCTGACGGTGACGGAGACACCCGGCAGGATGTCGGCGAAGGTGTTCGATGCCGACGTCACCACCTGCTCCGCGGCTGTCCCGCCCCACAGGACCACCTCGGCGTCCTGGGCGGCTCGGACGGTCGCCGCTCCGGTCTCCGCGAAGAGGTCGGTCGCGGTGCCGGCGGTGACCTCGTCGGCCGTTCCACGGAAGACGGCGAAGCCGTGCTCGGCACCGGACTCCGTCGCGGTGAACTGGAGCCGGTACTGCGGTACGCCGTCGGCGTTCGTCCCGGCGCCCACTTTCGCGGCGGTGATGCCGGCACCGGCCTTGTTCACGGAGGCGACGACGTCGTCGAGCGTGCCGGTGGTCCTCACCTCGGTGGTGGTGCCGTCCGCCGCGCGCAGGGTCAGCGTGGTCGCGGTCGGCGAGAAGGCCGTCATCGCACCCGTGACGGAGGACTGGGACTGTGCCAGCTGCTTCACGGTGAAGTCGAGGGAGCCTGCGGCCGCCGTCGAGGTGGCCGTCGCGGTGACGGAGTCGCTGGTGGCGGTGGCCTTGTAGACGTCGAGGGCTCCGGGCTTCGCCGTCCTGGTGGCGAGTTCGGTCAGGGATCCGAGCCGCGTGTTGAGCTGCTGCAGGGCGGTGATGAAACCCTGCGTGGAGGTCGCCTTCGCCTTGAGCATCGATTGCGGGCGTGCTTCCAGCTGCATGAGCTGGTTGATCATGTTCGTGGTGTCCAGCCCACTGGCGATGCCGTCGATGGAGAACGCCATGGGTCTACCTCTCGGGGGCTGGGACGGTGTATCAGGGTCTACCGGCTGGAGTGCCGTCGGTCAGGCGAATGCACGGGGCGGGACCTCTCGGTCCAGGATCGGTCCCGCCACCGTGCACCTTTCGCCTACGAGCTCACCGTCTAGCGGAGGAGCTGAAGGACACCCTGGTTCATCTGGTTGGCCTGGGCCAGCATCGCGGTACCGGCCTGCGACAGGATGTTCGAGCGGGTGAAGCTCGCCATCTCTTTCGCCATGTCGGTGTCGCGGATGCGGGACTCGGCGGCAGAGAGGTTCTCCTGCGAGACGTTGATGCTGTTGATCGCGGACTCGAAGCGGTTCTGCACGGCACCGAGCTCGGAGCGCGAGGTGGAGATGTCCTTGATGGACGTGTCCAGTGCTGCGATGGTCGTCAGTGCGTTCGCCGCGGTGTCGAAGTTCAGCGCACCGATGGTCGTACCGAGCGTCTTGATGTCCGCGCCGGACAGGTCGACCTCGATCTGGTCGTTCGCCGCGGTGCTACCTGCGCCGACCTGGAACGTCAGCGTAGCGCTGCCGTCCAGGAGGTTCGTCCCGTTGAAGTTCGTCGAGTTGCCGATCCGGGTGAGCTCCTCGGACAGTGCCGTGACCTCGGACTTGATGGCCGTGCGGGCGTCCGCGTTGTTCGAGTCGTTGCCCGACTGGACCGCGAGGTCGCGGACGCGCTGCAGGATGCTGTGGACCTCGGTCAGCGCACCTTCAGCGGTCTGCACGACGCTGATGCCGTCCTGGGCGTTGCGGGCTGCAACTCCGAGGCCGTTGACCTGCGAGCGCAGGCCCTCGGCGATGGACAGGCCGGCGGCGTCGTCGGCTGCGCGGTTGATGCGGAGACCGCTGGACAGCTTCTCGAGCGACTTCGAGATGTCGTTCTGGGTGCTGGAGAGGTTGCGGTATGCGGTGTTGGCCGCGGTGTTGGTGTTGATCTGGAAACCCATGATGTATTCCTCCGTGAAAGGGCTGCGAACGCCTGCCCATCCATGGGCCGGCACCAGTAGCTATCGGAGGTCCGCTCCGGGATGTAAGGAATCGGAAGAACTTTTTTCCCGATTTCCTCGACGGGCACAGATCGACGCAACAAACGCCCAGTTTTCCCTGTGGGTTGGGCCCTGGGAGGCCGGACCGGGAGTCGGGCCCGTGCCACAGCCTTAGTGTCTTCGATGATCAGGTTCCTGATCCTTGAGGAGAGGAAGTACCCGGTGTCTGCTGATGCGCCTGAGATCGGTAGGGATGGCGCGCCACGGGTGAGGATCTCCCGGGTTCCCGTCATCGCGGCGTCGGTCGTTGCGGCACTGTATGTCGTCAGTCTCCTGCTCGGCGACCTGGCACCGTTCGGCAGCGTCGGGGTGTGGCTCGGCATCACCGCGGAGCTCGCCGCTGTCGCCGTCTGCGTCGTCGCGGTCCTGGCACGGTGCCGTTCGCAGTGGCAGGTGGGGCTCGGCGCCGCGGCGGTGGCCGTCTACACGGCAGGCGACGCCTTTTATCTCTTGGTGCTGCAGGGGCAGCACTCCCTCGCGGTCGTATCCGCTGCGGATGTCGCGTACTTCGCGTTCTACCCGCTGATGCTCGGCACCCTCGTGATGACCGTGCGGAAGCTGAGGGGCCTCACCTGGCCCCTGCTCCTGGACAGCCTTGTGGGAGCCCTGGCCGCCGCGTCCGTCATGGCCATGCTCCTCGCGCCGGTCCTGCAGGCCGGAGCCGGCAGCAGCACGACCTTCGAGATGGTGGTCGTCGTCGTCTACCCCCTTCTGGATCTTTTGCTGATCAGTACCATCGGTGGCCTGATGACCTCCCGCGGGCTCGATCTCGGGCCGCGCTGGCCGCTGCTCGTGGCCGGTCTGATGCTCTTCGCCGCCGCGGACATCGCCTACGCGCTGGGCGCGAACGGGTACAGCGCCGGATCGGTGATCGACGCCGGCTGGATCCTGGGAATCGTGGCCATCGCCCTGTGGATCGACGGCGTCGCCCGAGCGGGCACGGTCCTCCGCCACCACGACCGCGGCCTCCCCGCCGTCACCATGCTGATGGTGGCCACCGGCTCGGCCGTGTCCGTCCTGCTCATCGGGTGCCAGGTGCCCATCGCGCCCCTCGCCCAGGTCCTCGCCGCCCTCACCGTCCTCCTGGCCGCGGCGCCCCTCCTGTTCCGGAACCGCCTGCTGGCCGCCCTCGCGACCACGGATGACCTGACGGGCCTGCCGAACCGCCGGGGGCTCGTCCGGGATCTCGGCGGTCGGCTCGGCGGACAGCGCTCCGGTGCCCTGTTCTTCCTGGACCTCGACCGGTTCAAGGACGTCAACGACGCCCTGGGCCACGATGTCGGGGACGCCCTCCTCGTCGAGGTCGGTGAGCGCTTCGCCCGGCCACTGACGCCCAACGACCTGCTGGCGCGCCTCGGCGGGGACGAATTCGCGGTGTTCCTCGACGGCGTCACCCGGGAGGAGGCCCTGAAGGTGGCACGGCGCCTGGAAGCGGAACTCCTGGAACCGGTCCGGATCGGCACGGCCGCCCTGACCATTCGGGTCAGCATCGGCATCGCCCTCACACCGGAGAACGGGACCGACATCCAGCTCCTGATGCGCAAGGCGGACATCGCGATGTTCCGGGCCAAGTCCGAGCGCAGCGGCCACCATCTCTACAGTTCCCTGGACGACGACGGCGGCGCACGGAAGCTGCGCACGCTGCAGGAGCTCCGCACGGCGCTGGCCGAGGGTCAGTTCGAGCTGCACTACCAGCCCAAGGTGCACCTGCCGGACGACGCCGTCACGAGCGTCGAGGCCCTGATCCGCTGGAACCATCCCGTCATCGGGCAGCTGCCCCCGACGTCGTTCCTCCCCCTCGCCGAGGAGGCAGGCCTGATGCCCGAGCTCTCCACGCTCGTGCTCGAGGCCGCCGTGCACCAGGTCTCGCGCTGGCATGCCGACGGGCTGACGATCAGCGTCGCCGTGAACCTGTCCGGGTCCTGCATCCAGCCCGGCCTGCCCCGACAGGTCCACGCGCTTCTCGAGCGGCACCGCATGCCCGCCGGGTGCCTGACACTCGAGATCACCGAGGACATGCTGATGGCCGACCCGGCCCGCTCCGCGAAGATCCTCGCCCGGCTCCGCGCCGACGGCATCCAGGTGTCGATCGACGACTTCGGGACCGGCTACAGCTCCCTGCGTACCTACGTGATCTTCCCGCCGACGAACTGAAGCTGGACCGGTCCTTCATCACCGCCATGCGCTCGGATCGACGCGCCGGCGGGCTCGTGGGCTCCATCATCGACCTGGCACACAGCCTCGACCTGCGGGTGGTGGCGGAGGGGGTCGACAACGAGGAGACGCTGGTGGAGCTGCGCGCACTGGGGTGCGATCTCGCCCAGGGCTTCCACTTCGCCCGGCCGCTCCCTGCCGCCGAGGTGGCCCCCTGGATCACCAGGCACTCCCCGGTCGTATCGGGGAGCCCCCTCCTCGGATAGGCCCCGGCTGGTAGATTGTCGACGACACGCCCGGCGGCCTTACATCGCACCGGGCACTGCCGATAGTTCTTCCGGTTCCACCCGTCCCGTGGCACCGGAAAGGAGGTGGCACCGTGAGCGCCCAGGATCTCTCCGCCCTGCTCTGGCAGGAGCGTGAACTACTCGAACTCCTCGTCTTCAAGCTGGAGGAGGAACAGCTCCTGCTGACCTCCGGCAAGACGCGCTGGCTGCACCATGCCACCCGTGAGGTGGAGCAGGTACTCGGGCGATTGCGCGACACCGGACTCGCACGCGCAGTGCACGCCTCCGGCGTCGCGACGGAGTGGGGTATCCACGACGGCGCCAGTCTCCGTGAACTCGCGGCAGCCGCCCCGGAGGGGCCGTGGGGGGAACTCCTCGCCGACCACCTCCGGGCCATGACGGTCCTCGTGGCGCAGATCGCCGCGGTCCGCGACAGCAACCAGCAGTTCCTCCGGGCGGCGAGCCGCTCCACGCAGGAAACCCTGGCGGGCATCAACACGGGCGCGGGCACCTACGCGGCCGATGGTGTGACCACCCAGGGCCATGGCCGACCGACCCTTCTCAACAAGGACCTCTAGCGGGACGATGAGCACTTTCAGCGGACTCAACACTGCCTACTCCGGCCTCGCCGCCGCGCGGGCCGGCCTCGACGTCACAGGGCAGAACATCGCCAATGCCACCACCCAGGGCTACACGCGCCAGCGGCTCGAGACCTCGGCCGCGGCCCCGGTCCGTCCCACGATGTTCACGAGCGGGACGCGGGCCGGGGAGGGTGTGCTCGTCGAGGGCATCGCGAGGCTCAACGACGTCCATCTCGAGGCGCGGGTCCGCACCACCGCGGGCGCGGCCGGCTACACCGCCGTGCGTGCCCAGGCCTACTCGGCACTCGAGGGCAGCCTCGGCGAGCCGGGCACCCATGGCGTCTCCGCCTCCCTGCAGGGCTTCTGGGCAGGCTGGCAGGAACTGTCCAACCATCCCGAGAAGGACGCCTCGGCGTCCTCCCTGCTCTCCGCGGCCGGCGAACTCACGGCGCGCGTCTCGGCGGGATACCGCGATGTCGAGAACCAGTGGGCCTCGCTCCGCTCCTCGGCCGGCACCCTCGTCGCCGAGGTCAATGACGCCGCCACGCAGGTCGCCGACCTGAACCGGCAGATCCGGTCCGCCGTCGCCTCGGGCACCTCCGCCAACGAGCTCCTGGACCGCCGCACCACCCTGACGGCTGCACTCGCCGGGCTGACCGGCGCCACGGTCCGTGACAACACCGACGGCACCGCCGACGTCCTGCTGGCCGGCAACGCGCTGATCTCGGGCACCACGGCGCGCGCCCTGCAGGTCACCGGACCGGCACGGTTCGACGGCGCCGGCACCGTCCAGGTCGAGTGGACCCACCGGCCGGGCGCCTCCGCCGGCGTCGAGAGCGGCGAACTGGCAGCGACGCTCTCGCTCCTCGCCCCCGCCGACGCCGGAGGAGCGCTGGCGCAGGCCGCTGCCGGGTACGACGCGTTCGCCGCGAAGCTCGCCGACCAGGTGAACACGCTCCACAGCGGCGCCGGCAAGGGTCCGTTCTTCGCCTACCAGCCGGACCGTGCAGCCGCGTCCCTGACGGTCCTCCCGGTCCGGCTCGGGGACCTCGCCGCGGGTGCTCCCGGTGCAGGCGCCTACGACGGCTCGGTCGCCGATGCGATCTCCGGGATCGGCACCGGTACCGGCTCCCCCGATGCCGCCTGGTCCGCCTTCGTCGCCGACCTCGGCGCTGCGGCACGGATGGAACTGCAGGGCAACGCGCTCGCCGAGGTGTCGGCGACCACCGCACTGCAGCAGCAGCTCGGCGCCACCTCCGTCAGCATGGATGAGGAACAGGTCAACCTGCTGGAGTACCAGCACGCCTACCAGGGCGCCGCGCGCGTGATGACGGCCGTCGACGAGATGCTCGACGTCCTCATCAACCGCATGGGGATCGTCGGACGCTAGGGGAAGGCCACCATGATCACACGCGTCACCAACCAGACCATGCTGCACGGAGCCCAGCGCTCCCTGCAGTCCAACCTCGCACGGCTCGCGGACCTGCAGGAGAAGGCGAGCAGCCAGAAGGCCATCAGCCGCCCGTCCGACGACCCTGCCGGGGCGGCCGAGGCACTGCGCGTGCGTGCGGAGATCCGCGCCACCGAACAGTACGGGCGGAACATCTCCAACGGGGAGGGCTGGCTGGCCCAGCTCGACAACGCGATGACGACCTCGAAGCGCGCACTGGGCCGGGTGAACGACCTCACGCTGCAGGGATCCAACTCCTCGCTGCCGCCGGCGGCCCGCGAGGCCCTCGCGCTCGACATCGAATCCCTGCGGAGCGACCTCGCGGCACAGGCCAACGCGACCTATGCGGGCCGGTTCCTGTTCGCCGGGAACACGGACGCCCCCACCGCCCTCGGCCCGGACCTCACGTTCCCCGCCGGTGGGACGGTCGAGCGACGGGTGGGACCGGACCGGACGGTGCGCGTCGATGCGGACGGGGCCGCGGTCTTCGGCAGCGGCGCCGGCTCGGCATTCGCCCTGCTGGACACCATCGCCGCCGACCTGCGCGCCGGCAGGGACGTGTCCGTCCACCTCGCGCCACTCCAGCAACGCATCCAGGACCTCACCGCACATCACAGCGAGATCGGCACGCGCCACGCACGGCTCCTCGAAGCCAAGGACACCGTCGCCGACGCCTCGCTGGCACTCGAAGGAGAACGCGCCGCCGTGGAAGACATCGACCTCGCGTCCATCATCCTGGACCTCAAACTGCAGGAGACCGCCTACCAGAGCGCCCTCGCCGTCTCGGCGCGCGTCCTCCAGCCCTCCCTCATGGACTTCCTGCGATGAGGGCCGATTTCGTGACCCCTCCCCCGGGCCTCGCGCCGCGCACCGAGTTCCGTCTCGAGGAGGTGCAGGGAGCCGACGGGCTGTTCACCCTCACCTCCGCCGACGACACCGGCGTGCGCCTGTTCCTGCTCGACGCCGCGACGTACGTCCCGGCCTACAGCCCGCGCTTCTCGGACGCGCAGCGGGACGTGCTCGGACCGGACGTGCCGGAAGCCCACCTCTTCGTCGTCGCGAATCCCGCCCCGGGCGGCACCACGGTGAACCTGGCGGCGCCGATCGTCCTGGATCCTGCCACCGGACGGTGCGCCCAGGTGGTCCTCGAGGGGTCGGAGTACCCGCTGCGCGCGGCGCTGACCCAGGCCGCCTGACCTCCGGCGGATACGACAGGAGCCGCCCGGCGTCGCCGGGCGGCTCCTGTCATCCGTGCAGCAGGCGGTACCTGCGGGCGGCCTAGGCGAAGTCGGACGTCGCCGGGTCAGCGCCGATGCGGCCTGCGGCGCCCTTGTCGAGGCCGTTGATGGCGTCGATGTCCTCGTCCTCGAGCTTCACGTCGAGCGACTCCCAGTTCTCGATGATGCGCGACTCGGTGACCGACTTCGGGATCACGACATTGCCGAGCGCTACGTGCCAGGCGAGCACGACCTGCGCCGGTGTCGCGTTCCGCTTCTGCGCGATGTCCTGCAGCACGGCGTCGTCGAGCAGTCCCTTGCCGGAGCCGATGGGCGACCACGACTCGTGCAGGATCCCCTTCTCCGCCTCGAAAGCGCGGAGCTCGGACTGGTTGAGGTACGGGTGGGTCTCGACCTGGTTGATGACGGGCACCACTCCGGTCGCGTCGATGATCTCGTCGAGGGCCCCGACGGTGAAGTTGGAGACGCCGATGCTCTTCACGCGACCCTGCTTCTGCAGTTCGATGAACGCCTTCCACGTGTCCAGGTACTTGCCCTGCTTGGGCTGCAGCCAGTGGATGAGGTACAGGTCCAGGCTCTCGAGTCCCAGTCGCTCCATGGACGCGTCGAACGCCTTGAGCGTGCTGTCGTAGCCCTGGTCCGCGTTCCACAGCTTGGTGGTGATGAACAGTTCGTCCCGGCTGAGGCCGGACGAGGCGATGGCGCGTCCCACGCCGGCTTCGTTGCCGTAGATCATGGCGGTGTCGATGTGCCGGTAGCCGGCCTTGAAGGCCTTGCCCACGACGTCCTCGGCGACGCTGTCCTCGACCTGCCACACTCCGTACCCGAGCTGGGGGATGATCTGGCCGTCGTTGAACGTAAGGTTTGGTGAAGTAGTCATACAGGCGGGAACCAACGGCACTTCCCATTTATTTCTGTTCCCACCGACAACTATCAGCCTGCGTGGTATCGCCGGACGGCGGCATCGGGCCGGAGGCGGGGGTGCGGACGATGCGCGCGACGCGGGACGGGCGGCGGGCCGTGCTGCACGACGACGCCTTCCGGTACGCCTTCCGGCGCTCGCTGTCGGTGCGGCTCGCCTCGGCGGCGGCGCTGGAGGCCGTCGGGGTCCTCGACTCCGAGCCCGACATCGAGCCCGACATCGAGCCCGACATCGAGCCCGACACCGTACCCGGCACTGAGCCCGCCACCGCTGCCGACGTCGTACCGGTCCTGCTGGCGGCCCGGGCAGCCCTCGAACGGTACGTCCCTCCGGACCTGCCGCCCCGTGTCCCCAGCACCTCACCCCTCTACGGCGCACTCGCGGCACTCTCCCCCGGCGAGCGGGAGTTCCTGCTCCTGCTTCACTGGGACGGCCTGAGCGCCGGGGACGCTGCCCGGGCCGCGGGGCAGGACGTGCGTCAGCTTCCCGCCGTCGAGGCCAGGTGCGCAGGCATGCTGTCCGTCGGGCCGGCCCCGGACGTGGCGCTGCCGGCCGTCCTCGCCGCCATCGACCCGGCACGCACCCTGCCCGACCGGGAGCTCGAGCACAGCCGTGGCAGCCTCTCCGGTGCCGCCGTCGCCGGGGAGAGCCGCCCCGTCGGTCGGCTGATACCGGTCGACCGACCGGACGGCGGGCCGATGCCGGTTGCAGACGGGCGGGGTCCGGTACGCCGTCGACGGATCCAGACCGTCGTCGGTGCGGTGTGCCTCGTCCTGGTCGTCGCGGCCCTGGCCGTAGCGCTCGTCCCCCGGACCGCGCCCGGTCCCGCCGGCAGGGCGGAACGGTTGTTCGGACTCGCGGATGTCGTCGCGGTCATCGCCGCCACCAGCGTGGAACCGACGGTCGTCGACGGCGAGATGCAGATCCTGCAGCGGGCCCCCGTGGTCCAGATCGTGAAGGGCGAGGCGGACCCGGACGTACTGACCCTCGACGTCACCGGCCGGAGCACCCTGGAGCGCCCCTACACCCGCAACTTCTTCCCGCCACACCAGCTCGTGTTCCTGGTGCGCGACGCGAGCGGCGTGCTCAGCCCGGTCGAGGGCGACGGCTCGGTGCTCACCCTGGCCGACCGCCGGACGGGGGAAGCGACGACGATCGCCGGGGACCCGGCGGTGCTTCCGGACGAGCTGCGCGATGCCATCGATGCGATGCCGGAGGATGAGCTGCCGCTCGCGACGAGCGGCGCGGCTCCCGGCTCCCTGGACCCGGAATCGATCGTCGGCATCCGGCCGGCCGAGGGACGGGACGCCCAGAACCTGCCGCAGAGCCTGCTCGGGACGTTCCGGGCAGGCACCGGGGCGGGCGGGGCATGCGTCTGGTTCGAGTTCAACGGCCGCTCCGTCCTGATCCGCTGGCCCGACGGCTTCTCCGCCTACCTGCGCGAGCCGTCCCGGGCCTCCGCCGACCGCGACCCCGAGGCGGAGCGGCGCGTGCTGACCGTGCTGAACGAGCGCGGCTACCCCTATGTGGACGAGGACCGGGCGGCTCCCTTCATCCGGGGAGTGCCGACCGGGGGCCGCGGCGTGTGCGGCGGCCAGGACCTGGAGGTCTGGGACATCGCCGTCGCGCCGGGGAGCACCCTGCTGTTCTACTGACCCGGCGGCCGGCCGCCCGGCATCGCCCGTTCGGCCTCGTCGACGTCGTCCGCCACCAGCTGGGCCCGGCGGCGCACGTTGTCCAGCCCCGCGGACGCGATGCCCCACCGCTCGCCGTCGAGCCGGGTCATCGCGGCCGCCTCGGCGGTCGTCGCAAGGGTATTGCCCGCACGCGACAGGGCGCGGTGCACCTGCAGGAGTGCGCCGGGAATGTCGAGGCCGGTGCTCGGGGACGAGGCCTGGGCGCTCGTGCAGACGGCACGCACGCGCGGGAGCATGGCGCCGAGGTCGTCGGCGATCACCACGAGTTCGTTGTAGACGTCGTCGTCCTCGATGCCCTCGAGGATCTGGTGGTAGCGGTCCAGCCCACGGCGGAAGCGGTCGTGGGCCCGACGCCAGACCCCCGTGCCGAGTTCGGCGTCGTCCTTCCGTCCCTGTCGAGCTGCTGCGAAGAATGCCACCTACGCGTTACAGGTACTGGCCGGGCCCGTGGCTGTCCGCCCTGGCCGCCTGGGCCTGGCGCACGGGCGGGGTCCGCTTCGGCTCGCCGTCCTCGCCGATGACCACCCCGGGCGCGATGACGGTGCCCGGAGGCAGCTCGCGCAACTGGAGGCGGGCCGCGAGCTGCTGGTTCGCCATCTGCTGCGCTGCCAGCGCCGCCTGGATGCCGTGGAAGAGACCCTCGAGCCAGCCCACGAGCTGCGCCTGGGCCACGCGCAGTTCGGCGTCGGTGGGCACCGACTCGCTGTCGAACGGCAGGTTGATCCGGTGCAGTTCCTCGACCAGTTCGGGTGCGAGGCCGTCCTCGAGTTCCTTGACGGAGCGCTCGTGGATGGAGGCGAGCCTGGTGCGGCCGGCGTCGTCGAGCGGTGCGGTGCGGACCTCTTCCAGCAACTGCTTGAGCATGGTGCCGATGCGCATGACCTTCGCCGGTTCGTCCACGAGCTCCGCGAGCGATGTCGGGCGGTTGTCCGCCGGAGCCTCGCTGCCGCCTCCCTGCCGGGGATCCTCAGGCGTGCCGGGCGACACCCCGGGGGCTGGATCGAAGGGACTGGCTGGCTGCTGTTCAGTCATGACGCTATGCTCCCACAACCGCCGGAAGGCGGGCACGTCGGATCCGGCCTTGCTCCCGTGCCGTGGCGGCGGCCTCCGGACACGACGAAGCCCGGCGCTGCTCGCGCCGGGCTTCGTGGAGGAGGCGGCTGCCTAGCAGCAGCGGCCTTCGGGGTTGGCGTCCTGGCGGTCGGTCTTGTCCCGCCAGAACTCACGCTCGGTCATCGGGAGGCCACCGGGGTGCGTGCGCTCGTGGTGGTCGAGATACGCCTGGTAGGCGTTCTCCCCCATCACGCCCTTGAACAGCCAGGCCAGCTCGCGAGCGGTGTCGCGTGCCCGGTGCAGGACCTGTGGGACGGTCATCAGTGCCCCGTCCTCGCCGGCCGCCTGCCGGGCTCCAGGGCCGACCACTGCGCCTCGAGCTCCTTCTCGGCGGGAGACGCGATCAGGCCGGCGGGTGCGAAGATGCGCGACGGCACCGGGGTGTCCTCGTTCTCCTTGCCGCCGCCGTGCCGGTAGGCCCGGATGGTGGCGAGGATCGCCGTCGCGATGACGATGATCGACAGCACCACGAAGATGATCGACAGCGTGCCCTGGATGAAGGTGTTGCGCACCACCGCTTCCATGGCGGCCACGCTCGTGGCCGTGCCGAAGCTCTCCTCACCGGCCGCCAGCGCGTTCTTGAAGGCCGTGTGCTGCGCCCAGTAACCGATGGCCGGCACCGGCGAGAAGATCTTCAGGAACGACGCCGTGATGGTCACCACTGCCGCGAAGGCGAGCGGCAGGGCCGGGATCCACAGGAACCGGAAGAGGCCCTTCTTGGCGCAGATCGCCATGCACACCGCGAGCGCGATGGCCGCGAGCAGCTGGTTGGCGATGCCGAAGAGCGGGAAGAGGGTGTTGATGCCGCCGAGGGGGTCGGTGACGCCCATGATCAGGATCGCCCCCCAGCCGGCCACCATGACGGCCGTGCAGATCCACGCGCCCGCCCGCCAGGAGGTGTCGCGGAAGCGGGGCACGAAGTTGCCGATGCTGTCCTGCAGCATGAAGCGCGCCACGCGGGTGCCGGCGTCGACCGCCGTGAGGATGAACAGCGCCTCGAACATGATGGCGAAGTGGTACCAGAACGCCATCATGCCCGAGCCGCCGAAGACCCCCTGCATGATCTGTGCGATACCGACCGCGAGGGTCGGGGCGCCGCCGGTGCGGGAGACGATCGATTCCTCGCCGACGTTCGAGGCCATCGTGCTGAGTGCCTCCTGCGTCAGGTTGACGCCGGTGAGCCCGAGGCCGTTGACGAAGGTCACGGCTCCCTCGATGGTGCCTCCGGTCGCCGCTCCCGAGGAGTTCATGGCGAAGTAGATGCCGCGGTCGATCGAGAGGGCGGCGACGAGCGCCATGATGGCCACGAAGGACTCCATCAGCATGCCGCCGTATCCGATGAACCGGGTCTGGCGTTCCTTCTCGATCATCTTGGGGGTCGTGCCCGAGGAGATCAGCGCGTGGAACCCGGAGAGGGCGCCGCACGCGATCGTGACGAACAGGAACGGGAACAGCGTGCCGGCGACGACGGGGCCTGTGCCGGAGGTCGCGTAGGGCGTGATGGCGGGGACGCTGATCTCGGGGCGGGTGATGACGATCGCGACCGCGAGCATGATGATCGTCCCGATCTTCATGAAGGTGGAGAGGTAGTCGCGCGGTGCCAGCAGGAGCCAGACGGGCAGGACGGCGGCGATGAAGCCGTAGATGATGATGCCCCAGGCGATGGTGATGCGGTCGAGGGTGAAGATCTCGACGCCCCAGGCGGTCTCGGAGATCCAGCCGCCGCCGACGATGGCGAGCAGCAGCAGGGCGAAGCCGATGAGGGAGACCTCGGTGACCTTGCCGGGCCGCAGGTAGCGGAGGTAGACGCCCATGAAGAGTGCGATCGGGATGGTCATGGAGACGGAGAAGACACCCCACGGGCTCTCTCCGAGCGCGTTCACGACGACGAGCGCCAGGATGGCCACGATGATGATCATGATCGTCAGGGTGGCGATGAGGGCCGCGGTCCCGCCGATGACGCCGAGTTCCTCGCGGGCCATCTGGCCGAGGGAACGGCCGCCGCGGCGCATGGAGAAGAACATGACGAGGTAGTCCTGCACGGCGCCCGCGAAGATCACGCCGATGATGATCCAGAGCGTTCCGGGGAGGTAGCCCATCTGCGCTGCGAGGACGGGGCCCACGAGGGGGCCGGCGCCGGCGATGGCGGCGAAGTGGTGGCCGTAGAGGACCCTGCGGTCGGTGGCGGCGTAGTCCTTCCCGTCGGCCTTGTACTCGGCGGGGGTGGCGCGCCGGTCATCGGGTTTCAGGAGGTTGCGCTCGATGAACTTCGAATAGAACCGGTAGGCGATGAGGTAGGTGCAGACCGCGGCGAAGACGAACCAGATGGCGTTGACGGTCTCTCCGCGGACGATGGCGAGCATCGTCCAGGCGATTCCGCCGAGGAGTGCGATGCCTACCCAGAGTGCGATCTTCGCCGGTGTCCACCGGCGGTCTTCTGCTTCGGCCTGCTGCGGGTCGACGGCGACCGCGGGCAGGTCCGGATCCGTCGCCAGCACGTCGGCGTGCCGGTGGGACCCGTTCTGCTTCTTGCTCATGATGCTCCTCGGGTGCGGAAGTGTGATGCACACGAAGGTAGCAACCTAGTGAGGGCTGCGTCACAGGGCAAGCGCCCGAACCCCTCGGAAGCGCCGAACGCACGTGCCCGTGCGGCGAGTGGCCGGCGCTTCCGTCCTTCCCATCAGGAGGAGCCGTGCCTGCCTCCGTCGAGGCCGTCGTCGAGCACGGCGGGCGGCTCGTCGTCGTCGTTCGCGTTCATGCCCTCGCTGATGCTCGAGTGGGTTCGGGTGCGGTCGTCGGCCGGCTCGTCGGCGTCGTCCGTGGGTCCGTTGTCGACGCCGTCGGGCACCTGGTCGCCGAGGTTCTCGGCGAAGCTGTCGGCCGCCCGCGGCAGGCCGCCCTCGTCGCCGTCGTGGCCGTGCTGGGTGGTGGTCACCGTCCTACTCCTTCCGGTTGGCTGTCCTGCCACCCTTCCACAGGCGCACGGCCACCGGAAGGAGGCTGGTGATTCCGCCGGTGCTGACGATCGGACCGGGACGGGCGTAAAGTTGATCGGTGGCCTGAGCCACCCGATGCCAGCGGCGCCGTCGATCCCTTCGACCGAAAGCCCGCAGTCCGTGCCTCTCTTCCGCGACCTCGTGAGCATCGCCCCCTCCGCCGACGACCACCATCCTGCGCTCCGCTGCGCGGCCGGCGTGGGGATCCCGCTGTTCCTCGTCCTGGTGCTCGGGCGCCTGGATCTCGCGATCTTCGCCACGTTCGGCGCGTTCGCCGGGATCTACGGCCGCAACGAGCCTCACCGGCAACGCCTTGCGACGCAGCTGCGCGGCGGCGGGCTGATGCTCGCGGTGGTCCTCGCTGCGGCGCTGACCGCCCGCGCCGACGTCGGACCGTGGACGCTCGTGCTGCTCACCAGCGCGGTCGCCGGGCTGGGCACGTTCGCGGCGGGTCTGTTCCGCCTCCGTCCGGGCGGCTCGCTGTTCCACATCTTCGCCTTCGCGGCCATCGCCTCCGTGCCCGGGCAGCCTCCCCTGTGGCAGGGGCTCGCCACGGCGGTCGCCACCGTGGGACTCGCGGTGCTCCTCGGGCAGTCGGGCGCCCTGTGGCCGAAGCACCGGACCGGCTGGACCCGGGGAGGCACCGGCCGGCCCACCGCCCACCACCTGGCGGCTCTGGGCCGGGAATCCGCCCTCTACGTCGTGGCAGCCCTGCTCGCCGGCAGCACGGCGACGGCGCTCGGGATCGGTCACTCGTACTGGGCGATGGTCGCCGCGACCGTCCCGCTCGTGGGGCAGTCCGCACGGGCACGGGTCAACCGGGGCCTGCAGCGGATCCTCGGCACCTTCGCCGGGCTCGTCCTGACCGCCCTGGTCCTCCTGCCCGGGCTGGCAGCATGGCAGCTCGTCGTCGTCATCGCCGTCGCACAGTTCGCCGCTGAGATGTTCGTCCTGCGGCAGTACGCCCTCGCGCAGGCGTTCGTCACTCCGCTCGCCCTGGTCAGCACCGAACTGGCGCACCCGAGCGACCCGGCCGGTCTCCTCGCGGACCGGGCGATCGAGACGGTCATCGGCGCCGCGGTCGGCATCGCTCTCGTGCTGGCGCTCCACGCCGCGCAGCGCGGTGCGCGGTCGGCCGCCGCGGGCGCCTAGCGCATCGACAGCAGGATCTTGCCGGTGTGTTCGCCCCCATCGAAGTAGGTGTGCGCCTCCGCGACCTGTTCCAGGGGGAACACGCGGTCGACGAACGGCCGCACGCCACCCGAGGCGACGAGCGGCCAGACGCTGTCGCGGACCGCAGCCATGATGGCCGTCTTCTCGCCGACGGGCCGCGCCCTCAGGGTGGTGCCGGCGATACTCGCCCGCTTGCCCATCAGGGTGCCGAGGTCCAGTTCCGCCGTCGTCCCGCCCTGCAGCCCGATCACCACGAGACGCCCGCCGGTCGCCAGGGACTCGACGTTCCGCGCCAGGTACTTCGCACCGACGACGTCGAGGATGACGTCCGCTCCCCTACCGGCGGTCGCCGTCCGGAGTTCCTGTACGAAGTCCTGCTCCCGGTAGTTGATCAGCGTCCGGGCACCGAGGGAGCGGGCGACACCGAGCTTCGCCGCGGACCCGGCCGTCACGTGCGGCACGGCCCCGAGGGCGAGGCTCACCTGGATGGCCATCACGCCGATCCCTCCGGATGCACCGTGGATCAGGACGTCGTCGCCCTCCTCGAGTCCGGCCTGCAGCACGAGGTTGGACCAGACGGTCGCGGCCGTCTCGGGGAGAGCGGCGGCCTCGAGCAGGCCCACTCCCTCCGGCGCCCGCACGACCTGCCCGGACGGCACGACCACCTTCTCCGCGTAGCCGCCGCCTGCCAGCAGGGCGACGACGGCATCCCCCTCGTGGAAGGCCGACGTCCCCGGGTCCGCGACGCGACCCGACACCTCGAGGCCCGGGATCGGGGATGCCCCGTCGGGAGGCGGGTAGAAGCCGCGGCGCTGCTGCACGTCAGCGCGGTTCAGCCCGGCCGCGACGACGTCGATGAGCACCTCGTCCTCGCCCGGGACCGGGTCGGGGACCTCCTGCACCGACAGCACCTCGGGTCCACCCGCCGCATCGATCACCACTGCACGCATACCGGCCTCCACCTGCTGGGTATTTGGGCGTCACCCGCCCTTCATGAAACACTAGCGGCGGAAGGTTGTCCGAGCGGCCGAAGGAGCTGGTCTTGAAAACCAGTGGGCGGTCACCCCGTCTCAAGGGTTCGAATCCCTTACCTTCCGCTCATCAGGAGGTCCCGCACCGCGGGGCCTCCTTTTCTGTCTCCCCGGTGCCGGCGGCGCACCCCGGCGATGGTGTCCTCCGTCGTCGGTGCGGTACTGTCCCGAGGAGCAACAGCCGTGCCACGGGTCCGTGGCCGACGACGGGGTCTCGATGCACACTGGGGAACACACGGGGGAATCGCTGCGCCGTCGGGCGGTGATGACGGCGTTCCTGGGGACCCTCACGCTCGCGACGGGCTGCGGCATCCTCTCCCCGGACGGCCCCGAGCGCGACGCCGAGGGAACCGTGACCGCGGAAGCCCGGACCGACGCCTTCTCGATCGAGGTGGGCGACTGCATCGACGACCCGGGCACCGAGGACGTCTCGGACATCACCGTCCTCCCCTGCGACGAACTGCATACCTTCGAGGCGTTCGCGAGGACCGAGATGCCCGATGGCGACTATCCCGGCCTGCCCGCGGCCAACACCGCCGCGAGCGACTTCTGTGCTGAGGAGTTCGCTGCGTTCGTCGGTCTGGCATACGATGCGTCAGCGCTCGAACTGCTCTACTTCTACCCGGTCGAGGACAGCTGGACCTCGGACGACGACCGGGAGATCCTCTGCTTCGTCGCGGACGCGGGCGAGACACCGGTGACCGGAACGCTCAGGGACGCCGCACGCTAGGACGATTCGTCCACGGATAAGGCCCGCGGGCCCCGATTCTTCCGGAGCCACTGGCTTTTTGGTAACCCATTGTTAACGATCTACTGGTTGGCTTCTCCCGGAAACGGAAATGTCACCTGAGTCACATATGGTGCTCATGCCAACGCGCCCACCCATCGAGGGTCGGCGGGCTTCACTCGCGGCTGCTGCGCAGCCATCGTCAAGGAGAAGAACCAACGAATGAGTAATTCGTCATGGAAGGGAGCGCTCGGTGCGGCGCTGTCGGCAGGGCTGATCGCCTCACCGATGATCGCACTGCCAGCCGCGGCGGTGGAGACCCCACCGGCCACGGCGTCCGTCGCGGGAGACGGTGTCATCATCAACGAGGCGTTCGTCTCGGGCGGCTCGGCGGGCACGCCGTTCACCAACAAGTACGTGGAGCTCTACAACCCGACGGACGCGCCGGTGAGCCTCGACGGGTGGTCCCTGCAGTACCGCGCACCCGCTTCGAGCACTGTCGCACCGGGAGTGACCGCCCTCCGCGGCACCATCCCTGCCAAGGGATACTTCCTGGTCCAGGGCAACTCGAACGGCACGGCCGGTTCGGCGCTGCCCACCCCGGACCTCGCAACCTCCTTCGCCCCCGGCGCCAACGGCGGCCTCCTGGTCCTGTCCGACCAGGCCACCACGGTGGGAGTCCTGCCCACGGGCACCATCAACGGGACGCCGGGCGTCGTGGACGCCCTCGGCTACGGCAACGCCACCGCCTTCGAAGGCACGGTCGCCACCGCTCCCGGCAGCGGCAGCGCGAAGTCGGCCAACCGCACGGGCTTTGCCGACACGGACGACAACGGCGCCGACTTCACCCTCCAGGACACCACGCCGACGAACAGCGGCGCGACCCCGGGCGGTCCGGCTCCGACGCCGACCCCGACGCCGACCCCGACGCCGACCCCCACGCCGCCCACCCCCGGCAAGGTCACGCCCATCCGTGACATCCAGGGCACCGGGACCGCCACGCCGCTCAGCGGCCAGACGGTCACCACGCGTGGCAAGGTCACCGCCGCCTACCCCACGGGCGGCTTCGCCGGCTTCTACCTCCAGACCGCGGGCAGCTCGGCAGCAGCCGACCAGACCGCCTCGGACGCCCTCTTCGTCTACTCCCCCGCGACCGTCGCATCCGTCGCCGTGGGTGACTACGTCGAGGTCACCGGCACCGCCGGAGAGTTCTTCAACCTGACGCAGCTCACCGTCGCGGCCGGCGGCACCACGAAGCTCGCCGAGGCTGCCGAGGAGCCCAAGGCGTCCACCATCGCGCTCCCCGCCACGGAGGCAGCCCGCGAAGCGGTCGAGGGCATGCTGTTCCAGCCCTCGGGTGACTTCACGGTCGCCGACAACTACACCCTGAACCAGTACGGCGAGGTCACCCTCGCGGCCGGCACCGAGCGCCTCCTCCAGCCCACCGACGTCGCGCGTCCGGGCACCCCGGAGAACGCCGCGGTCGCCGCCGACAACGCGGCCCGCAGCATCCGGCTCGACGACGGCGCCACGACCAACTTCTTCACGCAGGCCAACCGCGGCAAGGTCCTTCCGTACCTCACGCCGTCCCAGCCCGTGCGTGTCGGCTACAGCGCGTCGTTCACCTCCCCGATGGTCCTCGACTACCGCAACAGCGCCTGGAAGTTCCAGCCGCTCGCCGAGCTCGATGGAGCGGCCCCCTCGGGCGTGCAGCCCGTGCAGTTCGCCGGCGAGCGTCCGGCCGCGCCCCAGCCGGTCGGCGGCAACGTCAAGATCGCTTCGTTCAACGTGCTCAACTACTTCCCCACCACCGGTGAGGACCTCGCCGGGTGCACCTACTTCACGGACCGCGCGGGCAACCCGATCACGATCAACGGCGGCTGCGACGCCCGCGGTGCTGCCGACAAGGAGAACTTCGAACGCCAGGAGGCGAAGATCGTCGCGGCGATCAACGCCCTCGGCGCGGACGTCGTGACCCTCATGGAGATCGAGAACTCGGCGCAGTTCGGCCAGGACCGTGACGCGGCCCTCGCGACGCTCGTCGAGGCACTCAACGAGAAGGCCCCAGGCACCTGGGACTATGTCCGCTCGCCGGCCGCCGTCCCAGCGCTCGCCGACGAGGACCTGATCCGCACGGCCCTGATCTACAAGAAGGCCGTCGTGGAGCCCGTGGGTGAGTCCGTCATCCTCAATGACGACGTCGCCTTCTCCAACGCACGCAAGCCCCTCGCCCAGGCCTTCAAGCCGGCCGGCGGTACCGAGGACGAGACGTTCCTCGCCATCGTCAACCACTTCAAGTCCAAGGGCTCGGGCCCGAGCTCCGGAACCAATGCGGACAACGGTGACGGCCAGGGCGCCTGGAACGCCGCACGCGTCACCCAGGCCAAGGCACTCGTGGCCTTCGCGGACTCCATGAAGGAGTCGGCCGGGACCGACAAGGTCTTCCTGACCGGCGACTTCAACTCGTACACGAAGGAGGACCCGATGCAGGTCCTCTACGAGGCGGGATACGTCAACCAGGGCGAGAAGGACGACAGCTACTCCTACGTCTTCTCGGGCCTCAGCGGCTCCCTCGACCACATCCTGGCTTCGCCCGCGGCGGATGCCGCGGTGACCGGGGTCGACACCTGGAACATCAACTCCGTCGAGTCGGTCGCCCTCGAGTACAGCCGGTTCAACAACAATGTCACCGACTACTACGCCGCCGATCCCTACCGGGCCAGCGACCACGATCCCGTGATCGTGGGACTCGACCTCGCGCCGGCCGACACGACGGCCGAACTCAACCTGCTGAACATCAACGATTTCCACGGCCGCATCGACGCCAACACGGTCCGCTTCGCGGGCACCGTCGAGAAGCTGCGCGCCGAGTTCGGCGAGGACAGGACGGCCTTCCTCTCGGCCGGGGACAACATCGGTGCGTCGCTGTTCGCCTCCGCGCTGCAGGACGACAAGCCGACCCTCGATGTCCTCGACGCACTGGACCTCCGGGCATCCGCGGTGGGCAACCACGAGTTCGACAAGGGTCTCGCGGACCTGACCGGACGCGTCGCCGAGGAGGCGGACTTCCCCTACCTCGGGGCCAACGTCTACACCAAGGGCACCACCGAGCCCGCGCTCGACGAGTATTCGATCATCACCGTCGACGGCGTCGATGTCGCCGTGATCGGCGTCGTCACGCAGGAGACCGCAGCACTCGTCAGCCCGGGTGGTATCGCGAGCGTCGACTTCGGCGATCCCGTCGACGCCGTCAACCGCGTCGCAGCGGAGATCGAGGAGCAGGACCTCGCCGACGTCATCGTCGCCGAGTACCACGAGGGCGCCGGCGACGGCGTCGTCGAGGGGGCGACGCTCGAGCAGGAGCTCGCCGCCGGCGGATCGTTCGCCCGGATCGTCACGGAGACGACGCCGCTGGTGGACGCGATCTTCACGGGCCACACCCACAAGCAGTACGCGTGGGATGCTCCCGTGCCGGGCGCGGCCGGCGAGACCCGGCCCGTGCTGCAGACCGGCTCGTACGGCGAGTTCGTCGGTCAGATCACGCTGAGCGTCGACACGGAGACCGGCGACGTGGAGTCCTACACGGCCCGCAACGTCGCCCGCACCACGGACGCCGACACAGCCCTCGTGGCCGCCTTCCCCCGCGTCGCCGAGGTGAAGACGATCGTCGACGCGGCCCTCGCCCAGGCGGCGGTCATCGGCAACCAGCCGGTGGGTTCCGTCACCAAGGACATCACGACGGCCTTCACGGGCACCACGCGTGACGACCGCACCTCGGAGTCGACGCTCGGCAACCTCGTCGCCGACTCGCTGAGGGCGAGCCTCTCCTCCGCGGAACGCGGCGGAGCCGAGATCGGGGTCGTCAATCCAGGCGGCCTGCGCAACGAGCTCTACTACGCACCCGACGGCGTCGTGACGTTCGCCGAGGCGAACGCGGTACTGCCGTTCGTCAACGACCTCTGGACCACGACCCTGACCGGTGCGCAGTTCAAGGCAGTGCTCGAGCAGCAGTGGCAGCCGGACGGCAGCTCACGGTCCTTCCTGGCCCTCGGCCTGTCGGACAACGTGAGCGTCACCTACGACCCGGCCCTCGCGCGCGGTTCGAGGATCACGTCGGTCCTGATCGACGGCGCACCCCTCGATCCCGCCAGGGACTACCGGATCGGAACCTTCAGCTTCCTCGCGCAGGGTGGCGACAACTTCACGGCCTTCCGTGAGGGAACCGACACCCGCGAGTCGGGACTGGTGGACCGCGACGCATGGATCGACTACATCCGGGCCAACAGCCCGCTGTCGCCCTCCTTCGATCGCCGGAGTGTGCAGGTTCAGGGTGCCCCGACCACGGTGAAGGCCGGCACCGCCGTCTCCTTCACCGTCTCGAAGCTCGACCTCACGTCGCTGGGCAGCCCGGTGAACACCACGCTGGCCGCGAGCTTCGTTGCGGCGGACGGTACGACGACGCAACTCGGGTCCGTTCCCGTCTCGGGCGGCAGCGCCACCGTGGACCTCACGATCCCGGCGACCGCCGGCGGACAGGGGCGCATCGTCCTGACCGCCGCGCCGAGCGCGACGACGGTGACCCTTCCGGTCACGGTCGAAGCGGTGACTCCGGTCGAGCCGCCCAAGCCCGGCAAGCCGGAGAAGCCCGTCAAGCCGGTCAAACCCGGCAAGCCGGGCAAGCCCGCCTGCTCCGAGCCGGCCCTGCCGGCCGAGGGCGCCAACAACGGCAGCTGGGCCAGCTACCGTGCCCACCTGGCGAACTACCACCGCTGCCTCGAAGGCTAGGTAGATCGCCGGGCTCCGGCCCGAAGAACCGAGGGGACCTCCACCAGCATGGTGGAGGTCCCCTTTTTCGGGAGCGGACCCGGATCCGGGACGCTCGGCCGGCGTGTCTCAGGCGGGGACGGTCCGCGCGAGGATCTCCCCGGCGATGGCGTCGGCGTCGAGGAGGGTCCTGCTGCCCGCATCGAGGGGCGCTCCGGCCTCCGCCGCGATAGCCGTCCCCCACTGCACCGATGCGAGCTGGAGACCGATCACGAACAGGGACTCCTGCTTCCTGCCGCTGCTGTCGACGGCGCGGTAGGGCGGGGCGGTGACGTCGAGCCCGGCCGACGTCACCGGGACCCCGTCCTCCGACATGTGCGTCTTAGGCCGGACGGTGCCCCGATCGAGGAGGTTCCGCATGAGCGGCGACAGGCTCGTGGACACCCGGTTGGCAGGCATCATCGCCTCGACGAGGTAGCGCGCGGAGAAGGATTCGTCCTGGACCCACGGCGAGGTGGCGCGGAACAGCTCCTCGTCCGGATCGAAGCCGAAGCCCGGGTTCGGGCCGACGAACCGGACGATCCCAGCCCGGACCAGCGCCGCGAGCTGCGCGATCCGCAGTGGCGGCGGCCCGCTGGCGAGGCCCTCGACGAGCGGTTCGAACCACCCCCGCAGTTCCGCGTTCCACGACGAATCCGAGATGCCGCCGTCCGCCACGGCCTGCTTGACCACGGAGCGGCCGGCGTTCATGGCACCTATCGCCATCTTGAGCGGATCGTCCTCGCCCTTCGCCGACCCGGCGGCATCGGCGTCGAGGTAGGCCAGCACCGCATCGGTGAATTCGTCGCCGTCCGCGAAGTGGCGGCCCGCGAAGGGATGCGCGAGCGCTTCGACGTCCAGCCGGAGGTCTTCCGGAACGGACCGTCCGACGGCGGACCCGGCGGCGTCCTCCCACTCCGGGCCGCTCATGGCGAGCGCTGCTGCGAGCTCCTCGAGGAACGCGGCCCGCGGCGCCCCGAGAGCTCGCGGCGACGTGCGGCACAGCGTCGAGTAATAGGCCCACAGCACGTCCCGATGCAGCAGGGGCCAGACGTCATGGTCGAAGCCAGGCTGGATGCCGGACCTCCGGAACGCGAGCACGCGGTCGGGCGTGCAGTAGCGCAGCGTGACACTGCGCGGGATGTAGGAGTCGAGGGATGCCTTGGCCCGGTAAGGTACGCCGCGCCGTGAGGCGGCGACCAGCCTGGGTTCCCTCCCGGAGGCCTCGTAGTCGAGCCGGCCGTCGGTGCGGCGTGTGAACCGCCCGCCGCGCCCTTCCGTCACCTGGATCATGGCGTCGAAGAAGTTCAGGCCGAGGCCGCGGATCAGGACGGTCTTCCGCGCCGGCAGCCGGTTCCAGGAGACATCGGCCGGGACGGCGGGCGGCCAGTACTGCAGGCCGTACCGGGCGGCCGCATCCTGCAGCCTCTCCTGCTCGGGCGTGAGGGTCGCCGCAACGTGGCCCACGGCCAGGACGACGTCGTCGGCGAGAAGCTCCGAGCCGTCGTCGAGCGCGATCCGCCACCTGCGCACGGAACCACCGGTCCCGCCGCTGCCGCCGGTGCCGTCACTGCCGCCGGTACCGTCGGTGCCCTGTCCGCCTTTCCTGCCCTTCCTGTCGTCGCTGCCGCCGGTGCCGTCGCTGTCCCCATCGCCCCAGGCCAGCCCCACGGCCTCCTTGCGGTGGTGCTCCACCCGGATGCCGGGGCCGGCCTGCCGCACCAGTTCAGCGAACATCCAGGTGAGGTACCGGCCGTAGAGCGCCCGGCTCGGGAAATCGCTCGACGCCAGCGCCGCGCACTCGGCGACGTCCGCCGGCTCCGTGCCGGGAACGAGGCCCTCGTTCACCCGCCGGCGCCACTCGTCGAAGGACACCGCTATCGGCGCCTCGGCGATACCCGCCGCGGCGGGTCCGACCGGGACCACCGTGGGGTACAGGCATGGCGTGTTCATCAGGAAGAGGCGCGACTGGTCGGTGCGCCAGATATGCCCCGGACCGGGGTCGTGAGGTTCGACGACGTGGATGACGAGCCCTGCAGCGGCCGCGCCGAGGGCGCGGTGCCGGGCGATGAGACGCTCCACCACGGAGGTGCCACGAGGTCCGCCGCCGATGACGGCCACCTGCCGTGACTCCTGGTTCTCCACCCGTCAAGACTAACGAACGCGGCACCCCGCCCTGCCCGGTGGCAGGGGGCTGCGATGGCAGCGCCCGGAACGCCCTGCATAGGATTGCCCCATGACGCACCCGACGGAGACCACCGCGACAACGGACGACCCCTTCCTCTGGCTCGAGGACATCTACGGTGACAGGCAGCTCGAGTGGGTCCGTGCGCAGAACGCCCTGACCGAGGACGCCCTGGTGACCCCGGCCTTCGAGGACCGCGAGCGGGGCATCCTCGAAGTACTCGACTCGACCGACCGCATCCCGATGGCGGGGAAGCACGGGGACTTCTACTACAACTTCTGGCGTGACGCCGAGCACCGCCAGGGCATCTGGCGCCGGACGTCGTGGGACAGCTACGCCTCCGACGACCCCGACTGGGAGCTCCTCCTCGACGTGGACGCCCTCAGTGCAGCCGAGGGAACGGAGTGGGTCTGGGCGGGTGCCCTCTTCCTCCGGCCGGCGGAGAGCGCGCCCCACGCGCGGGTGCTCGTCGCGCTCTCCCCCGACGGCGGCGATGCGACCCGGTACCGCGAGTTCGACCTCGGGACCCTCTCCTTCGTGGAGGCCGGTTTCGACATCCCGACGGCGAAGAGCCGCATCAGCTGGGCCGGCGAGGACATGCTGTACGTGGGTACGGACTTCGGTCCCGGGTCGATGACGTCCAGCTCCTACCCGCGGACCGTGCGGACGCTCCGGCGCGGCGGCGACCTCGGGTCGGCCGAAGAGTACTTCGCGGTGGACGAGGACCACATGATGGCCCTCGTCCTGCACGACTCCACCCCCGGGTTCGAGAGGGACCTCGCGGTGGACACCATCGACTTCTACACGCGCCGGAGCTACCTGCGGCAGGACGACGCGTGGCACCTGATCGAGGTGCCGGAGGACGCCAGCATCTCGCTGCACCGCGAGTGGCTGATCATCCGGCCCCGCACCGACTGGACGACGGGATCCACGACCCACGGTGCCGGGTCACTGCTCGTCATCCCGCTCGAGTCCTTCCTCGCCGGGGACCGCTCCTTCGTGACCGTGTTCGTGCCGGACGCGTCCACGTCGCTGCAGTCCTGGAGCTGGACCCGCGACTACCTGCTGCTCAACCTGCTGCACGACGTGTCGTCCGAGATCCGTATCCTCGACCCGGCGAAGGACTGGGCGGCCGAGCTCCTCGACGCCTGCCCGCCGCTGCACTCGGTCGATGCCTATGCCGTCGACGACGAGGACGACGCGGCAGGCAACGACTACTGGCTCGTCGCCACCGGCTTCCTGACACCGTCGACGCTGTACCGGGGCACGATCGGTGGGGAGTCCACCGCGGTGAAATCCTCCCCCTCCTACTTCGACGAGGATCTCTACGCCGTGGAGCAGCACTTCGCCGTGTCCAGCGACGGCACGCGCGTGCCGTACTTCCAGATCGCGGCGAAGGACCTTGCGCTCGACGGCGGCAACCCGACGCTGCTCTCCGGCTACGGCGGCTTCGAGCACTCCATGACCCCGGCCTACAGCGGCGTGATCGGCCGCGGGTGGCTGGAGCGCATCACGCAGGACGGCCGAAGCGGCGTCTACGTCCTGGCGAACATCCGCGGCGGGGGCGAGTACGGGCCCCAGTGGCACCGAGCCGCGCTGCATGCCGACCGGCACCGGGCCTACGAGGATTTCGCGGCGATCGCGGAGGACCTGGTGCGGCGGGGGGTCACCTCGCCGGCGCTGCTGGGCTGCACGGGCAGGAGCAACGGCGGGCTGCTCGTCGGCAACATGCTCACCACCTACCCGCACCTGTTCGGTGCGATCTCGTGCGGAGTGCCGCTGCTGGACATGCGCCGCTACACGAAACTGTCCGCCGGCTTCTCCTGGATCGCCGAATACGGTGACCCCGACAAGCCGGAGGAATGGGAGTACGTGCAGACCTTCTCGCCCTACCACCTCCTGCGCGAGGACGTCGCGTACCCGAAGACCCTCATCTGGACGGCGACGAGCGACGACCGCGTGGGCCCGGTCCAGGCCCGCAAGATGGCAGCGAGGATGAAGGACCTCGGCGTCCAGGACGTCTGGTTCCATGAAGCGCTGGAGGGTGGGCATGCCGGCGCAGCCGACAACCGGCAGGCGGCCCGCATGCACGCGATGAGCTTCGAGTTCCTCTGGCGCGCGCTCACAGGCTCGCTCTGACGGCATCCTCTGCACAGTCCCACAGTGCGGCCCCACAATGCGGCCCCACAGTGCGGACCGCAGCCGCGGTTTTGCTCTTGCCGTCACCTTCTGGGTAACCTTGGGAGGCTAGAGATAGCCGATGGAGACGTGCCAGAGCGGCCGAATGGGCTTCACTGCTAATGAAGTGTGGGCCTAAAGCCTACCGGGGGTTCAAATCCCCCCGTCTCCGCTGAAAGACCCCCGCAGCTGCGGGGGTCTTTTCGTTTCGCCGACCATGCGACCGTGCCGGGACCGACGCGGATTCCCGGGCAGCACCCTGGCCCGGTCCCGGACGCCGGGCAGCGCCCGGGCTGGATCAGGGCCGGGTCAGGCCTTCAGCGCCAGGGCGAACGGCAGCACGCTGGATGCCCCGGCGGTGCGCAGCGCCCGCCCTGCCTCGGTCATGGTCCACCGGCTGTCGGCGAAGTCGTCGACGAGCAGCACGGGCCCGGGGTTCGCCGCGAACCAGGCGGCACCCTCGTCGGGAACGGCGAAGTGGTCCCAGACGGAGGCCAGGCGGAAAGCGCTGTTGCCGCCGGGCTGTCCCTGCGGGAAGCCGTGCGGTGTGTCCAGCCGCCCCAGGTAGGGGATGCGGCCGACGGTCGCGAGGGCCTGCGCCAGCGACCCGACCAGTTCCGGGCGCCGCCTGGAGGGGATGCTGACCACGGCGACGGGCCGCTCCTCCCATCCCCACTGCGCGAGGACCCGCACGACGGCGTCGATCACAGCAGGGTCCAGCGGAGCGTCGAGGGTGGCATCGGACATCAGCTCACGCAGCCGGTTGCCCCAGCCGAGGTCCGTGAGACGGGCCAGGGCGCGGCCGGGCAGACTGACCTCGTTCGGCTTGAGCTTCCCCTTGAGGGGGACACCGAGCTTGTCCATCCCGCTGGGCCACTGGCCGCGCGGCTCGAGTTCCACGCCGACCCTGCTGAGGGCCTGACTCGCGGAGTCCGATGCCTCGTGGGCCACCTCGTCCGAGTACCAGGGCCCCGCGCAGTTGTCGCAGCGCCCGCAGGGCGTGGCGGAAGGGTCGTCGAGGGACGCCGACAGGAATTCCATGCGGCAGCCTGTGGTGTTCTCGTAGTCCAGCATGGAGCGCTGCTCCACGATCCGCGCCTCGCTGATGCGTCGGTACCGCTCGGCGTCGTAGGTCCAGGGCACCCCCGTGCTCTCCCACCCGCCGGTCACCTTGCGGACGGCGCCGTCGACGTCGAGCACCTTGAGGAGCAGTTCGAGCGGCGAGCGCTTCAGGTTGACCCGGGTCTCGAGGGCCGGCGTGGACAGCACGATGCCGGGTTCCAGGGCGTCGAGTACCCGGAGGGCTGCATCCTGGGAGGGCATCGAGGCTGTGGCGAAGTACTCCCAGATGTCGCGGTCCTCGGCGCCCGGCAGCAGCAGCACGTCGGCGTTCGGCGTCCCGCGGCCGGCCCGTCCCACCTGCTGGTAGTAGGCGACGGGCGAGGACGGCGCCCCGAGGTGCACCACGAATCCGAGGTCCGGTTTGTCGAAGCCCATCCCGAGAGCGCTCGTGGCCACCAGGGCCTTCACCTCGTTGTTCTTCAGCGCCGTCTCCGCGGCCTCGCGGTCGGCCGGATCGGTGCGTCCCGTGTAGGCGCGGACGGCGTGCCCGTTCTCACGCAGCAGGCGCGCGGTGTCCTCCGCCGCAGACACCGTCAGGGCGTAGATGATGCCGCTCCCGGGCAGGTCCGACAGGTGCGTGAGCAGCCACGCGAGGCGTGACCGGGGGCTCGGCAGGCGCAGCACACCGAGCCGGAGGGATTTCCGTGCCAGCTCGCCGCGCAGCGTGAAGACATCCGTGCCGCCCGCCCCGAGCTGCTCCTCGACGTCCTTGACCACACGGGAGTTCGCCGTCGCGGTGGTCGCGAGCACCGGGACGCCCTGCGGAAGCCCCATGATCAGCTCGCGCAGACGCCGGTAATCGGGCCGGAAGTCGTGGCCCCAGTCCGAGATGCAGTGCGCCTCGTCGATGACGAGCAGGCCGGTACGCCGCACGAGCTCCGGCAGGTACAGCTCCCGGAAGGACGGATTGTTGAGCCGCTCGGGCGAGACGAGGAGGACATCCACCTCATCGGCCTGAAGCTTGGCCGTGATCTCCTGCCACTCGGTCTGATTGGCCGAGTTGATCGCTTCGGCGCGGACGCCGGCCCGTGCCGCCGCGGCCACCTGGTCCCGCATGAGGGCGAGGAGGGGCGAGACGATGAGTGTAGGACCAGCACCCCGCGCGCGGAGCAGCAGGCTCGCGACGAAGTACACGGCGGACTTGCCCCAGCCCGTCCGCTGCACCACCAGTGCACGACGTCCACCCTCGACGAGGGCCTCGATGGCCTCGAACTGCCCCTCGTGGAAGTGCGCGTCCGGCGACCCGACGAGGGTGTGCAGGATGGCGGTTGCTTGCTCGTTCAGCGTGGTGGTCGGCGACATCCACCCAGTATCCCAGCCACCTCCGACAGCCACCGTCGGGGGATCACCATGTGCGCAACGGACGGTGTGATGCCACCCGATACACTTCGGAGCGTGACTACAACCTTCGATCTTTCTGCGTCCTTCAAGGCCTACGACGTCCGCGGCATCGTCGGCGAGACCATCACGGTGGACTCGGTGAGGGCCGTCGGAGCGGCCTTCGTGGACTCGCTGGGACTGGCCGGCCAGACGATCCTCGTCGGTGGCGACATGCGCCCCTCCTCCCCCGAATTCTCGAAGGCGTTCTCGGACGGTGCGACCCTGCGCGGGGCCGACGTCCTCTTCCTGGACCTCATCTCGACCGACGAGCTGTACTACGCGAGCGGCACCCTGGACCTGGCCGGCGTGACCTTCACCGCCAGCCACAACCCCGCCCAGTACAACGGCATGAAGATGACGCGCCCCGGAGCGGTTCCGGTCTCCTCGGAGACGGGACTCAAGGACGTCCAGGAACGGGCCGAGCGCTACCTCGAGGAGGGCTCGATCCCCGCTGTGGAGGTCCAGGGCAGGACCAGCGTCCGCGACATCCTCGAGGAGTACTCCCGGTTCCTCCGGACGCAGGTGGATCTCTCGTCGTCGCGCCCGCTCAAGGTCGTGGTCGACGCCGGCAACGGCATGGCCGGCCTCACGACGCCCGCCGTCCTCGGCGATCGCATCCTCCCCGCCCTGCCGTTCGAGATCGTCCCGCTCTACTTCGAGCTCGACGGCTCGTTCCCCAACCACCCTGCCAATCCGCTCGAGCCGGAGAACCTCCGCGATCTGCAGGCCGCCGTCGTCGAGCACGGCGCCGACATCGGGATCGCCTTCGATGGCGATGCAGACCGGTGCTTCATCATCGACGAACAGGGCCACCCCGTCTCCCCCAGCGCCATCACCGCGATGGTGGCCCGGCGCGAGATCGCCCGCGCCCAGGCCGCCGGTGAGACAGAGCCGGTCGTCATCCACAACCTGATCACCTCCCGTGCGGTGCCGGAGCTGATCCTGCACGACGGCGGCCGTCCGGTGCGGACACGCGTGGGCCACTCGTTCATCAAGGCCGTGATGGCGGCGGAGGGCGCCGTCTTCGGCGGGGAGCACTCGGCCCACTACTACTTCCGTGACTTCTGGAATGCCGATACCGGCATGCTGGCCGCCATGCACGTCCTGGCCGCCCTCGGCGAGCAGGACGGCCCGCTGTCCGAGCTCGGCCGCGAGTACGAGCCGTACTTCTCCTCCGGCGAGGTCAACTCGAAGGTGGAGGACGTGCCGGGATCGATCGCCCGGGCCCGCGCGGAGTTCGAGCAGGCGGGCGTGGTGGTCGACGACCTCGACGGCCTCACCTTCACGCCCGGCCACGGCAACTGGTGGTTCAACCTCCGCCCGTCGAACACCGAGCCATACCTCCGCCTCAATGCGGAGGCCGTGGATCCGCAGACGCTCGACGACCTCGTGCAGCGCGTCCTCGCCGTCATCCGCGCCTAGCGGCCCCGCCACCCAGCATCAGGCATCCGGCACCAGACACCAGGACGATGAGAGGCCCCTTCCGGCGGAAGGGGCCTCTCGCATCTCCAGGGGCTGATCAGGCGTTGCTGAAGCGTTCCTTGAGTTCCTCGAGCTGATCCTTGAGCTCGGTCGGCAGGGATCCACCGAAGCGGGCGTACCACTGCTCGATCCCGTCGAGTTCCTCGGCCCACTCGACCGCGTCGACGTGCACGGCGGCCTCGACCTCGGCCGGGGTCATGTCCAGGCCCGTGAGGTCCAGGGCGTCGCCGGTGGGGACGAAACCGATGGGGGTCTCGACGGCGTCGGCCGTGCCCTCGAGCCGCTCGATGACCCATTTGAGCACCCGCGAGTTGTCGCCGAAGCCCGGCCAGGCGAAACCGCCCGAGGCCGTGCGGCGGAACCAGTTGACGAGGAAGATCGTGGGCAGCCGGGCCTGGTCCGCCCCGGCGCTCAGGGTGAGCCAGTGGCGCAGGTAATCGCCGGCGTCGTACCCGATGAACGGCAGCATGGCCATCGGGTCGCGGCGCACGCGCCCCACCTCCCCGGCAGCGGCGGCCGTGGTCTCCGAGGACAGGGTGGAGCCCATGAAGATGCCGTTGGCCCAGTTACGGGACTGCGTGACCAGGGGCACGGTCGTCTTGCGGCGGCCGCCGAACAGGATCGCGGAGAGTTCCACGCCGTCGGGCCGGTTGAACTCCTCGGCGAGCATGTCGATCTGGTCGATGGGCGTGCAGAACCGGGCGTTCGGGTGCGCCGCGGGGTGGTCCATGTCCGGGGTCCAGTCCCGGCCCTGCCAGTCGGTCAGGTGCGCCGGAACCTCCTCGGTCATGCCCTCCCACCACACGCCGCCGTCGTCGGTCAGGGCGACGTTCGTGAAGACGGAGTTGCCCTTGGCGATGGCGCGCATCGCGTTGGGGTTGGTGTGCCAGCCGGTGCCGGGGGCCACGCCGAACAGTCCGGCCTCGGGGTTGACGGCGCGCAGCTCGCCCTCCTTCCCGAAGCGCATCCAGGTGATGTCGTCGCCCAGGGTCTCGACCTTCCAGCCCTCGATCGTGGGATCGAGCAGCGCGAGGTTGGTCTTCCCGCAGGCCGACGGGAACGCGGCGGACAGGTAGTAGGTCTTGTCCTGGGGCGAGGTGAGCTTGAGGATCAGCATGTGCTCGGCCAGCCAGCCCTCGTCGCGGGCCATGACCGAGGCGATGCGCAGGGCGTAGCACTTCTTGCCGAGCAGGGCGTTGCCGCCGTACCCGGAGCCGTAGGACCAGATGGAGCGCTCCTCGGGGAAGTGCACGATCCACTTGTCGTCGTTGCACGGCCATGGCACGTCCGCCTGGCCCGGCTCGAGCGGGGCGCCGAGGGAGTGGAGCGCGGGCACGAACGGGGCGCCGAGCTCGGTCATCCGGTCCAGGACCGCGCTGCCGATGGTCGCCATGATGCGCATGGAAGTCACCACGTAGGCGCTGTCCGTGATCTCGACACCGAACTTGGGGTCCTCGGCGTCGAGGTGGCCCATCACGAAGGGGATGACGTACATCGTGCGGCCCCGCATGGATCCGGCGAAGAGACCCTTGAGCTTGGCCTTCATCTCGGCCGGGTCCATCCAGTTGTTCGTGAAGCCCGCCTCCCGCTCGTCCTTCGAGCAGATGAACGTCTGCTCCTCCACCCGGGCCACGTCCTTGGGGTCCGAGAAGGCCGCGAAGGAGTTGGGGAAGATCTCGGGGTTCAGCCGCACGAACGTCCCGGACTCGACGAGTCCGTCCGCGAGCCGCGTGTTCTCGGCCTCGGAGCCATCGACCCACACGACCTCGGCAGGCTGCGTCAGCTCCTGCACGTCCCGCACCCAGGCCAGCAGGCCGGCGTGCGTGGTCGGCGCGGAACCGGACCCGACCGCCGGTGCTCCGACCTCGGAACCCGTGGGTGGTGTGTCGACCGCAAGCTCTCGTACGGGATCGCCCATTACTCTTCCCTTCGTTGGGGGTGCTCGATGTGTATCGATGCTAGGTGTGGGACATTTCAGGCAAGGGCGTGGGCCCGGAAACAATAGGCACAGCACCCCGGGGATCCGCGTCACGGCGGCGATGTCCAACGCTTACGTCGCTCCTTGCTGTGACAAAGGTCACATAGACCGGTCTAGCTTTCCTCGCGTCACACAGCTGATTAGGCGCCGCGGCGAATCCACGCTAGAGTTGTCTACGGCCAAACGGCCCGCTTGTAGGACTGGTTCGCACTGCGGATCGACGACCTGCGGATGCGTGCGTAGCTCAACGGATAGAGCATCTGACTACGGATCAGAAGGTTGGGGGTTCGAATCCCTTCGCGCGCACAACGGTTCCCTGAACCATCGAAAGGCCCCGGCTCCGGTCGGGGCCTTTCTGCGTCGGGTTGATCCTTCGCCGTGTCGGTGGAAGGCTCGGCCCATGAGTGAAGCCAAGACCATCGATGTCATTGTGATCGGCGCCGGCGCCGTCGGGGAGAACGTGGCGGGCCGCGTAGTCCAGAAGGGCCTCTCGGCGGTGCTCGTCGAGAGCGACCTCGTCGGTGGTGAGTGCTCCTACTGGGCCTGCATGCCGTCCAAGGCCCTCCTGCGCCCCGGCACCGTCCTCCGAGCCGCGCGCGGTGTTCCCGGTGCGCGCGAGGCAGTGACGGGGACCCTCGACGCCGGGCAGGTCCTCGACCGCCGCACCTCGTTCACCTCGGACTGGGATGACTCCTCCCAGGAGGAGTGGGTGGCCTCCGCAGGCATCGCCCTGGAGCGGGGCTGGGCGAAACTGTCCGGTGAGCGCGAGGTGGAGATCACCCATGGCGATGGCTCGACGACCACCTACCAGGCCCGGCACGCCGTCGTCCTGGCCACCGGTTCGACGCCGACGATCCCGCCCATCGACGGCCTCGCCGACCTCGACTACTGGACCACCCGGGAGGCGACGTCCGCGAAGGAGGTCCCCGCCAGCCTCGCCGTCCTGGGTGGCGGGGTGGCCGGCGTCGAACTCGCGCAGGCCTACGCGCGGCTCGGCGCGGAGGTCACGGTCATCGCGCGGAGCGGCATCCTCGGCAACTACCCGCCGGAGGCCTCGGGGCTGGTCCTCGACGCGCTGCGCACCGAGGGGCTCACCGTGCACACGGACACCGCCACCACCTCGGTGCGCAAGGAGAACGGCCTGTTCGTGCTCGACATCGGCGAGGGCCGGAGCGTCACCGCCGAGAAGCTGCTCGTCTCGACGGGCCGCCACCCGCACACCTCCGGTATCGGACTCGAGAGCATCGGCCTCGATCCGAAGAAGCTCACGCGGGACGACACCGGGCGCGTGCCCGACGCCGGCGGCTGGCTGTACGCCGTCGGTGACGTGGGCGGCATCGTCCAGCTGACGCACCAGGGCAAGTACGAGGCCCGCATGACGGGCGACGCCATCGCCGCCCGCGCGCAAGGAACACTCGGGAACCACGCGGAGGACTGGAGCCCCTACACCTCGACCGCGGACCGGAGGGCGGTCCCGCAGGTCGTCTTCACCGATCCGGAGATCGCCATGGTCGGACGCACGCTCGAGCAGGCGCGGAAGGACGGCGTCAACGCCTCCGAGACATCACTCGAGATCGCTGTGGCCGGATCGTCGCTCCATTCCGACGACTACAGCGGCTGGGCGCAGATCGTCGTCGACGAGGACCGGAAGGTGCTCGTCGGCGTCACGTTCGCCGGACCGGATGTCTCCGAGATGTTGCACTCGGCGACCATCGCCGTCGTCGGGGAAGTGCCCCTCGATCGGCTGTGGCACGCCGTGCCGGCCTATCCGACCGTCAGCGAGGTCTGGCTGCGCCTGCTGGAGAAGTACGGGATGTAGCAGGGGTCAGCGAAGGCTCGACGCGCGGCGGACCACGAAGTCGGTGACCTCGGCGTCGCGTCCGTCGAGTTCGGCCCATTCGCCGTCGTACGTCATCACGGTGAGACCTGCCGTCGGGTAGTCGGTGGCGAGATCCATGACGGCGCGCTCGCTCGACCGGACCGATGCGAGGCGCATCGCCAGCTCCTGGATGCCCGGATTGTGGGCGATCACGAGGAGGCTCGTGACGGTCGGCGGCACGTGGTTGATCAGGGAGAGGATCTCCGACGGCCGTGCGGCGTAGAGGTCGTCCTCCAGCTTGGGCGTGGGCGCCTTATCGCCGAGTTCCTTGCACACCCAGGTGCACGTCTGTCGTGTGCGCAGGGCGGTGGAGACGAGGATGAAGTCGGGGACGGCGTCGTGGTCGAGCATCCAGCGACCCACCAGCGGAGCGTCCGCGTGGCCCCTCGAACTGAGCGAGCGCTCGTGGTCGGGGACGCCCTCCTGGAACTCGGCCTTCGCGTGGCGCAGCAGCAGAAGCTTCTTCAGGTGGTGGGAGGCCATGATCCGAAGTCTATGGCCTCCCCCGGCCGGGCATGAGCCTAGATGGAGTACTCGGGAGCGGCCCAGACGACCACTTCGGGGTGGTCGTAGAAACGGTAGCCCTGCCCCCGCACGGTGCGGACGGTGTTGGCCAGGCGACCGAGCTTCGAGCGGAGGCGCCGGATGTGGACGTCGATGGTGCGTTCGTTCGGTACCTCGTCGGCATTGCGCCAGAGTCCACTGAGGAGTTCCTCGCGGCCCACGGTGCGCGTGGCGTTCTCCACGAGGTAGTTGAGGAGCTCGAACTCCTTGAAGGTCAGGTTCAGCGTCTCACCGTCGAGGTGCACCTCGCGGCGCGACAGATCGATGAGGACGCCCGTGGGGCGGGCGGGCTGGGCCTGCGACGGTGCCGGGATGGCGTCGGCACGGGGTCGACGGGCGACCGTCGGGTCGCCGAGTGCCGCACGCACGACGTCGATGTCCGAACCCGGCGCGTCTGCCGGAGCCAGCGCGACCGCTGCGTGGCTCTCCGCCGTCGGGACCAGGGACCGCACGTAGGACCGGACATCCTGCGCCAGCTTGGCGAACGTGGTGCCCGCGGCTGCTGCGGTGGCCTCGTCGAGCGCGACGTAGAGCACGAAGCCCCGAGCAGTGGTATCACCCGTGACCGCCTGCGGTCCGGGAACGCCGTTCGGCGTGACCACGGGGATCGGAGCGCTCAGCGGCTGGGCGGCGTCTCCGCCGGGAACCGCCTGGAGGCGCGAATGGGGGTGGGGAACCTGCGGCGCGTGGGCGTTGAAGGCGGGAGCGAACTGCTGGCGTGCCTGCCGGTTCTGCGGGGAGCGGAGGGAGATATGGACGTAGCCCGGATTTACTGACATGAAAACAACCTCGTGAAGTATGCCGTCATCGCGGCTCGAATGCGGGATGTGCCCGGTCGGGATGAAGAAGGATGCCCGCCGTTGGGCTTGAAGTGCGTAAAGAGGGTCTGGGTATAACCGTTACGCGTGCATTCGATAACAGCGGAGGTCCGCTCCGGACGTGGCGTCCAGGGAGGGAACTACCGCTGCAGATGCGGGTGAGTTGGTATTCACATTTCGAATTATTGCATGTAACAATCGCCTACGCGCAAGTAACAATGCCCGAATGTCCAGCATGCGAGCACTCGGCGTGGCGGACGGCTGATGGACGCGAGAGCGTGCCACCGCGACGACGCGGCGATCCGTCCGGTCCCCGGCGGGTCCTGCCGCCTTCCGTCCATACAACGAACGCGGCCCGAACGCACGCCGGAGCCCGCACGAGCGGATGGCAGACGCAACCCTTGAGGGCCCTGCAGGCACCTGAAGGGCCGGAGGCAGCGCCCCGGCTAGGCGGAGACTCGTTCCTGGCGCTTGCGACCGGCACGGGCGGCGAGGAACAGCAACGATCCGACCACCGCGTACCCGATGGCGCCGAGCCAGACCACGCCGGTCTGCTGGGTCAGCAGGGCGATGCTGGCGATGATCGCGAGGATCGGCACGACCCGCGGTACCGAGAAGTGCGGGTGGTCGACCTTGTCCTTCTTGAGGACGAGCACGCTCACATTGGCCGACAGGAACACCAGGAGCAACAGCAGCACGGTGGTCTCGGCCAGCGTGCCGACATCACCCACGAGTGAGAGCACGATGGTCAGAGCGGCGACGACGACGATCGACACCCACGGCGTGCGGCGCTCGGGCAGCACGCGGCTGAACGCCCGCGGCAGCAGCTCGGCCTCCGCGAGGCCGTATCCGACCCGGCTCGCCATCACCATGAACAGCAGGGCGCCGTTGGCGATGGCGACAAGCGCGATGAGGCTGAACAGCCAGGGCGGGATGCCGACGCCGCTGGCGGTCACGACGGCGAGCAGCGGTCCGGTGGACTCGGCGAGTTCGGCCGGCGGCAGGACGATGACCGCGCCGAGGGCGATGAGGAGATAGACGACCGCGGCGGTCCCGATGGCGCCGAAGAGGGCTCGGGGGTAGGCCCTCGACGGATTGCGTACCTCCTCCGCCATGTTGGCGGCAGCTTCGAAGCCGAGGAAGGAGAAGAAGGCGATGACGGATGCCGCGAAGGCACCCTGCAGCGGAGGCACGTCCGGAGCGAACTCGAGGAGCCGGGCAGGCTCACCGTTCCCGCTCCCGAGGACGACGGCGGCGAGCACGATCACGAGCACCAGGCCGGTCACCTCGATCACGGACGCGACGAGGTTCGCGGCGAGGGATTCCCGGACGCCGCGCAGATTGATCAGCGTGAGCAGGATGATGAAGACCACTGCGGCCGGAGCAGCCGGTACGTCGATGAGTGCAGCCAGGTAGTCACCGGCGAAGGCGTTCGCCAGGGCAGCGGCCGTGGTGATGCCCGAGGCCATCATGAGGAACCCGACGAGGAACGAGAGGTAGGGGATGTTGAAGGCCCGCTCGACGTACCGCGCCGCCCCGCCGGCGTGCGGATACTTGGTGATCAGTTCCGCATAGGTCCCCGCGGTGAGGAGCGCCAGGACCAGCGCGATGAGCAGCGGGAGCCAGATCACGCCCCCGACGTCGTCGGCCATGGTGCCGACGAGGGTGTAGATGCCGGCTCCGAGGGTGTCTCCGACGATGAATGCGAACAACAGCGGCGTACCGATCGCCCGCTTCAGACCGCCCTCGGTACTCGACTCGGTCGCGCTGATGTCCTTGGTCATCGCCCTATTCGACCCCGTCGACCGCGCCGGCGCAACCCTTCAGCGATCTTCCGACGGAAGTCGTCCGGCTCCTGCCGTGGGCCGGACCTGCCCGGACGCTCCGGGGTCCGGCTAGCCGACGACGCCGTAGAGGCGGTCTCCCGCGTCCCCGAGGCCCGGCACGATGTACGACTTCTCGTTGAGCTTCTCATCGATCGAAGCCAGCACGATGGTGACATTGCGGCCGTCCAGCTCCTCCTGCAGGGTCGCGAGGCCCTCGGGAGCGGCGAGCAGGCAGATGCAGGTGATGTCCGCTGCACCCCGCGCGAAGAGGAACTTGATGGCCTCACGGAGCGTGCCGCCGGTCGCGAGCATGGGATCGAGGACGAAGACCTGGCGCCCGGTGAGATCGTCCGGCAGTCGCTCGGCGTAGGTGATGGCCTCGAGGGTCTCCTCGTTGCGGGCCATGCCGAGGAAGCCGACCTCCGCCGTCGGCACGAGGCGCGTCATGCCTTCGAGCATCCCGAGGCCGGCACGCAGGATGGGGACGACGAGCGGCGTGGGCTTCACCAGCCCCGTTCCCTCCGTCTTCGTGACGGGTGTCTCGATGGACACGGTCTCGACGCGGACGTCGCGTGTGGCCTCGTAGGCCAGCAGGGTGACGAGCTCCTCGGTGAGGAGGCGGAACACCGGCGACGACGTGTCCTTGTCCCGGAGAACCGTCAGTTTGTGGGCTACCAGGGGGTGGTCGACTACCAGTACGCGCATGCGTCAAAAGTACCATTGAGCCCATGACCCCCTTCCCCCGTGCCATGGACGCCGAGCATCGGGCGTGGATGGGGCTGGCTCTGGATGCGGCCGTGCGGACGCTCGCGAGCTCCGATGTCCCGATCGGCGCCGTCGTCGTGGGCCCTGGCGGTGACGTGCTGGGCACCGGGTGGAACCAGCGCGAGGAACTCGGCGACCCGACCGCGCACGCGGAGGTACAGGCGATCCGCGCAGCCGCTGCACAGCTCGGCGCCTGGCGGCTCGAAGGCTGCACGCTGGTGGTCACCCTCGAGCCGTGCGCAATGTGCGCCGGGGCTTCCGTCCTGGCCCGCATCCCGCGCGTCGTGTTCGGGGCCTGGGACGAGAAGGCGGGCGCCTCGGGGTCGGTGTTCGACGTGCTGCGCGAGCGCCGCCTGAACCATTGGACCGAGGTGTTCCCGGGCGTCCGCGACGACGAGTGCGCGCGCCTGCTCAGGGAGTTCTTCGTCACTCAGCGGGCCCCCCGAACGAATAGTGCGTAGGCTTAGTAAATACGCAGCAGACCTCACGAAGGAGCAGACGTGGCAGACCAGCAGGACGGTTTGAAGGAAGTGCAGGACATCCTCGGCAAGGCCGACATCGCCAATCTCACGACGGTGAGCCTGGACGGCAAGCTCGTCAGCAGGCCACTGGCCCTGCAGGCCAGGGACTTCGACGGCGATCTCTGGTTCTTCACCGAGGATCCGTCCCCGAAGGCCGACGAGATCCGCGCGAACCCGCAGGTCAATGTCACCGCGAACACGGGTAAGGGCTACGTGTCCATCGCCGGCACGGCGACCCTGACCAAGGACCAGGCCAAGATCGACGAGCTGTGGGGTCCCTCGGTGTCCGCATGGTTCGAGAACGGCCGCGACGATCCCGCCGTCGCACTCATCCACGTCGACGCCGACACCGCCGAATACTGGTCCATGGATGCGCCGCGCGTCGTCTCGGCCGTGAAGATGGTCAAGGGCCTGGTGACTGGCAGCAAGCCGGACTCCGGTAAGAACGAGGTCATCGAGCTGCCCTAGCGCCTCCTTCCGGCGGCCGGGGCACCTCGTTTTGGGTCTGACGCCTCCAACCCGGTAAAGTAGCGGCGTTGGTGACGTGTCCGAGCGGCCGAAGGTGCAACACTCGAAATGTTGTTTGGTGTAAAAGCCAACGTGGGTTCAAATCCCACCGTCACCGCCCTTTGAAAGGCCCCCATTCCCCGTCTTCACGAGGGAATGGGGGCCTTTCGCTTCGCCCCGGGAAGCGATTTGCGGCTCCTGCGTCCAGTCGACGATGTAGAACGTCGATCGAGTGATGTCCTCGACGTCACCGCCTGCTCCCCTCACGCCCGTTGCGACATTGCGCAGCGCGGAGTGCCCCTGCCCCGATCCGCTGCGGTGGACGCCCCGGTGTGGCGCACGCCTCGTCCCGGCGCCTTGACCCTGTTCCTGGCACAGCCTCTTCAATGGTGAGCACATGGAGCAATCCGGCCCGGCACAACGCTCGTGACTTTGCAACCGGAACGCGCTGACTCGCGGTGGGACAACCTACGCCGGCTGCCGGAAGAGACGAAGGAGAATGTCATGGCCAACCCGTACGAGGGCATGCAGGAGTGGGTACAGCAGCTACCGGAGATCGTGCAGCCGCTGGGCGTCGCCGTCGCCGCAGCGGTCCCCTACATCGAAGGCGAGGGTGCTGCCGGAATCGGCATCGTCCTCGGGATCAACCCGGTCGTGGCGGCGCTCGCTGCCATGATCGGCAACTTCCTGAGCGTGCTCGCAGTCGTCGTGATCAGTTCCCGTGTCCGGGAGAAGGTCGTCGCCGGTCGAGGAGGCGGGGACGGGCCGGCAGATCCCGCATCCACTGCTCCATCGGCCCGGCGTGTGAAGGGGCAGCGCCGCCTGCAGGGCTGGCTCTCCCGATTCGGCGTGCCGGGCGCGAGCCTCCTCGCCCCGCTTGCTCTTCCCACGCAGCTCACCGCCGCGTTCTTCGCAGCATCGGGGGTCCGGAAGGAGCGGGTCCTGTTCTGGCAGGCGATCGCCATCGTCCTGTGGACCGGCGTCATCGCGGCTCTCGCGGCCGGGCTCGTCGGGTTCCTCGGGTGGTGACCGAAGCCTGCGACCACCGCGGGTGGGACGATGGGTTCCCCACGGGCCGGCTGACGGACAGCGGACGCAGCGACTGACCCGGCGAACGAGGACGCGGAAGGAGTGGCGACAGTGGCGTGGAGCACCCGCGAGATCGCCGAGCTGGCAGGGACGACGGTGAATACGGTGCGTCACTATCACCAGGTCGGTCTCCTCGAGCAGCCGGACAGGACGTCCAACGGCTACAAGCAGTACCAGGTCAGGCACCTGGTCCGTCTCCTGAAAATTCGCCGCCTGCGGGATCTCGACGTCCCGCTCGACCAGATCGACGACGTGACCTTCGACGGCGATTCATCGTTCGAGGCGTTGAGGTCGATCGACGCGGACCTCGCCGTGAGCATCGAGAGGCTGCAGCGCGCCAGGGCGGAGATCCAGGCGATCCTCCAGGGCTCCTCCGTGACGGGCGTCCCGGCAGGATTCGAGGATGTGGCGCCCAGGCTGTCCGAGCAGGACCAGTCCCTGATGCTGATCTACTCCCAGGTGTACGACGACGACGCGATGCAGGATCTGCGGTCCATGATCCGGCAGGATCCGGAGTCGCCGGGCAGGGAATTCGACGAGCTAGCCCCTGACGCCGACGAACCAGCACGTGCCAAACTCGCCGAGCGCTACGCACCAACCATCGTCGATGCGATCAGGAACTACCCGTGGCTCACGGAGCCCGGGAAGCACCTGTCGAAAAGTCTGGAGGTCACCCGGAACACCGTCGTCGAATCGATCGCGGCGCTGTACAACCCGGCACAGCTCGACGTCCTTGCGCGGGCAAGCGTCATCGCCGGAACCATCCTCGAGAGGGAACGGGGCACGACGGACGAGCAGACGCCCTGAGGCCGGGCCCCGTCACTTCGGTGTAGCCGGACCTACGCACTCTCGTCGGGGGACCCGCGGAACGGACGCCGCGGGTCACCTGACGAGACCATCCGACGTCAGTCCTCGTCGCCGGCCGCCGCGGCCTTGACCGCATCCTTCTCGGCGCGCAGGGCCTCCGACTCGTGCTGTTCCTCGGCTTTCTCCTGGCGGATGACCACCGCGAAGAGCTTCTCCATCTCCTTGGCCACGCCCGCTGCCGACGCAGGGTTCTGGCCGGTCACGAGCCGGTCGTCGACCACGACCTTCTCCTCGAAGACCTCGGCGAAGACATGGGTTGCACCCTGTTCCTCGAGACGGTCCGCCAGGAAGAAGGGAATGACCTTGTCCTTGCCCGCGGCAACCTCCTCGTCATTGGTGAAGGCGGCCACCGTGCGGCCCTCGACGAGGCGGAACCCGTTGTCCAGTTCCACATTCACCAGTCCGGCAGGCCCGTGGCACACCGCACCGACCAGGCCGCCTCCGTTGTACACGGCAGCCACGAGCTTTTGAAGGCCCTCGCTGTCCGGGAAATCCCACATGGTGCCGTGCCCTCCCACGAGGTAGACGGCGTCATACTGATCGGGATCCACGACGTCGACGCGGGCCGTGTTGTAGAGGCCGGCGCGAGTGGTCTCATCCTCCGTGAAGGCCACCTGCACGGGATCGGAGGTGTCCACCTCGTCGCGCGGGGGTTGCCCGCCCTTGATCGATGCGAAGTCGACGAAGTGCCCGGAGTCCTTGAAGACCTTCCAGGGATGTGCAGCCTCGGCCACGTTGTAGCCCGTCTTCTCCCCCGTGTCGCCGATCTCGGAAACGCTGGTCAGAACCATGAGGATCTTCTTCATGGGGTGCTCCTTTCGTCAGCTCCCCACCCTACGCCCGGGTATCGGCACTCGGCCGTCGTCGACGGGTGTCCATCAATTCCCCGTACTTCAGCTTTCAGCAACGAAAAGACACTAGCGGGCCTGCAGGCGGGTGCCCTCGGCCTGGTTGCCTTTCTCCCACTCTGATCCGAACGAGGACGCTCCCGGATCCGCGAAGAAGTCGCCCAGCGCCTCCTCGACCGACTCGACATCGTGAACGAGCCGCAGAGGCATGAAGCCCTTCGGGCCTCCCATCGGTATCTCCACCGACTGATCCGGCACCGGCCCTGTGCGCACCAGGACCGCCCATGATCCTTCGTCGGAGGCGTCGGTGGTGCGATGGCAGATGAAGCCCGGGTGCACGGCACCGGCCACCTCGAACCGCGCGCCACCTCGCTCGACGGACACCCGCCCGCCCTTCGTGCCGTCCAGAGCACGCAACGCACCGGCAGCCGCCTCCCTTGCCTCCGCGACAGTGCGCATACCTCGACCGCCAACTGTCCAAGCAGCACGCTCGGGAGCCGGCTTCCTGTTCTTCCCTGCGATCCGCCACGCAACGCCCAGATGCGTCCCGGCCACGAACCCTCCTATCCAGGCAATGCCCGCGGAACCAGCCACGTCGATGCGGACGAAAAGCACCAGGCCGACCGCCAGAGCGCCGAGTAAGCACAGCAGCGCCAACCAAGCGTGACGCACCCCGAATCTGAACAGACACGCGCCCAGCAGGACACTCGCAGCGAGGGCTGTGAATGCGGGCCACGACGCCTCGAGTTGTCCAAGGACGATCAGCGCAGCAGTGCCGCAGGCGATGGCAATGCCGAGGATCAGGTATCCCAACCCCGACTCGCTTTTATGCGCAGTGCGTTTCATAAACCTCTTCATCGTCTCTGATCAGCCAACCCAACCGTCCCACAAGCGATGAGTGGGCTCAGGACGATCTATCCGGCGAAGAAACCGCCCTCGATAAGGATCGCGTGCGCGAACACCCCTCGGAAGAAGACGCATGCAGCGATGATGACAGTCCCGAGAATATACGACCCGACGCGGGATCCTTTCCGCATGTGGTGGGCATCAGGTTTTCTGCCTGCAGGCGGAGGTCCTCCTCCGAAAATCCCTCAGGTACGGCCTCATCCCCGGCGCCAGGACTCACGCTATCGCTCACCATGGCGCTACTCCTGTCTTTTCGGCAACGAATTCCGCGCTCTCAACAACAGCCCAGTATGAGACCGGCCGGAGAGTTCATGAGATAAGCCCCCATCAGCGGTACCTGTCGGTGGCTTCGCAACTTACATCAAGACGAAAACGACAGGGCCTTCGTTGCGATGAACAGGTCAATTCCCTGCCCGGCTGCCACCCCCGGCGGAAATCCAGATGCCCCTTCCCACCGATCCCCGCTCGCCCTCCTAAGGGCTGCGGCGCCGCAGCCCTCAGGAGCACGTTTCCACTGGGACTCTGTGCGGTTCACTTGGGTAGCAGCATTCCCCGAGCTGCATTCCAGTGGATGCTGAAGTGGGCTGGCCGGGACATCTCGGGTCCAGCATGGCGAGAACGGCCCGAACCGGCTCGAAGACTAGCGAGCAGCCCTTTGACTACATCTAAGGATCTCTTTGCCTAAGCTCGAATTGAACGACCAGGAATCCGATACTTGACGCGCGGCTGAGTCCAACAGTTCTCGAACTCGTTCGGATTGGCCCGCTCCTGCCGAGATTTCAGCTCTTCGAAGTAGACTTATGACGGATTCAAGAGACGCGTCGGACGCGCTGGTTGCGCGTTTTCCGGTGTCGAGCGCCAATTCTTCCCTCAAAGAGGCCAGCAGACTACTCAAGTCCACGGTCATCACTCCACTCTCACCAAGACGTTGGGGTCGGGGACATAATACTGAATGCCGCCGCCTGGATACCCGAAGTTGGGACCAACCCTCCCGGATATGTACTCGGAACCTTCGGTAATCCTGAATTGCGCCAACCGTTCCATCGTATTCACAGACGGCAGAGCCAGATCACTCCTGGTGGCAGGGAGGTTAGGCGTTATATATCGGCCGAGTGCCTCAGACCCGCCACCGAAGAATCGCAGTCCGTACTGCGCGGAACCAGCAACCTCCAACGATACCGTTCCCGGCTGGAATGACTGCAGAGCCTCTTTCCTGTATTCGCGAGGAACTCCAAGCTTCTGCAGCCACGCAGACGCGTCCTGCACTCCCGCGTAGGGGTTGGGCGCAAGATCGGCGAGTCTCGTCACTGGCGGGGCTGGTAGTCGGACCTTCTGAGCGGCACCACCCAACGGAATGGCTCCAGTGCCGCCGCCTAGAGCGGTGGCCCGCGCGAGACCCGCTGGAGTGTGAGGTCCGGGCCCGGCAACGTACGCGCCCGCTCCACTGATCGCCCCCTCGACACCGTTCGCGACCGCCACCCGGGCCACGGGGTTGCTGACCATCCTGCCGGCCGCCATACCTACTCCGCCACCGACCATGCCAAGACCACCGGAGATGGCGGCTTGCCCCCAGTTCACGTCACCGGTGGTGGCTTTCTGGATCACGACGTCGGCGCCGAAACTGATCAGTCCCGCTCCGACGACCTGCCCACCCGGGACGAACAGCAACGCCGCTCCGCCCACGATGGCCGCACCTCCGACGACGTATTCCCAGTTGTCTCCGAGCCAGTCCCCGGCAGCGGCGATGGCACCGCCGGTGGAACCGTCGTAGGCCTTCAGTTCATCGTCGGTGAGAGGCCTCAGCCCGGTGGGGTCGGTGGTGTTCAGTGGGTTGTTGCCGGCGTAGGCGTAGGGGTTGCCGTCCCAGCCCGCGCCCAGGACCGGGGCTAGCGGGTCGGTGGAGAGGAAGCCCCTGGTCGCCGGATCGTAAGCGCGTGCGCCGAGCCATTCCAGGCCCGCGACGCCCACACCACCGTGACCGGTGAGGCCGACACCCGCCGGCAGCACCCCGGCCGGCCCCGCGCTGGCATCGAGTCCGGCAGTGCCGGCCCCGGTCATCCCAACGGGAGTCGGGATGATGGGGGTGCCGAGAGCTGCCCAGGGGTCGGTCTCGTCGGTGGGACGGGCGGCCCGCCATCCCGACGCGGTCCAGGCGTCGCCGATCCCGGTGACGCCGCCGGGCAGGGACAGCACCTGCCCACCACCAACACCAGCGATGCCGGTGGTCCCTGCCCCCGCGATGCTGTCACTGAATGGGGTGATGTCGGTGAGGGTGGGGATGGGGTTGGCTGTGTCCCACCAGAGGCGCGTGCCGTCGATGCCGGCGAGCTCGCCCAGGGCGTCGACCCACAGCTCGTGTCGGGACGTGACACCCCCGTCGGGGGTGCGCTCACAGGTGCTCTTCAGCTGGCCGGTGGGGCCCCAGGCGTATTCGGTCCAGGACCCGTCGACGCCGATGAGGCGGGTGCGCCGACCCAGCCCGTCGTGGATGAACTCCGTCCGGGACCCGTCGGGGCCGGTGATGGCGAGGAGCTGACCCGCGGCGTCGTAATCGAACACCCGTGTCCCCGCGGGGGTGCTCTCGCGGATCAGGCGTCCACCGGCGTCGTACTCCCACTCCGAGGCCACTGCCGGCAGCTGCTCCCGCGCCGCTGCCGATGAGGCGTCAGGCGCCGGATCTGATGCGGACGCATCCACGCTCCTGACGGGCGTGGTAGTGGCGATGATCATCTGCCCGGCTCCGTCGTACCCGTAGCGGGTGATGACCCCGGCGCGGGTCAGGGCGGTGATCCGCCCGTCGTCGTCCCGACCGATCAGCGTCACATCCGTGCCCGCGGTATTGCTCGAGGCACTGTCAGAGCGGCCCACGTAATCGGCGCGTCCCTCGCGGGTGGAGGAAGTTGTGCTGGTGTGCTCGGTCAGGGTGCCGTTGCGGTAGGTCCATTCCTGGGCGAGGTTCCCGGCTGTGACGCGGGTCAGGCGGCCGGACGCGTCGTGGGTGAACACCGCGTCGCCCAACAACGGGTTGGTGACGGTGGTGAGCCGTCCGGCGGGGTCGTGGGCGTAGGTGGTGGTCGTGCCGCGGGCGTCGGTGAAGCTGGTCCGGTGGCCGTCGGCGTCGTACGCCCACGACAAGCCCTGCCCTCCCCGGGTGCGGGAGGTGAGCTGCCCGCGCCGATTGAAGCCGAGTTCGTGATCCACGACCAGCCCGTCAGCACCCGCACCGGCGCCGACGTTCCCGGTGTGGTCGGTGATGACGATGCGCCGGTTCAGGGCATCGCGGTCGACGGAGGCGATCAGCCTTCCGTCGACCGACGTACTTTCCTCCTGGCCGGCGGTGTCATAGGTCCAGGTGGTGGTGTGGCCCTCGGGGTCGGTCTGGGACAGCTGCCGCCCGGCCGGGTCGTAGGTCGCGGTTGTGACCCGCCCCAGCGGATCCGTCACCGAATCGACCTGGTCGGTGGCGGTGTAGGTGCGGGTGGTGACCCCGCCGAGGGGGTCGGTGATCCGGACCAGGCGTCCCCGGGCGTCGTAGGCGAAGTACGTCTTTCCACCGACCCCGTTGATGGTGGAGGTGAGCTCTCCGGCGGTGTTGTAGGTGAAGCGGCGGGTCCCGTACCAGGTGTCCTGCGAGTACGTCAGGCGCCCGCACGCGTCGTACCCGTACCGGGCGGTCCCGTTGCCGGGGGTGCGGCGCAGGATCAACCTGCCGCACGCGTCATAGGTGAAGGACTCGACCTCACCCGTGGGCAGGGTCCGGGAAGCAACCCTCTGATCGGCGTCATACGCCAGCACGGTGGTCGCGCCGGTCGGGTCGGTGGTCTTCCACGGCCGCCCGCACGCGTCGTACTCGTACCGGGTCACCGCGCCGACGGGCGAGGTGATGGAGGTGATCTTCCCCGCCGCATCCCGGCCCAGGATGGTGAGGCCGCCCTCCCCGTCGAGCAGTTCCACCGGGTTCCCGGCCGCGTCATACGTGATGAGCTCCGCCGACCCGTCCGCGCCGGCCACCTTCGTGGGCCGCCCGTACTGGTCGAAGGTGTAGGTCGCGGATGCGAAGGCGTCCGTGATCGTCGCCGTCCCCGCCGTCCGGTCGGTGGTGGTGTCAGTGCGGACTCCGGTCGGATCCACGACCGCGGTCAACGCACCGACCCTGTCGTATTCACGGACCCAGTCATGGCCGGCCGGATCCGTGATCCCGACCAGCCGCGACATCGCGTCATGGGAGAACCCCCAGGAGCCGCCGTCGGGCAGCACCGCCGCGGTCACGTTGCCGAGCTCATCCACCACCCGCTCGATCACTCGCCCGAGGGGGTCGGTGGTGCGGACCAGGTCCCCCGTCGGCCCGTACTCCAGCTCGGTCCGGCCCCCGTCCGGGGCGACCGACGCCGTCATCCGTCCGGCCGGGTCGTGCTCGAAGGACCACACCGCCCCGTCCGGGTCCACCCGGCGGACCAAGAGCCCCCTGGCGTCGTAGCCGAACCGGGTCTCGGCCCCGGACGGGCTGATCGCCGTCACCGGACGCCCGGCCTGGTCCCGGACGATCCGGGCAACATCCCCGACAGCGTTGCGGGTGGCGACCAGGTCCCCGAACCCGTCGTACTCGAAGCCGACGCTCACGCCGACCGGGTCCGTGACCCGCACCAGCTGGCCGTCATCCCACTCCAGCATCGTCCGGCCGCCCAGGGGGTCGTGCACCACGCACGGGTCCCGGGTGATCCCATCGGGATAGTCGTAGCTGACCACGGACCCGGTGGCGGTGACCAGGGTGGTGATCCGGTCGTGCTCGTCCCACCCGTAGGTCAGGTCCGCGCCCTCAGGGGTCACCGTCCGGATCCTGCGGCCCCGCTCGTCATAGGCGTGCACCGTGACGGAGCCGTCGCGCTCGGTCAGGGACACCAGGTTCCCGTGCCTGTCGTAGGCCATGGACTGGCGCCGGTCCTCGGAATCGAGGACCCCGACCAGGCGGCCCTTCGCATCCGCCACCCACGAGTTGGACCGGGTGCCGTCCTCGTCCGAGACGACGGTGACCCGGCCCGGCAGGTACGCGAACCGGACCCGCCGCCCGTGCTGCGTGACCTGCAGGATCACCCGGCCCTGCTCGTCATACGTGTTCTCCGCCTCCACAACCCCTGCCGCGGAGACCACGGCGTCGATCAGGCCTTGCTCGTTCCACCGATACGACCGGGTCCCCGTCTCGGTGGTCACGCCGACCAGGCGGCCGGCGTCGTCGTACCCGTACTCCACCCGACGCCCGTCCGAGGACCGCACCACGGCGGCACGCCCCTCCACGTAGTCGATCTCCAGGAAACGCCCCCGCCCATGCGACAACCGGGCCACCAGCGGCACACCACCGGCGGGCCCGCCAGCCGACACCCCGTCATCGGCAGCATCGCCGGCAGGTGCAGCACCCACAGTCACGTTCCCGCCGTCGGGCAGGCGAAGGTCAGCCGGTTCTTCGCGGATCACCGAGACAGTCCGGCCAGGTCCGGACCCGGCCCCCAACCAGAAACCGGCGAGGGAGTAGGCCCACCATCCGCCCTGGTTGTTGCGGACCACCAGCAACTCGGAGGATGCATGCACGCCGTCAGACACGGAGTCGAGTTCCGTCAGGTCCGCAGAGGTGGCGGGTTCGCGGGTGAGCCAGTAGTTCTCGCCCACGGCCCGGCCCCAGCCGGTGCCCTCGCGGGGGAAGTCGACGGCCCGGCCGTCGGCCAGCACCCAGCGGGCACCCTCGTCCGAGAGGCTCAGGTGCTGGTCCAGCACCGAAGCCCAGCCCGGACCGAACACCCCCGGGGTGTCCAGGCCCGAGCCCAGCGAGTTGTACATCCGTGAGAGCACCAGACCCGACGCCAGGCCCGTGAAGCCGAGGTCGGTTTCGGGTTCGATGAAGTTCCCGGTCGCGGTGTTCACAGGATCATTCGCATACCCGCTGGTCGGCATCGCGCCCGCCGCCGTCGGCGGGTCGATGCTCAACGCCGACCGGGACGCGCTGACCCCGGCCGCGGCCAGTGCCTCGGCCAGGCCCGCATCCGACACCGTCGAGACGGCACCCTCGCCACCGGCCGCGGCGAACGCGTCAGCAACCGTGACCGCCCACACCGCATCGTTCTCATTCGCCCGCAGATACTCGCGGTAGGCACTGATCACACCGGAGGCCTCGATGGTCCCCCAGTAGCAGCTCGACGCGAACGAGGACAGGTGCCCGGACAGGGCGCCCGGCGCCGAGGACAGACCCTCGTCCAGTCCACGGGCGTTGGTCGCGAAGGTGCGCAGGTGCTCCGGCCGGGCCGAGGACGTCCCGCCCCCGTACCCACCGCCACCGGGTGCAGGTGTCTGGCGGGAACCCGTCGAGGCAGACGCCGGCGCGAACGAGGGAGCGCTGCCGGGGTCCATGTTCGGGCGAGCCTCCTCGCCGAACAACCAGTCGCCGAACTGCTCGAAACCGTTGCGGTCGTTGTGCTCGCGCACCCACTCGTTGTTCTTCTTCCGCCGGGAGTCCTCCTCATGACCGGCGTCGATCATCTGCCCTACATACCCGGCGACCGTCCGCAACGCCGCCGCCAACGCTGTTGCGTCACTGGCCGCCGTTGTCGCATTCGCCTGGAAGATCTCCGAGAAACGACCCCTGAAATCCTCTCTCGCCGTCGAGACATAGGAAGCCCGGGTCGCCGACTGCTCCTCGAGCCGGGACGCCGCGGACTCGAACGCCGACTTCACCGTTCCCGCCACCCCGTAATCGAACCGCCCACCATCGGACGCATCCGATACCGGCAACAACGGCACCTCAACGAAATCGGTCACAACCAACGCCCCCCAGAAGCAACAAACAGCAGAAAGAACCGAAAAACGACCAGCCGCCGACATTGCCGGACGGCATCCCACACCCGAAAGAGACCGTAGAACCCCGCCGGCCCGGAAATCACCTCAGGCCGGTGGAAAACGCAAAGAACCCGGGCCGGGAGAAATTCGGGCCGGTAGAACTGATCCGCACCGATGAGGTGATCGCACCGCTCGATCCGGCGGCGCGATCACCTCACCTCATATCGGCGAATGCGTACTCAGGCGCCGCCGCCGGCGGAGAAAATGTCCTGCGAGATCTTCTGCAGCTGCGTCCGCAGCTCTTCCAGTTCCTGCTTGGCCTTGTCCAGGGCGGCCTTCGTCTCCGGCCACGTCGAACCCCGGAACTGCGAGGCCAGCGGCCCGTCCCAGATATTCGGGTCCGACAGGATCCTGCCCTGCGCATCCAGCGCCGAGATCTGATCGGTGAAACCACCATTGATGATCGACTGGACCTGGCCGATAGCAGCCTTCGCTTGCTCGGTAGACAACACACGCGACATGAAAAATATCCTCCCCAAGAGACAACCGCTTCAATGCCGGGCTGAACGACCGGCGAGCGGACGCTCGTGACGCTACCAATACCAATTCGTAAAAGCCACTACCGGAACAAACGTCGCCTGAAACGTCCGCAACAACCGCAGGAGTGCCGGACGAAGAATGCGTTCGCCCGCACGTATGATGCTCAAGGCACCGAACGGAATTGGGGACGATCATGGCCACACGGTCTCGCATGCACCAGCACAACCCGAGGCGCCTCGGCGCGCCCGGTCGGGGGCTGAGTGCCGTCCTCGTTGCCGTGGGACTGATCGCGACGACGTCGTGCACACCCACCCGCAACCCGGAGCCGGTGTCGGACCCGGTCAAGCTCCTGCAGACCGTGCGTGTGAACCTCTCCCCTGCCGCAGGCGTGGAGACGATCGAGGGAACCACCATCTCGGTGACCGCGACCGGCGAGTCCTCTGCGAAGGACACGGAGTACAACACCGCCGACACGGTGGGCGAGCTGCCGGTGCGGGTGAGCCTCCAGTACAGGGCCGGGAACAGGTCCGGGTCCGATCTCACGGATCTCCAGGGACACACCGGCCCGGTCGAGATAGACCTGACACTCGAGAACCTCACCGTCAAGCCACAGGCCATCGAGTACGACGCGGCGGGCCAGACCCGCTCCGACACCGCCCTCGTCGGTGCTCCGCTGACGATCGCCGCATCGACGAAGCTGGAGGGCGTACGGGCGGACGACGTCACCCCGGGCTCCGCGGACGGTTCGACGGGCACCAACGGGGTTCTGAGCAGCACGAAGGACGGCTCGGCGGTCGTGCAGTGGGCCACGGTCCTGGCCCCGCCACGCTCCGGAGCCAGTACCACTCTGCGCCTCGTGGCCGATGTCGAGGACTTCCAGGTGCCCGCATTCGATCTGGCGGTGCAGCCGGGCCTGAACAACGATCTGAGCGCCGACGGCGTGGTCACCAGCGCATTCTCCTCGGGTACGGGGTCCGAACTCGATCTGCAGCGGCGCACCATCTCCCTGGTCTCCGACGTGAACATCGTGCTGACCAAGGCAGGATCCACCATCACGGACGTCCGGCAGAACCTCGAAACCACCGCCGAGACCCTGGGCGTCGAGACTGCCGGTGAACTGCGCGACAACTCCCAGGCCCTGGCCCGGACGATGCTGGACCTGAAGGAGCAGCTGCAGGTCCTCGGTGGGGACCTGGAAGCTGCGACGAACGCGACGCAGTCCACGACGATGTCCCAGCTGCAGCAGACCGTGTCCGCGGTGGACGCGATGCTGGGCGACACGTCGGCCGCGCCCACCACGGTCCCGATCTCCGGCGACGGCTGTTCCGCCGAGGTGCCGAAGCCGGGCCAGACGGCCACCGTCTACTCCAGCATCCTGACGATGGCGGCGCAGCTCGATGCCTACGCGAAGGTCAGCGCAGACTGCCGCGACTCCGTCGCCGACTCCCTCAGGATCACGGTGGGCCCGGAGAACCCGACACCGGAGGAGTGCGCCGGACAGGGCTCGGTGACCTGTTCGCTGCGCAGTTCAGCAACGACCGTCACGGCTGCCCTGCTGGGCCTCAAGGCGAAGGGCGACGCGCTCGTCGCGGGCCTGCAGCCGCAGATGATCGAGAACGCGATCGCCGACCAGGAGAGTTCCACAAAAGCGCTGGAGCAGGTGGATGCGGACCTCGAGACGCTGCTCGCCGGTGCCGCGGACGATAAGAACTACGCGACGGCCCTCGCAGCGGTGAGGGACGCGATCACGTCCGCCCGGAAGTCCGTCGCAACGACCCGGGATGCCTCGGCGATGGCCCGCGACAGCGTCGACGGTCTCCGGGACAAGCTGAAGGCCATCGGCGAGACAGCGGAGGAAGCCAGAGACGAACTGGTCGACGGCTCACGGCGGGACGGCTCGATGACGCAACAAACCCAGCAGCTCGCCGACGAGCTGTGCGAGCTGGCCGACGGCGATTCTCCCCGGAGGGGCCGGCTCTCCACGGGCGAGGTGGAGGAGCTGCGCTCCTACCTGACGTCCATGCCCTGCGAGCCGTCCGACTCCGAGCCAGAGCCCGAGCCCGAGCCCGAGCCCACCGAATCCGAGCCGACGCCCTCCCCCACGATCATCCCAACGCCGACGCCCACGGTGACGCCGGGCGATCCCTCCGCTGACAAGCCGTCGCCAGGCGGATCCACGACGGACGGGTCCACGACGGACGTACCGGCAACGGACGGATTCGCAACGGACGGGTCCACGACGGGCCCCACGATAGACAGCGCTGTGCACCTCCGGACGACGGTCGAGGCGCTTCCCGTGCTGGACCTGATCCCGCCCCGCGACTTCGCGGACCCGCTGGACGTCCGGCTCCGTGAGCAGGCCACCGCCTGGGACTCGGTCCTCGACGCCGTCGACACCACGGACCCGGACCAGAAGATCTCCAAGGCCTTCGACGACCTGGACGAAGCCATCACCGGCAACGACTCCGGGCTGGACGCGATCGACGAGACCGTGAAGAAGCTGGACGAGGCCGCGACGGAAGACGTCAGCAGCACCCGCGACGAACTCGAAGCCCTCAAGGTGGTGCTCGTCGAAGCGATCGGCTCCTCCGACCTGGTGGCCCAGAGCCTCGAGGGACTGCAGGAGCAGCAGGACGAACTCGGCGTCGAGATCAGGGAGTCCCTCCGCGACGTCTCGAAGGAGACCTCCACCGAGATCTCGAAGCTCGTCGACGACCAGGTGCGGGAGGTCGCCGAGATCGGCGACGCTGGCTCCGCCTCCGTCATCACGGCGTTCGACCGCTCCATCACCGGCCTGAAAGCGACTTCGGACGACGTCGTGACCGAGGCCGGCGGGACGGTGGACAAGCAGCGCAACGAACTGAACGAGCGCGGCGACGCCCTGGCCGCGAGCCTCGACAGGAGCACCCGGTCCTCGCTCGCGAACATCGCCTCCAGCACGTCCGGTTCCACCCGCGATGTCGAGGGCGCGAGCGCACTGCTGGCGTCGAGCCTCAACAACGTGATGCTCGATCTCGGCGACCGCACGGTGAACGGCTCCGGCCTCCTCGGCTCCATGGCCACCAGCGCAGCCAAGGCCGACACCGCCGACTTCCAGCTGGCCCTCGCCTCCCAGAACGCCGAGGGGTACACCAACATCCGCTCACGGGACGTGGACGGGCTGCTGCTGCGCCAGGCACAGTTCAAGGCCTCCCTCGCCGCCGTCGAGGAACTGCCGCCCTTCCACCTCGAGGTGCCGGAGGGCGCGACGTCGCAGACCCTGTACACCCTGACGATCGACGCCGGCGTATGAGCCCGCGCACCAGACTCATGACGCTGCTCGTCGTCGGGGCTGCTCTCGTCGTCGCGGCCGTGATCGCCCTGACCGCGGTGGTGAATCGCCCTGCCGAGGCCATCCGGCCCGACCCCGTGGCCGCAACCGTTCCCGTGGCGCTGCAGGCCGAAGGCCTGCCCGAGGACCTGACCATCGGCGTCGTCCTGACGTTCGGCCGGTCCGGCGAGCCCGGCTCCGAGTACAACCGGGCGGCTCAGGGCGCAGTCGTCGCCGCACAGCGCTTCGCCCAGGGCGGTGCCGCCCTCACCCTCCCCACCGCGAACGACCGCGGGACCGAGGACGGCGCACGCGCCGCCGTCCAGGCACTCGCCGAGCAGGGCGTGTCCGGCGTCGTCATCGCGAGTTCGGGCACGCAGGCCCAGGCGGCGGCCCAGGCCGCTTCGAAGCTCGGACTCCCGGCGATCCTGCCGTACGTGCAGCCGGCGGAGGCAGCGCCGTCCCTCTGGACCACGATGCCGTCCCGCAGCTCCGTCGACGTGGCCCTCCGGACGGCGGTGAACGGCAGGACCAGCGTCCTGCTCGTCACCGACGGCGGCCCCACCCCTGCGTCGGTACCGATCGCGCAGACCCTCGACCTCCAGGACTTCGACGACGTGACGGGCATGGCACAGGAAGCCGCCATCCTCACCGGCGACCAGCAGCGCGCGCCGGACGCCCCCGCGGGCAACGGGTCCACGGGAGCCACCGGTTCCGCGGACGCCGTGGTCGTCTCCGCCGCCACTCCGCAGCGGCTGGCCCGTCTGGTCCAGGCCCTGCAGTCCCGGAACGTCTCCGTACCCCTGATCCTGCCCGACGGCGCGACCGCCCCGGACTTCGCCTCCGCGCTCTCCGATCTCGACGGGACCGCCTCAGGGCAGCTGGTCGGCATCGCGCCGTCCGCCGGCGACAGCGCCGCCCTGCAGCAGGACGCCCAGGGGCGCGGGATGTCCGCCTTCCTGTCCGCCGTGCGCCTGGCGGCGGGCGATGCCGACGTCAAGAACCTGACCGGTGACGCCCCGTTCTCCGCTGATGCCTGGGCAGCCGACGCGGCCAGCCACGACGCCGTCGTCGCCCTGGTGCGGGCGGTCGCCCTTGCCGGCAGCGGCGATCCGTCAGAGGTCGGCGAGGCGCTTCGCTCCGTCTCGCTGGGTCCCGGTGAAGGGCTCGCAGGACCGCCGCTGGACTTCTCGCGCCCCGAGGCGCTCACCGCCAAAGCCATGCCGGTCTACGCGTCCCCCCAGGACCTGGGCCTGCGCCCGGCGGACGAGGACGCCCCGCGCCTCGTCTGGGTGCCGGCGCCGGCCCCCACGCCCGGCCCCTGACCGAACGTCCCCGGCCCACGCTCCGTGGACGGGTCCACTCCACTGACAGAAGGATCGCCCGGTGCGCGTGCTGATAGACCTGGACGAGCGTCGCTTCGAGTGCGAGGTGGCGCACGCAGCGCCGGCCACCACGCTGGCGGACCTGGTGGAGATCGCCGGCGGGCCATGCCTTGGGCCCGACGAGTCCGTGTTCGTGGACGAGGCCGAGGTCCGCGGGTCCACCCCTGTGTCGGAGCTCGTCCTCCTGGAGGGCAGCCGCATCGCCCGGGCACCGTGGCCGGCTCCCCAGCGCGTGCGCGACTGGAGCGTGACACTCGCCGGCGGCCAGCACACCGGCACGGTGACCGACGTCCCTCGCGGTCGCGAGATGCTCATCGGCCGGTCACCCCACGCCGATCTCACCCTGCCCGCCGAGAGCGCATCCTGGGAGCACTGCCGCCTTCGCCGGGAGGACGACGGCGTGCGGGTCCTGGACAGCGGCTCCACGAACGGGACCCTCGTGGACGGCGAGAAGGTGGGGGACGACGGCGTCCTGGTCCGCGAGATCGCCACGATCACGGCGGGCGGGACAGTGCTCCTGCTGCGCCGGTCCCTCGACGAGACCCCGGCCCCCGCGCCGGGCAGCCTGCACAACCTGACCCCCGCGGCGACGGCGCCCTTCAACCGGCCGCCCCGTCCCGGAAAGGCCCCGGCGGCCGACGCGCTCATCCCCCCGAGCCCCAAGGACGTCCCGCCCGCCGGCAAGTTCAGCTACATCAGCGTGCTCGCGCCCCTCGTGATGGCCGTGGCCATGGTCATCATCCTGCGGGACCTCCGCTTCGCGATGTTCGCCATGCTCAGCCCGGTCATGGCCGTGGGCATGTGGTTCGAGCAGAAACGCCGTCACGCCCGCGGACTCAAGGACGAGGACGCCCGCTTCACCGCAGCGATCGAGGATTTCGAGCAGCAGATCCGTGCGGCAGCGGAGACCGAGACCGCCCTGCGCCACCGGCTGATCCCCGATCCCGCGACCGTCGTACGGCGCGCGGCTCTCCCCGCCACCTCCCTGTGGCAGCGCCGCGCCGACGCCGACGACTTCCTGGCCCTGCACGCCGGCACGGGCGACGTCCCGTGGAAGCCCCCGGTGGATCGGTCGGCCGGCCCCCGCATGCAGGAGAAGGTCAGGGACTCCCTCGCGGCGGCGCGCCTGCTGGCCGCACCCGTGCTGGTGGACCTCACCGACGCCGGAGTGGTGGGCATCGTGGGACCGCGGGACGGCACCCTGGCGCTCGCGCGGTCCCTCCTCGCCCAGGCCGCCGTGCACGTCGGACCCGCAGACCTGACCGTCGGCGTCTTCTGCGACGCCGGACGCGCCGACGAGTGGGAGTGGGCTTCCTGGCTCCCGCATACCCGCCAGGCCGGCAGCAGCACGGGCCGGCGGTGGATGTCCGATCATCGTGAGACGAGTCTTGCCATGCTCCGCTCGCTCAAGGACACGGTCGCCGAACTGCCCACGCCGGCCCTGCTGGTGGTCCTGGACTCCGAGGTCCTCACCGAGGGCCGGGATGCCCCGGCTCGCGCACTGCTCGGTATGGGCCGCTCCGTTCCGGGGGCCTCCCTGACGGCGCACCAGCGCACGTCCCGGGTGGCGGGCATCGTCATCGCCACGTCCGAGGAGCAACTGCCGGCGGCCTGCACCACCATCATCAGGGTGGGGTCGGATGCAGCGGCCACCGTCGAGCAACCGGAGGACCTGGTCCGCGTGGACGACGTCATCCTCGCGGGCCTCGACGAGGAGGAGGCGCTGCGCTGCGCCATGCGCCTGGCACGCTTCGACGACCCGGAACTGAGTGTGCCCGGGGCCTCCCTTCCCGCCCTCGTGCGGCTGCCCCGGCTCCTGGGCTACGAGCACCCCGACCCGGCCACGATCCGCCGCATGTGGGAGACCTCCCCGGGGGTGTCGACGCCGATCGGCACGGACGAGAACGGGACCCTGACGCTGGACCTCGTCAAGGACGGCCCGCACGGCCTGGTGGGCGGCACCACCGGCTCCGGCAAGTCCGAGTTCCTGCGCTCCCTCGTGGCGGGCCTCGCGGCACGCAACGATCCCACCCGCCTGAACTTCATCCTCGTGGACTTCAAGGGCGGGGCGGCGTTCAAGGCCTGCGAACGTCTCCCGCACACCATCGGCACCATCTCCAACCTGGACGAGCAACTGGCCGACCGCGCCCTCCTGGCCCTGGAAGCGGAGATGGAGCGCCGCCAGCGGGTCTTCGCGGCGGCCGGCGAGGGTATCGACAACCTGAACGCCTACCTCGCCACGAACCCTGCCGAGCCCATGCCGAGGCTGCTCCTCGTGATCGACGAGTTCGCGATGCTGGCGAAGGACTTCCCGGACGTGCTCAAGGCGCTCGTCAGCGTGGGGGCCGTGGGCCGGACCCTGGGCGTGCACATGATCCTGGCGACGCAGCGCCCCGCCGGCGTCGTCAGCGAGGACATCCTCGCGAACACCAACCTCCGGGTGGCGCTGCGGGTGCAGAGCCGCGAGGACTCCAGCAACGTCATCGGCGTCCCGGCGGCCTCGGCGATCGGCCGGGCACAGATGGGCCGGGCCTACGTGAAGCTCGGCCAGGACGAGATCACACCCGTGCAGACGGCCCTCGTCACGGGACGCGTGCAGGCCGGCGGGGGCGCGGCGGTGGATGTCCGCGAGGTGCGCCGGTTCGGCGTCCCCGTGCCCCCGGCGGCGGCGTCCGCAGCCGCGGCGTCGGACGAGAACGACCTCGACCTCCTCATCGATGCCGTGGTGGGGGCCAACGCCGACGCCGGCTACGCACCGCCGCGGCAGGTCTGGCCCGAGGCCCTCGGCGAGCGCGTGGAGCTGGACGGGTTCCTCCCCGAGGGGCACGACGACGGCGCGGACGAACCCGACCCGCACCACCTGCCGAGGGTGGGCGGGGTGCGGGGCTCCTCGGTGCTGGTGACGCTCATGGACGAGCCGGAGTTGCAGCGCCAGTCCGCGGCGGGCTGGGACCTGTCTGCGGGCAACCTGATGCTGATGGGCGTGGCCGGTTCCGGTACGACGACCGCACTGGCGTCCATCGCGCTGTCCCTCGCCCGGGACACGGATCCGGCCGACCTCGACCTGATGGTCCTCGACCTGGGTTCGCGGGCGCTCGCGGCCCTGGAAGGGCTGCCGCACACCGTCGCCTACGTGGGTTCCGGGGCCGGCGCCAAGGAGCAGCAGGCCCGCTTCCTGCGACATCTGCACGGCGAGCTGGAACGGCGCCGCGCGGAGCCTGGCACGCACCGCCGCACCGTGGTGCTGCTGGACGGCCTGGCCTCCCTGCGGGACGAGCTCCAGGACTACGAGGGGCAGCAGCTGCTGGACCTGCTGTACCGTGCGTACGCGGACGGCCCGGCGCTCGGACTCTCCTTCGCGGTCTCCACCACACGTGCCAAGGCGGTGCCCTCGGCCATGAACGAGGTGACCCTCCAGCGGTGGCTGTTCCGGTTGGCGGACACCTACGACTACTCCTCGCTCGGCGTCCGCGGCAAGCAGATCCCGGCCGCACTCCCGGGCCGCTGCGTGGACCCCCGCACCGCGCTCCAGATGCATGTGGCCACGCCCCGCATCGGGGTCGCCGCCGCCGTGGACCGGGTACGGCAGGGCTGGGCCGACGCCCCCGCGAAGTCCCGGGCCATCCGGCGCCTGCCTGCGGACGTCACCCTGCAGGACCTGGGGGTGGAACCGCACCTGGACGCCGAGCCGTGGCGCATCCCGATCGGACTCCAGGAGTCGGACCTCTCCCCCGCGTTCCTGGAGGTCTACGAGGGTGAGCATGCGCTCATCGCCGGGCCCGCCCGCTCCGGGAAGTCCACGCTGCTCATGGCACTCGCCGCGGCCCTGCGGGGAGCGGCCACACCCCAGGGAGCAGCCCAGGTCTGGGGCATCTGCGACCGTCGCTCCCCCCTGGCCTCCGCTGCCCTCGACCGCACGGCCGTCGGCGCGGACGAGGTCCCGGCCCTGCTGGCGTCCCTGCGGCTCGAGCGCGGCCCGGTGTTCCTCCTGGTCGACGACGCGGAGCGGTTCGAGGACCCCGACCAGTCCATCGCCGGCATCGTGGCCTCCGGGACGTCGGGATTGTGCGTCATCGCGGCGGGCCGGGCCGCGGATCTCCGCGGACTGTACGGACACTGGACCAAGACGGTCCGCAAGTCACGCCTCGGCGTGCTGCTGCAGCCGGATGTGGACTACGACGGCGAGCTGCTGGGCGCGGCGCTGCCCCGGAAGGCGCCGGTGGCGTTGACCACCGGACGCGGATACCTCGGCGTGGGCGGACAGGTGTCGCTCGTCCAGTCGATCAGTCCCGGAGGCTGACCGGCACCTACGATGACAGGGGCCCCGACACGGGTGCGCCCGGCAGAGCAGACCGACGGCGTCGGAGAGAGGGAGAGGGAACGGTATGCAACTCGCACAGACGGGCCAGGCGCTCGGCGCGTCCTACCGCTTCGGTGAGCGGGTCGGCTCCGGAGCCGTCGGTGAGGTGTGGACCGTCACCGCGAGCGACGACCGGATCCTCGCCGCGAAGGTGCTGCGTCCCGAGCACGCCGATGACGCCTCACTGGTGGAGCGGTTTGTCCGTGAGCGGTCCGTGCTGCTCGGGCTGCAGGACTCCTCCATCGTCACGGTGCGCGACATGGTGGTGGAGGGCGCGAGGCTGGCCATCGTCATGGACTACGTCGCCGGCGGCTCCCTGCGGGACGTCGTGCGGGAAGCCGGCACGCTGCGTCCCGCGGACGCGCTGGGCGTCACCGCCGAGGTGCTCGACGCACTGGCGTTCGCCCACACCCGGGGCGTGACGCACCGCGACATCAAGCCGGACAACGTGCTCCTCGCCCGGCCCTGGACCGGGTGGACCCCGGGCGACGTCCGGGTCTCCGACTTCGGCATCTCCGACGTCGTGGGCGAGAGGGTCCGCCAGACGACGGGCCTCATCGGCACTCCGCAGTACATGCCGCCGGAACTCATCAGCCAGGGCCGCTCGGGCCCTCCCGGTGATGTCTACTCCACGGGGGTCCTGCTCTACGAGCTGCTCGCCGGACGCACCCCCTTCGCCGGCCCGGGGACGGACTTCAGCGTCGCCTACCGCCACGTCTCCGCCCATCCGCCGAGGATCCCCGTGGACGACGGCCTCTGGGACGTCCTGGCCGGGCTCCTGTCCAAGGACCCCGCGGAGCGCCCCACCGCCGCCGAGGCGGCAGCGACGCTCCGACGCCTCGCGCTGCGCCTCGCCGCGAGCGCGCCCCTCGCGCCCGGGGAAGCCCCGGCGGACTTCGACGACGTCGATCGCCCCGCCACGGTGGTCCGCGGCGCCTTCACGGACGCGGAGCTCGCAGCCCTGGCGTCAGCCCCGCCCGCCGACGACAGCACGGAGGTCCCGCGGCTCGGGGAGGCGGGCAACGCGACCATCGTCCGCCCTCTGCCGCGACGCGACGTGCGGCCGGTGGCCGGGACCCGACTCGAACCCGCGGACGCGCTCCCGTTCTGGCGCACCCGCAAGGCCCTCCTCCTCGCGGGAACGGCTGTGCTCCTCCTGGTGGGGATGGTCGTCGGGTTCGTGGTCCTCAGCCCTGCCGAGCGGCCGGCGGCGTCCGCCGGTGCCGGCGCTCCGCTGTCGGCCCAGACGCAGGACACCGCCCTGCCCACCGGCCTGACGATCTCGCGGGCCGCCGCCTACGAGCCCTCCTCCGGCCGGATCCGCCTGACGCTCACCTACGCAGCACAGAAGGCGCCGCTGTCCGGGGAGTTCCTCGAGGTGGTCCCGGGGATGGCCGAGGGTGAGGCGTGCCCTGCCGTGAGCTGGGAGGGTGCCCCCGCCAAGCGCAACCAGGCCTCCATCACCGGGCTCGATGTCGCGTGCGGCTGGACGCTGTCGGACCTGCAGGTCCCGGCGGGAGGGTCGGTCCAGGTGACCGCCTCGGTGTCGGCGCAGCCCGCCGACCAGCAGGCGCTCGATGCGTGGCTCCGCGGCGGGTCCGAGGCGACGTCGGCCGCGACGCAGGACCCGGCCGTTCCGGGCACCGCCTACCCCGTTCAGCGTCTGACCGGGGTGGAGGTCCGCACCCCGGCGCGTGTGGTGACGCCGAGCCCCCTGAAGATCACGCTCATCCCCGTGTGGGCCGGCGGCCCGGACGAGCTGAACCCGCTCTACGTCAGTCCGGCGTCGGGCAAGCCGTCGCAGATGTTCACAGCAGTCGCAGGCGGCGAGGACGGAGTGCGGTTCTCCGACGGCTGCGGTGGGGCGCTCGCCGTCGACAGCTCGGGGCTCACCGTCACCGCCCTGCAGATCACGCCGGAGTGCACGGTGCGCGCGACCGTCGGGAACTTCACCGAACTGCAGTCCCCGGGCTTCGGGATCACGTCCCGCGAGGACGCGAACGGCTGACCCCGGCCCGGGTGCTCCCGTCCGCTCAGCGCCGGACGGGAGTCCCGATCCCCGCCGTCAGGCGTCGTCGTGCCTCCTCCGGAGGGATGTACTCCCCGGCGGTCGGATAGGACCCGAGCGTGGCCACCGACGTGACGATCGTGTGCGGATAGACGTGCACGAGATTGAAGGCCTGCGCCCCGTCCCGGCCGCGGATCCCGCCCACGGGGACGTTGAGGTCCTGCGTGTAGCAGGTCGACGACGCGACCGACACGGGGATCCCTGCGAAGAGCGACGACGACGGGAAGTGCACGTGCCCGGCCAGGATCAGCCGGATGTCCTTCCCCGCTGTGCCTGGTGCGTCCAATCCGCCGGTGATGGTCGACATTGCCGCCCCCTTCGTTCACTTCGTGGTCCTCACAGAATTTAGTAAGCGTACTTACGGCGCCGGTCGCCGAGCAGGAAAACTTCCGCGGACGAATGTCTTGTGCAAGCGCTTGTCCTTTGCCTAGCGTTCGCCCGCAGTTCATCCCGGGGCCACTGCGGGGCCGGAGTCCTTCCCCTGGCGATAGCCTGATCACATGGGAATCCGGGTGCTCGCAGTGGGCCGCAAGCACGAGAGCTGGGTGGCCGAGGGCATCGAGCGCTACGTGAAACGCCTCAAGAAACCGTTCGACCTGTCGTGGCAGCTGATCGCCCACTCGGCGAGGGAGCACGACGCCGCGCGCCGGGAGGAGTCCGAGCGGCTCCTCGCCAGGCTCGGTGACGACTACGTGGTGCTGCTCGACGAGCGCGGCAAGGCCATCGATTCCCCCACGCTCTCGCGGACCCTCCTGCGCCCGCTCGAGTCCTCCCGCAATGTCACAGTGATCATCGGCGGGGCGTACGGCGTCGATGATCACGTGCACCGGCGCGCCGACTTCATCTGGTCCCTCTCCCCGCTGGTGTTCCCGCACCAGCTCGTCCGCCTCATCCTCGCGGAGCAGGTGTACCGCGCCCAGGAGATCGCCGGCGGCCGGTCCTACCACCACGAGTAGGCGTGTAACGATCCCGCCACACCACGCGCCGCCTGCGGGACACCCCGATTCCCGGACGTAGGGTGAGGGCATGACTAGTCTGCTGGGGAGCAAGCGTTGGATGTCGGCCGTCACGGCCGTGGGAGTGATCGCCGTCGTGAGCGGCTGCGCGTCGTCGGGATCGGAGGACGCCGGGGTGACGGCGACCTCGTCACCGTCCTCGTCATCAACCTCTGCATCGGCATCGGCATCGGCATCGGCACCGTCGGCTTCGCCGTCGGCCACAGCGGAGTCCTCGGCCGAGCCGACCACCCCGGCGACCCCCGATCCGACCGCCACGACGGAGAGCGCGACGCCGTCGCCCTCCCCCAGTGCATCCGAGTCGACGCCGGCAGCCGCCGGCGTCTGCACCGCGGCGCAACTCAGCGGCGCCGTCGAGGACCAGGCCGGCGGAGCAGCAGCCGGGAGCGTCTACCGGACGATCGTGCTGACCAACGCATCCGACCAGGAGTGCGTCGTCGACGGGTTCCCCGGTGTGTCCTTCGTCGATGCGTCCGGCACCCAGATCGGCGCTCCCGCGGACCGCGACGGCTCCGCCATGACCCCTGTGGTCCTGGCTCCCGGGGCATCGGCGACGGCCACGCTGCAGCAGACCAACGCCCAGAACTACGGCGACGGGTGCGGCATCACGCCGGCGGCCGGAGTCCGCGTCTACCCGCCGGGCGCCACCGACTCGCTCGTCCTGGCGCAGGAGATCCCGGCATGCTCGGCGTCGTCGATCGTCCTGATGACCGTCGGAACGCTGCAGCCCGCCGCCTAGCCGCGCGAACCGCCCGGTACTGCGCGTGCGGCCCGAGCCGCCGTAGTCGCCACGCTGCGAGGACGAGAAACGCCGAGGTGGCCAGCGCGAGCCCCAGCGTCAGCCACGGCAGAGCCGCCGCGATGGCGACGACACCGAGGACGGCCGCGACTCCGCCCGCGGTGACCATGACGCGGGCCCGTTCCAACTGCCCGTACACCACAAGACCGACCCCGAGCACCACCCAGGCCCCGAGTCCGTGGAAGGCCTCCACGGCACCGCCGACGAGTGCGCCCAGTTCGACGGCGACGCCGAGCACCAGATAGGCGCCCGGAGGAGCGGCAAGCGCCGGAGGGTGGGAGACGAGCCAGGGAGCAGCCACCAGGATCAGCACCAGGGTGCTCACCACGAAATAGGCCGCCGTCCGCCGCGTGTCGCCGTCGACCACGAGCGCCGTCACGGCTCCGCCGAGGAAGAGAGCCCCGATCCCTGCGACCGGGACCCAGTTGTTGCCCACGTCCCCGCGGGGCGCGGCAGGCTGGGCCTCCCCGGTCCCGGCTCCCATGCGTCGCCTCTCCGTCGGTGGTTCCGTCGTTCGTTCCGTCGTTCGTTCCGTCGTTCGTTCCGTCGTTCGTTCCGTCGTTCGTTCCGTCGTTCGTTCCGTCGTTCGTTCCGTCGTTCGTTCCGTCGTTCGTT
>NZ_JBTNDU010000011.1:0-123716 GCF_054510835.1 Arthrobacter sp. TmT3-37 | reverse complement strand
GTCGTTCGTTCCGTCGTTCGTTCCGTCGTTCGTTCCGTCGTTCGTTCCGTCGTTCGTTCCGTCGTTCGTTCCGTCGTTCGTTCCGTCGTTCGTTCCGTCGTTCGTTCCGTCGTTCGTTCCGTCCGCCGTCCTACGCAACGTACTCCCTCTCCCCCTGCCTGTCGCAGGACGCGGTCCGGTGCGGCGGCACCGGATGGAGTGTCGGTGCGCTGGGGCAGAATGAAGAAGTGACGCAGGTACTGACGAGGTTCACCCCCGCAACCCACGAGTGGTTCGCGGGCGCCTTCGCCGAGCCCACCCCGGCCCAGGAGGGCGCCTGGTCCGCGATCTCCGCCGGGTCGAACGCCCTCGTCGTCGCGCCCACCGGATCCGGCAAGACCCTCGCCGCCTTCCTCTGGGCGCTGGACCGGCTGATCGCCTCCGGTGAGGGCAGCGGCGATCCCGACGCCCCCGAGCCTGCGGCGAAGGGCGGCAAGGCATTGCCGAAGAAGCCGAAGCGCAGCACCCGGGTGCTCTACATCTCGCCGCTGAAGGCCCTCGGAGTCGACGTCGAGCGGAACCTGCGGGCGCCCCTGATCGGCATCACGCAGACGGCGAAGCGCCTCGGACTGCCCGCGCCGAGCATCACCGTGGGCGTCCGCTCGGGCGACACCCCACAGGCCGAGCGCCGCGCGATGCTCACGCGCCCCCCGGACATCCTCATCACCACCCCCGAATCGCTGTTCCTCATGCTCACCTCGAAGGCGCGCGAGACGCTGATGGAGGTGGACACCGTCATCATCGACGAGGTGCACGCCGTCGCCGGGACCAAGCGCGGAGCCCACCTCGCCGTCTCCCTCGCGCGGCTCGACGCACTGCTGGAGAAGCCGGTGCAGCGCATCGGTCTCTCGGCCACGGTGGAGCCGAAGGAGACCGTGGCCCGCTTCCTCTCCGGCAACGCACCGGTGGAGATCGTCGCGCCGCCGTCGAAGAAGCAGTGGGATCTCACCGTCACCGTGCCCGTCGAGGACATGACGGAGCTCGGCGGAGCTGCGGCCAACACCGACGACGACGGCGACGCCGTACCGCAGGCGAGCATCTGGCCGCATGTGGAGGAGAAGATCGTGGACCTCATCGAGGCGAACCAGTCCACGATCGTGTTCGCGAACTCGCGGCGGCTCGCCGAGCGCCTCACCGCCCGGCTCAACGAGATCCACGCCGAACGCCTGGAACGCGACGCCGCCTGGGCCGCCGGTGGCATGCCGGACGCCGCCGAACCAGCCGCGAGCTCGCCGTCGTTCGCGCACACCACTGCAACCCCGGCGCAGATGATGGCGCAGGCGGGCCAGAGCGCCGGCGCCGAGGCGCTCCTGGCCCGGGCCCACCACGGCTCGGTGTCCAAGGACCAGCGCGCACTCATCGAGGACGATCTCAAGTCGGGACGCCTGCGCTGCGTCGTCGCGACCAGCTCGCTGGAGCTCGGGATCGACATGGGCGCCGTGGACCTCGTGGTGCAGGTCGAGTCACCGCACTCCGTGGCCAGTGGCCTGCAGCGCGTGGGCCGCGCCGGGCACCAGGTGGGCGAGGTCTCGCAGGGAGTCCTGTTCCCCAAGCACCGGGGGGACCTCGTCAACACCACGGTCACGGTGGAGCGCATGCTCGCGGGGAAGATCGAGCCCCTCTACATCCCCACCAACCCGCTGGACATCCTCGCCCAGCAGACCGTGGCCGCCGCGGCGCTGGGCACCATCGACGTCGAGGAATGGTTCGACGTCGTCCGCGCATCGGCCCCGTTCGCCACGCTGCCGCGATCCGCGTTCGATGCCACGCTCGATCTGCTCGCGGGCCTGTACCCCTCGGACGAGTTCGCCGAGCTGCGCCCCCGCATCATCTGGGACCGCGTGGAGGGCACCATCACCGGCCGGCCCGGTGCGCAGCGCCTGGCCGTCACCTCGGGCGGCACCATCCCGGACCGGGGCCTCTTCGGGGTGTTCCTCGTCGGCTCGGAGGGCGAGGGTCCGCGTGCCGGCGGCCGCCGCGTCGGCGAGCTCGACGAGGAGATGGTCTACGAGTCGCGCGTGGGCGACGTCTTCGCACTCGGCGCCACGAGCTGGCGGATCGAGGAGATCACGCACGATCGTGTGCTGGTCTCCCCCGCCTTCGGGCAGCCCGGCAAGCTGCCGTTCTGGAAGGGTGATTCCCTGGGTCGGCCCGTGGAACTCGGCCGGGCGCTGGGCGCCTTCAACCGGGAGATGTCCGGTGGCACCGTGGAGCAGGCGCAAGAGCGTTGCGCGAGGATCGGACTGGACGACTGGGCTTCCGGCAACCTCATCACCTACCTGACGGAGCAGCGCGAGGCCACCGAAGTGGTCCCGAGTGACCGGACCCTGGTGGTGGAGCGGTTCCACGACGAGCTCGGCGACTGGCGCGTGGTGCTGCACAGCCCCTTCGGCATGCCCGTGCATGCCCCCTGGGCCCTGGCGGTCGGCGCGCGGCTCGAGCAGCGCTACGGCATGGACGGCTCCGCGATGGCGTCCGACGACGGCATCGTGCTGCGGGTACCGCTCATGGACGACGAACCCCCCGGAGCGGACCTCTTCCTCTTCGACGCCGAGGAACTCGACGGCATCGTCACCGCAGAGGTGGGCGGCTCGGCCCTGTTCGCGTCACGCTTCCGGGAATGCGCAGCGCGCGCCCTCCTGCTGCCGCGCCAGAATCCCGGAAAACGATCACCGCTGTGGCAGCAACGTCAACGTTCCGCGCAGCTGCTGGACGTCGCGAAGAAGTACCCCACCTTCCCCATCGTGCTCGAAACCGTCCGCGAGGTCCTGCAGGACGTCTACGATCTCCCTGCCCTGAAGGAGCTCGCGGCGTCCCTCGAACGCCGGGAACTGCGCATCGTGGAGGTGACCACGCAGCAGCCCTCCCCCTTCGCCCGGTCCATGCTCTTCGGCTATGTGGCGTCCTTCCTCTACGAGGGCGATTCCCCGCTCGCCGAGCGGCGTGCCGCTGCTCTCTCCCTCGATCCCACCCTCCTCAACGAGCTGCTGGGGCGCGCCGAGCTCCGTGAGCTGCTGGACGCCCGGGTGATCGCCGAGACGGAGCTGGAGCTCCAGCGGTTGAAGCCGGACCGGCTGGCGCGTGGGCTGGAGGGTGTCGCGGATCTGCTGCGGCTCCTCGGCCCGTTGACGGTGGAGGAGATCAGCCAGCGGCTGGAGGCTCCCGGGGAGGACCGACCCGCTGCGGGTCGGTCCGCAGGGCAGGACCCCGCCGCACCGAGTGCTGCCCTGCAGATGGCCGATCATGGGGCTGGTACCCACGGCAACGGCGCCGACGGCATCGGTACCGACGGCATCGATCACATCAGTGCCGGTGGAGAGGAGCCCACGGACGAGGAGTTGCTCGCCACCACCACGCAGCCCGCGCCCACCCCGGGCCGGGCCTCCCCCGAGGTGGTGCGCGGGCACGTCGCCGCCCTGGTGAAGGCGAACCGTGCGCTGACCGTCAACATCGCCGGGGCGGAACGCATCTCCGCCGTCGAGGATGCCGCCCGCCTGCGCGACGCGATCGGCGTCCCCCTTCCCATGGGTATCCCGCTCGCATTCATCGAACCCGTCGCCGATCCCCTCGGAGACCTCGTGGGCCGCTACGCCCGCACCCACGGTCCGTTCACCGCAGCGGAGGCCGCCGCCCGGTTGGGCCTCGGCGTCGCCGTCGTCGCCGGAGCCCTGCAGCGGCTCGCCGGCGCCGGGCGCGTGGTGGAGGGCGAGTTCAGGCCCGCCGAAGCGACGCCCGTGCTCGACATCTCCGCCCAATCCGGGGCGGCACCGGGCACCATCACCGTGCACACCCCCGCCTCGAGCGAATGGTGTGACGCCGAGGTGCTCCGCCGCCTCCGCCGCCGATCCCTCGCAGCGCTGCGCCAGGAGGTGGAACCGGTGGACCCGTCCGCGTACGGCAGGTTCCTCCCGGCGTGGCAGCACATCGGATCGAACCTCCGCGGGCTCGACGGCGTGATCACGGTGATCGACCAGCTCTCCGGCGTGCCGATCCCGGCCTCCGCCTGGGAGCCACTGATCCTGGCACAGCGCGTGGCCAACTACACGCCCGCGATGCTGGACGAGCTGACGGCCACGGGCGAGGTGCTGTGGTCCGGGGCGGGCTCGCTCGCCGGGAACGACGGCTGGATCGCCCTGCACCTGGCCGAGAACGCGTCCCTCACGCTGCGCCCCGACCCCACCTTCGAACCGTCCGCCCTGCACACGGCGCTGCTCGACTCCCTCTCCGGGGGTGGCGGATACTTCCTCCGGCAGCTCACCAACCTGCTGGACGTGCAGGAGCCCGTCGCAGACACCGCCGTGGTCACCGCCCTCTGGGACCTCGTGTGGGCCGGCCGCATCAGTAACGACACCTTCACCCCGGTGCGCTCGCTCCTCGCCAACGGCAAGACCGCACACAAGCAGAAAGCCGTACCGGCGCGCGCCCGCACCTCCCGCGCGGGCAGGCTGGGCCGGGCTCCCGGGAAGTCGCTCACGGGCGCTTCGATGCGGCTGAACGCAGCGGACGGTGCCGGCGGCGGCTACCAGCGACCCACCCCTCCCCTGGCGGCCGGACGCTGGAACATGCTGCCCGCCACGGAGTCCGAGACCACACTGCACGCGCACGCCCAGGCCGAGCTGCTGCTGGACCGGTATGGCGTAGTGACGCGCGGCGCCGTGGGGAACGAAGGTATCCCCGGTGGCTTCGGGCTCATGTACAAGGTGCTGGCGCGGCTCGAGGAGATGGGCCGGTGCAGGAGGGGCTACTTCATCGAGCAGCTCGGCGCCGCCCAGTTCGCCGTGCCCGCCACGGTGGACCGCCTGCGCTCCTTCAGTGCGGACAACCAGCTGCCCACGGCGCAGGACGTCCTCGGCGGGGAGGCCCCTCCGAGGAAGGCCGTCGCGCTCGCCGCCACGGACCCCGCCAACCCCTACGGTGCGGCCCTCGGCTGGCCGCAGGCCGACGGCGGCCACCGGGCAGGCCGGAAGGCCGGCGCCCTCGTGGTGCTCGTCGACGGCGCCCTCGCGCTGTACGTCGAACGGGGCGGAAAGACCCTCCTGACCTTCACCGAGGACGTCGACGTGCTGCGCGCGGCCGCGCTGGCGCTGGTGACGGTCATCCGACGGGGTGCTGCGGACAAGATGGCCCTCGAGAAGGTCAACGGCGGCGAGATCCTCGACACCGACATCGGCAGGGCACTCGCGGATGCCGGCTTCTACACGACGCCGAGGGGGTTGAGGATCCGTGCCTGAGGGGGATACCGTCTGGCGGGCGGCGCGCGAGCTGCACCGGGCGCTGGCTGGGAAGGTCCTGACCCGCTGCGACATCCGGGTCCCGCGCTTCGCCACGGTCGACTTCACCGGCTCCACGGTGCAGGAGGTCGTCGCCCGCGGGAAGCACCTGCTGATCCGCGGCGGGGGCGACGACGGCTGGGACATCCATTCGCATCTCAAGATGGAGGGCCTCTGGCACGTCTACGCCCGCGGGGAGAAGTGGCGGAGACCCGCGTTCAAGGCACGGTGCATCCTCGGGACGGAGGACGCCGTCGTCGTCGGGTTCGAACTCGGCTTCCTGCGTGTCATCGCGCGCGCCGAGGAGGAGGACGCCGTCGGGTTCCTCGGACCGGACCTCCTCGGGCCCGACTGGGACCCCGATGAAGCGCTGCGCCGCCTGCGGGAACAGCCGGACCGGCCCATCGGCCTGGCGCTGCTCGATCAGCGCAACCTCGCGGGCATCGGCAACGTCTACCGCTGCGAGTTGTGCTTCCTCGCCGGAGTCCACCCGCTGACCCCGGTGGCCGAGGTGCCCAACCTCCCGCGCATGGTCGAGCTCTCCAAGAAGCTCCTCGAGGCGAACAAGGAACGCAGTACCCGTGCCACCACCGGGCAGCTGCGGGGCAATACCCTGTGGGTCTACGGGCGTTCCCGGCGGGGCTGCCTGCGCTGCGGCACCCCCGTGGCGCTGGAGCAGCTCGGCGACTCGGACACCGAGCTGCGCGAGCTGTACTACTGCCCGCACTGCCAGCCCCGATTGGAGATGGCAGATGCACGGGCACTACCCTGACGGAGTGGATGCAACGGAACGGCCGGCGCGCTGATGGCCATGGCGTCACCCCTGCCCGTGCGCAACGGCGTCAATGCCACCCGGCTCCGCCTGCCCTCCGAGGGCCCGTGGGAGACGGCGCTGGAGTACATCCTCGACCGGTTCGACCACGTCGACCCCGAGGGCATCGGCGAACGCTTCGACCGCGGCGAGGTGGTGGCGCTCGGCGGCGAGGTCCTGACCCGTTCCACCCCCCTCGGTGAGCACACCTTCGTCTGGTACTACCGCGAGCTGCCCGTCGAGGACCGCCTCCCGGTGGAGCTGTCCATCCTGCACCGGGACGACCACCTGCTCGTCGTCGACAAGCCGCACTTCCTGCCCACCACGCCCGGCGGCATGTACGTCGCCGAGTCGGCGCTCGTGCGGCTGCGCGTGGAACTCGGCCTGCCGGACCTCATCCCCATGCACCGGCTGGACCGCATGACGGCCGGGATCCTCATGTTCTCCATCGATCCCGGGACCCGCGGCGCCTACCAGCTCCTCTTCGAGAACCGACGCATCACCAAGGAGTACCGTGCGGTGGCACCCGTGCGGCCCGAGCTGCGCCTCGACGCCGAACCACTCGACGTCCGGAGCCGGATCGTGAAATCCCGCACCTATCTCCTGGCCCAGGAGGTCGAGGGCCCCCCGAACACGCTCACCACGGTCAGCCTGATCGACCGGCGCGGCGACCTGGGGCTGTACCGGCTGCAACCGCACACCGGGAAGACGCACCAGCTCCGGCTCCACATGGCGTCGCTCGGACTCGGCATCATCAACGACCCGTTCTACCCCGTCCTGCATCCGCAGGCACCCGACGACTACGGCAGGCCGCTGCAGCTCCTGGCGCACAGCATCGCGTTCACCGACCCCCTGGATGGCTCGGACCGGCGGTTCACCTCCGGACTCACCCTCGCCGAATTCGCCTGACGTCCCCTCGCACCCTCGGAGATCCCGGTCCGGATCCGGGGCGCGGACGGTAGATTTGCAGCGTGGACCTGCCCGGTACCGACATTCCTGCACCGCTCTACCTCCTCGTCATGGTGGCCGTCATCTTCGTCGACGTGGTGCTTCCGGTCGTGCCCTCGGAACTGATGGTCATCGGCGCCGGGACCATGTCGGCCCACGGTATGCTCCTCCTCCCGTTCGCGCTCGTCGCCGCGTTCGCGGGCAGCTGGCTCGGAGACGTCGCCATCTTCCTGCTGTTCCGGCGCAAGCTCACGCATTTCCTCGACCGTTTCCGATGGGGCCGTTCCGTCCATCGCGGTCTGCGCAGGGCCATCGACAAGGCCGGCACCTCGCCCACCTACGCGGCCGTCGTCGCCGTGCGTTTCCTCCCCGGCGGTCGGACGGCGAGCATGGCCGCCGCCGGGATCGCGGAGCTCCCACTCCGGCCGTTCATGCTCGCGGCGGCAGCGGGAGGTGTGTTGTGGACGGCATGGCTGGTCGGCCTCGGCTTCGTCGCGGGCGCGTCCACGGGGCTGCCGGCAGGGGTCAGTGCACTGCTGGGAATGGCTGTCGGTACGCTGGTGGGAGCGATCACGGCGGCAGTCCTCGCCCTGAAGAAACACCGGAAGGCCAAAAAAGCGCATGAGCACCCCGACGAACCCGGGACCCAGGCTCCCTGACAGGCCGGTTCGGCCCCCGATGGCAGCCTCCGACGCCCCGGTCGAGGAGCCGCGGTCGGGCACGGCAGGTGTCCTCGAGCGGCTGAAGGCCGCGCAGCCGCGCACCACGGCGACCACGGCGACCACGGCGACCATGGACGACGGTCCCGCCGAAGCAGCATCGGGCGGAGCCGCATCGGGCGAAGCAGCATCGGGCACCGGCGCCCGAGCGACGGCGAACCAGGCGACGGCGAATCAGGCGACGGCGCACCGGGCGACGGCGCACCAGGAAGCAGGGCATCGGGCGCCGGTCGACGGTCCGCCCTCGGGACGGCGGTCGCTACCCGGGATCGTGGGATCGGCCACGGGAGCTGCCCGCGAGGCGCTCCGCGCCGTGACGGGGTCGACCGGCGGGGACCGCGACAGGGCCGGTGCCTCCGCGGAGCGTCTCCGCGTCGCCGCCGACAAAGCGCGGGTCGCCGCGGGCGTGACAGGCAAGGCGCTCGGCCGCCACGGGGGTGCCGCCGTCCGCCACGTCGGTTCATGGGACCCGGATCTCGTCCGGCAGTCCGCGGTGACGCTGTGCGCCGTGGCCTGCATCCTGGGCTCCGCAGCGGGCGTCGGCGCCTTCGGCGGTCCGTCCATCCGCGACGCCGCCGGCGGAGCGTTCGCCCCGGACGCGACACTGCTCGCGCCGTCGTCGGCGGCCTTCTCCATCTGGAGCGTCATCTACGCGGGCCTCGTGGCGTACACGGTGTTCCAGTGGCTGCCGGCACAGCGTCGGCGTGAGCGGCACCGGAGGCTCGGCTGGACCGTCGCGGCCTCGATGCTCCTCAACCTCGCCTGGATCCTCAGCGCACAGGCCGACCAGCCGGTGCTGAGCCTCGTGGTCATCCTGCTGCTGTTCTTCGCGCTGCTGGTGGCCATCCAGACCCTGAACGACCACCCCGGCGAGACGCGGTTCGAAGGAGCTGCCGTCGACACGCCGATCGGTCTCTATCTCGGCTGGGTGCTCGTCGCGACGGCGGCCAACGCGGCGGCGTTCTTCACGGCCACCGGGATCGACCTGTTCGGGTGGAAGGGCACCACCTGGGCGATCCTCGGCATCATCACGGTCCTCATGACAGCGGCCGTGGTGTGCTCGACGGACCGGGGCCGGCTCTCGGTAGCCGCCGCGACGTGCTGGGGGCTGCTGTGGATCGCCGTCGAACGCATGCTCGGCGAGCCGTTCGCGGTCGACGTCGCCTTCGTGTCCGCCATGGCGATCTTCCTGCTGCTGATCACCGCGGGCTCCCGCCGGCACCGCGTGGACCACGCGTACCGCCGCTGGCTCCGTGCCGAGGAGGACGCACAGCGCGAACCCCTCGACCTCCTCGGCGACGACTACGAGGACACGCGCTACTAGGCGGCCGGCAGGCCCGCCTGGCCCTCGTCGCCGACGGTCACGGCGATCTTGCCGCGCACGTGTCCCTCGATGCTGCTGCGGAAGGCGTCTGCCGCGCGCTCCAGCGGGAAGGTCTCCGCGAGGACGGGTTTCACGCTGCCGGCCTCCACGAGTTCGGTCAGGGCCAGCAGGTCCTCCGGGTCGGGCCGCACGAAGATGTAGCGCCCGCCCTCGTCCTTGATCCCTGCATCGACCACGGAGGCTACCCGCCCCGGAGTCCTCAGGTGCTCGAGGGAGACCGGCAGGTCGTCCCCGCCCACGAAGTCGACGACGGCGTCGAGCCCCTCGGGAGCCGCGACGGTGATGCGGTCCGCGAGTCCCTCGCCGTAGGTCAGCGGCTCGGCACCGAGAGAACGCAGGAAGTCGTGGTTCTTCTCGGACGCCGTGGCCAGCACGCGCGCGCCCCAGGCAGTGGCGATCTGGATGGCGTAGGTCCCCACGCCGCCGGCACCGTTGTGCACGAGCACGGTATCGCCCTCCCCTGCACCGACGGCCCGGAGGGCCTGGTAGGCGGTGAGCCCGGCGAGCGGCATGGTGGCGGCTTCGGCCCATGACACGTTGCGCGGCTTGCGGGCGAGCGTCCGGACCGGAGCAGCCACCTGCTCCGCGAAGGTCCCCAGCCCGACGGTGTCCATCCGGACGTAGCCGATCACCTCGTCGCCGGCCTGGAACTCGGTGACGGACGGGCCGGGCTGGACGACGACGCCGGCGACGTCCCAGCCCGGGACCACCGGGAAGTGGGTGGGCAGGGCGCCATCGAGGTGACCGCCCGTGATCTTCCAGTCGACCGGGTTGACCGAGGCCGCACGGACCTCGACGAGCACGGAGTCCGGTCCGACCTTCGGGTCGGGCTGTTCGCCGTACTGGAGGACGTCGGGATCGCCGTACCGCTCGTAAAACACTGCCTTCATGGTGCTCCTCTGGTTGAACCGGCCCTGAGGCCTGCTTCTCGGCTTCCAGAGGCGGCAACCGGCACCCTCCGGCGGGTATTCCGGCGAGGCATCTCCGGGCGCCACGACTGGCGGTGCCCGGGCCGCGTGTCAGCCCGTGTTCCGCATCCCCGCGGCGACGCCGTTGATGGTGATCAGCATGGCCCGCTGCAGCTGCCCGTCGGGCTCGCCGGCCTCTGCCCGCACGCGGCGCAGCAGCTCCACCTGCAGGTAGGAGATGGGGTCGAGGTACTGGTCGCGCACCGCGAGGGAGCGCTTGAGCACGGGCTGGTCGTCGAGCAGCTCGTGCTCGCCCGTGAGCAGCCGGATCTCGGCCAGGGTCAGCTCGTACTCCTCCCGGATCACGCCGAAGAGGTGCTGCAGGTCGCCCGGCACGAGGGCCTCGACGTAATGCGCGGCGATCTCGAGATCGGTCTTGGCGAGCGTCATCTCCACGTTCGAGACGACGGTACGGAAGAAGTGCCATCGGCCGAGCATCTCGGCGAGCAGCCCTTCGTGCCCCGCCTCCCGCGCCGCGCGCAGGCCGGAGCCGACGCCGAACCAGCCCGGGACGATCTGCCGGGACTGCGTCCACCCGAACACCCAGGGGATGGCGCGGAGTCCGCCGAGCCCGCTGCCGGAGTCGGGCCGCTTGGACGGGCGCGAGCCGATGTTGAGCGAGCCGAGCTGCTCCACGGGCGTCGACGCGAGGAAGTACGCCGGCAGGTCCTCGTGGTCGATGAGCGAGCGGTACCGCGCGAACGCCGCATCGGAGACCGTCTCCATCACCTCGGCCCAGCGGCCGCGCTCGTCGTCGGACGTACGCGGCGTGCGGTGCAGGGCGGAGCCCTGCATGACCGCGGCCAGGGACAGCTCGAGGTTCTCGCGGGCCAGGGCCGGGAGCGAGTACTTGTCGCTGATGACCTCGCCCTGCTCGGTGAACTTGATCTCGCCCTCGAGGACGCCGTTCGGCTGGGCGAGGATGGCGTCGTACGTCGGGCCGCCACCGCGGCCCACCGACCCCCCACGCCCGTGGAACAGGCGGAGGCGGACACCGTGCTTCGCGGCGACGTCGCGCAGGCGCCGCTGGGTCTTGTGGATCTCCCAGAGGCTCGTGAGCACGCCGGACTCCTTGTTGGAGTCGGAGTACCCCAGCATGACCTCCTGCAGGTCGCCGCGGAGCCGCACCACCTCGCGGTACGTCGGATCGGACAGGAGGGTGTCCACGATCTCCGCCGAGACGCGGAGCTCGTCCACCGTCTCGAGCAGCGGGGCGAAGCCGATCTTCGCGAAGGCACCGGAGTCCGGGCCGCCCGAGCCGTCGCCGACCACGTCGAGAAGGCCCGCTTCGCGCGCCAGCACCACGGGGGCGAGGACGTCGTCGGCGCCGCGGGTCATGGAGACGATGTAGGTCTCGATGACGTCCGGCCCGTAGGTCTCCAGCGCCGAGGCGATCTCGCGGAAGACGTCGAAGGTACGTCGCGCGCCGTCGTCGAGCGGCGGGTTGACCGCCGCCAGCGGTCGCCGCGAGGCCAGCTCGCGGGACAGCGCCCGGCGGCGCCCCTCCCGGTCCAGGTCGAGGTAGGGGACCTCCAGCTCGCCGAGCCGGTCGGCGAGCTGCGCGACGACGTCGTGGTGCATGTCGGCGTGCTCGCGGATGTCGAGGGTCGCCAGGTGCAGGCCGAAGGAGGAGATCACGCGCGACGCCGTGGCGAGGGCTCCGTCGGCGGCCAGGCCCCCCGCGTTCCGCCGCAGCGAGTCCCCCACGAGCTCGAGGTCGGCCAGGACCTGGGCGGTGTCGTTGTAGTCGCGGCCGGGCTCGTGCGCCGTCTGCTGCTGGACACGCGCCGCCGTGTTGAGCAGCTTCGCCTTCACGCAGGTCAGCTTGAGCCGGTACGGCTCCTGGGCGTTCAGTTCCAGCACACGCCTGTCGAGGCGTGGCAGGTTGGCGAGATCCTTCTCGATCGACGCCGTCAGCTCGGGTGAGGCACCCACGATCGTGGTCGACGACGAGAGCGACGAGATCAGCCGGTCGAGAAAGTGGATGGCGATGCGGACGGCCTGCTGGTTCTGGATCTGCAGGATCTCGCGGGTCACGGAAGCCGTGACATTGGGGTTGCCGTCCCGGTCACCGCCGATCCACGACCCGAACCTCAGCGGCGCGCCACCCGCGGGAAGGGCGACGCCGTGATCCGCGAGGAGGTCCGAGAGGTCCTCCAGCAGTTCCGGCATCGAGGTGGTGAGGATGTTCCCCAGGTAGTAGATGGCGTTGCGGGCCTCGTCGATCGGCGTGGGCCGCACCTGCCGCAGCTCGTCGGTCTGCCAGATGAGGTCGATCACCTCGGCGAGCCGTCGGTCCTGCCGGCGGCGCTGCTGGGATCCCTCCACTGTTGACTCCGCGAGGATGTCGGACAGGCGGCGCAGCTTGTCCAGCACGGAGCGGCGCGACGCCTCGGTGGGATGGGCCGTGAACACGGGGCGGACGTCGAGCTCCCGGACGACGTCGGCGAGAGCCTCCGGACCGGCGTCGGACGCGATGCGGGAGACGGTCTGGGCGAGCCAGCCGTCCTCCTCGGAACGCGTCCGCAGGCCGCGCACGCGGTGCACCTGCTCGGCCGCGTTGGCGAGGTGGAAGTACGCGGCGAAGGCCCGGACCAGTTCGGTGGCCTGACCGATGGGCAGGGCCGCGAGGAGTTCGCGGACCTGCTCGGCGAGTGCCGCGCGCCCGGCGGCGTCGTCCCCGCTGCCCGACTCCTTGGACTGCTTCGTGAGGAGGCGTACCCGCTCCACGAGGTCGAGGAGCTCCTGTCCGTGCTGCCGAACGAGGGACTCGCCGAGGAGGGTGCTGACGCGCCGGACATCGGCGCGCAGGTCGGAACTGATGTCCCCCACCGTCTCGCTGAACTGGTCGGCGGCACGCGCGGGGGACACTTCGAGGGGCACTGTCACAACAGCCTGCTTTCAGGGCACGGAAAACGGGGCGTATGCGGCACTGGATACGACGGATTGCTGTTGGGATACTACCCAGTGATGTGGCGTGGGCCTCACCACGTCCGTCATGTGAACGCCGGCGCCGCCCTGCTGCGGCCTGGGGCGGCCCGGCCCGCGCCCACCGCGGGTTCGTGCACGGCATCGATCAGCCGAACGGCGCGGACGACGGCGTGTCGCCGCCCGACACGCACTTCCCGCCCAAAACGCGTGCAGGAAGCCGCAGCTCGCGTCCGCCGTCGCCGCACCGGGTCAGGCGAACGCCGAGATGCCCGTCAGCGCCCTGCCCACGATCAGGCTGTTGATCTCGTAGGACCCCTCGTAGGTGTAGACCGCCTCGGCGTCCGCGAAGATCTTGGCCATCCCGTAATCGGTCACGATGCCGTTGCCGCCGAGGATCCCCCGTCCCAGCGCGACGGTCTCCCGCATTCGGGCCGTGGTGAAGGACTTGGCGAAGGCGGCCTGCGCCATGTCGGAGGCACCCTGCCCCTGCAGCTCGGCGATGCGCGCCATGACGCCGAGGCTCGCCGTCGTGTTGCCCATCATGGTGACGAGCTGGTCCTGGATGAGCTGGAACCCTGCGATCGGTCGGCCGAACTGGTGTCGCTCGAGGGCGTACTGCCGGGCGACGTCGAACGCGGCCAGCTGCTGGCCGACGGCCTGCCAGCCGACGAGGATCCGTGAGCCCAGCAGGAGCTGCCGGGTGTCGTTGAAGGACTCGATACCGGCGAAGCGGTCCGCCTCCGGGATGCGCACGTCGGTCAGTGTGACGTCGGCGTTCTGGACCGTCCGCAGCGCCGTCTTGTTGGCGATCGCCGTCCGGGTCACACCGGGCAGCGTGGCGTCGAGGATGAAGCCGCGCACTCCGCCGCTCTCGGTATCGCGCGCCCAGAGCAGCATGTAGTCGCAGAACGTCCCGTTGCCGATCCAGCGCTTCGCGCCGTTGACGACCCAGGTGTCGCCGTCGCGCGTGGCGGTGGTCGTCATGCCACCGGCGACGTCGGACCCGTGCTCCGGTTCGGTCAGGGCGAAGGCGCCGGTGATCCTCAGGTCCATTGCGTCCTGCAGGAGCCGCGCCTTCTGGTCGTCGCTGCCGAAGGTGTGCAGGGCCTCGACGAACAGGTCGTGGTGGACCATGAAGAACGTCGCGATCGAGGTGTCGGCGCGGGTGAGCTCGGCGATCACCAGTCCGCTGAACAGGTGGCTGTACCCCTGCTGAACGGGCGTGCTGAGATTCAGCGCCGCCAGCCCGGGCAGGAGTTCGTGCGGGAATTCGGCCCGGTTCCACCATTCGACGGCGCGCGGCGAGACGTCCTTGGCGAGGAAGTCCCGGACGTCCTGGAGTTTCTCCCGTTCGGAGGTCGCCAGGAGGGACTCGAAGCCGAGGAAATCGGCGGTGGGCAGCGGGCTCTCCATCGAGCCGTCCTTTCGATCGAGCTGAGACCGGGGGTAGTGCGGTGGAGCTACTTCGGCGCCATGCGGATGGCGCCGTCGAGGCGGATCGTCTCGCCGTTGAGCATCTGGTTCTCGACGATGTGAGCGGCGAGCGCGGCGTATTCGACGGGCTTGCCGAGGCGGGACGGGTGCGGGACCTGGGCGCCGAGGGAATCCTGGGCCTCCTGGGGCAGGCCCGCCATCATGGGTGTCTCGAAGATGCCCGGGGCGATCGTCACGACGCGGATCAGGGAGCGGGCGAGTTCCCGGGCGATGGGCAGGGTCATCGCGGCCACGCCGCCCTTGGAGGCCGAGTACGCAGGCTGTCCGATCTGGCCGTCGAAGGCGGCGACGGAGGCGGTGTTGATGATGACGCCGCGCTCCTCGGATCCTCCGAGACCGCTGACCGTGGCGGTGGCCGCCATCGCCTCGGCTGCGAGCCGGATCACGTTGAAGGTGCCGACCAGGTTGACGGTGATGACGCGGGCGAACTGTTCGAGCGGCAGGACCCCGTCCCGTCCCAGGACCTTGCCCGGCGTGGCGATGCCGGCGCAGTTGACGACGATCCGCAGCGGGCCGAGTTCTGTGGCCGCGGCGACTGCCGCCTGGACCTGGGCAGGATCGGCGACGTCGGCGGCGACGAAGCGGACCCGGTCCCCCGAGGGGTCGAGTTCCGCGGCGGCGTCGGTCCCGGCGGACTGCGGGAGGTCGACCAGCAGCACCGACGCGCCGTCGTCGAACAGTCTGCGGGCGGTGGCGAGACCGAGTCCCGAGGCCCCGCCCGTGACGAGGGCGACCGCTCCGCTGATGTCCATGCCTGATCCTTCCGCCCGGCGAGGACCGCCGTCGGTCCTTCGGCCCAGCGTACTGTGACGTGGCCCACTGCGCACCCGGACGGCGATCGGTTGCGCATCCTGCCCAACCAGGACCCCTCCTGGTGTGGCTAGGGTGGTCACATGCCCATCCCTGACGAGGCGGCCTCGCAGGCCGCGCAGAGCGTCCGGCACCTGTTCGCCCGGCGGAGCCTCCGCGTCCCCGGGACGCGGCTCGGCGCCATCGCCTTCCCGCCACCGGCCGGCGCCCGGAACCACTGGCACTACTGGTGGCAGGCGCACTTCCTCGACTGCCTCCTCGACGAGCACCTCCGGGATCCCACCGGGGATGCCCTCTCCGAGGCGCGGAAGCTGGCCCGCGGCGTGTGGCTGCGCAACGGCGGACGATGGCGCAACTTCTACTACGACGACATGGCCTGGCTCGCGCTGGCCCTCCAGCGCCTCGATGCGATGGAGGGTCGACGGCGGCCCCGGCGCCGCGTGCGCGTCCTCGGGGCTGCACTCCGGTCGGCCCATACGGAGGACCTGGGCGGCGGGGTCTACTGGAACACCACCCGGGACTACAAGAACACCCCCACCACGGCGCCCGCCGCCCTCTTCTTCGCACGCGGCGGGGAGGGCGCCCGGGCGCAGGAACTGCTCGACTGGCTGAGGGACCGGCTGTTCGATCCCGGCACCGGGCTCTACCTCGACGGCGTGAAGGCCGACGGCCGGGTGGAGCGGTCCCTGCACACCTACAACCAGGGGACCGTGCTGGGCGCGCTCGTCGCGGTCGGCGGTCCGGAGAACCTGCGGCACGCGGCGGACCTGGTGGAGGCGGTCGCCCGGGGCATCGCGGACGACGACGGTGTGCTGCCGCTCGGCCCGGGGGGTGATGGCGGACTCTTCACGGGGATCCTCGCGCGCTATCTGGCGCAGGCGGTGTCGGCGGACATCGGGGGGACGGCCGCGGCGACGGCACGCGCGCTCCTCGGGGCGACCGCGGACCGGATCTGGGCCGACCGGCTGGCCGTCGACCGGTCGATGCTCGTCTTCCCGCCCCGGCAGGACGGGCCGGTCAGCCTGTCCTCGCAGCTCCAGGCGTGGATGGTACTGGAAGCCGGGACGCGGTGCCGCTAACCGACCTGCTTCCTGCCCTGGGGATAGAAGGTCTCCCCGCGGGAGAGCATGGCGACGAACTTCGCGATGTTCCGCTCCTTCGCGGCGTCCGTCCTGAGCTGGGTCAGGCGGAAGATGAGGGCGTAGCGGTTCTGGGAGGACAAGGTGCGGAAGGTGGCGAGCGCGGCGTCGTCGGCCTCGATGGCCGCCATCAGCTCCGGCGGCACCTCGGCCGTCGCGGGTCCGGCGTAGGCGCGCTCCCACCTGCCGTCCTCCTGCGCTGCCGCGACGGCCCTCTCGCCCGCTGCACACATGCGGCCCTCCGCACGCAGTCTGTCCACGTAGGTCCGGTTGCGCGCCGACCAGATGCTGCGCGGGCCGCGCGGCGTGAACCGCTGGAAGTAGCTGCCCCCGTCGCGCGAGCGGGCCTGGCCGTCGATCCAGCCGTAGCACAGCGCTTCATCGAGCGCCTGCGCATAGGTCAGCAGCGTGGTGTCCCCGCCCTTCTTGTGCTCGATGAGCCAGACACCGGGCGAGGACTTGTGGTTCGCCTCGAGCCAGCCGCGCCAGGCGAGCGCGTCGGGCAGCAGGAGTTCCGGCAGTTCGGCCTTCATGCGACCACCCTAGGGCTACCCGGGCCGTTCGGGAACCGGGCCCCGCCATTCCCGCACCGCTCCGAAGGAAACCTGATGCTCCGCGTCCGACCCATCCTCCACACCTCCGACCCGACCGCCGCGCGGGACTTCCTCCACGCGCTCGGACTGGCTTCCTCCCGGGGGGCACTCCCGGACGGTGCGCAGGAGGTGTTCGACGCCGGCAGCGGTCGCGTGGCCCTGCACCCCTGCGCCTCCGGCAGCCCCGAGGACGGCAGCGTGAGCCTCGCCTTCGACGTCTCGGACGTCCGGGAGTTCGCGCGACGGACCATCGCCGCCGGCACGCCCGTGGACCTGGTGGAGGGACACCACGGCACCACCGCCCGGATCATCGCCCCGGACGGGACTCCCCTCCTCGCCGCCGCGGGCCCGCGCGAGACGACCGCGCCGGCGTCGTCCCTCTCGGTCCTCGCCCGCTGGCAGACGCCCGACGTGGGATCCGCCGTCCGGGTGCTGGAGGACATCGGAGCCCGGCCCCGGGCCGGTTCGGACGCCGGCACCGGGCGCGCTTTCCGTGCCAAGAACGGTGGGCTCGTGACCGTGGAACTGCGGGAGCGCCCCGGGGTGGGGATGGCCTTCGAGCACGACGGCGACGTGCGGGACCTCGTCGCGGGCCTGACGGCTGCCGGCGTCGACGCCGGAGTCGTCGGCGGGGGCCGGAGGTCGTCGCTCCGCCTCCGTGCTCCGTGGGGCGCCGTGGTGCGGATCGACGGCCGGCAGCAGGACGTCCACGACTGAATCGTCGGGGCGGCACCGGGCCGGCGGATTCAGCCACGGGCCGAAGAACAGCGCGCCGCCTGTCGCCGGGTGGGGGTCTGCTATAGAACTGGTGTATGAACGTACGCACCCCTGACCCCAATCCGGGCTGGCTCTCCGAAGACGATCTGTACGAGGCCCGCCGCCGCCTGCCGATGGTCTACGTGGAGGCGATCCCCGTCCGGTGCGACGCCCTCGGGTACGTCAACGAGGTGGGACTGCTGCTGCAGGCCAACGAGCAGGGCGAGATGGTGCGGACCTTCGTCTCCGGTCGTGTGATGTACCGGGAGACCATCCGGGCGGCGCTCCTGCGCCATCTCGAGAAGGACCTCGGGCCCCTCGCCCTCCCGCAGCTGCCGCCGTCGCCCCTGCCCTTCACGATCGCCGAGTACTTCCCCTCCCCCTCGGAGACCGGGCTGACCGACGACCGCCAGCACGCCGTCGCCCTCGCGTACCTCATCCCTGTGACGGGCGAGTGCAACCCGCGCCAGGACGCCCTGGAGCTGTCCTGGCTCACCCCGTCCGAGGCGCTCAGCCCGTCCATCCAGGCGGAATTCTCCGGTGGCCGTGCCGACCTGCTGCGTCAGGCCCTGGCCCATGCCGGGTGGGGCCGCTAGCCACGGAGGAACCCGCCGGGGTCCGCGTTACCGTATCGTGAAACGGGCGCGCTGGGGCGCCGGAGGACATCCACGGGGTTACTGGCAGAGGTTGGCACGACGTACATGATGGTGAACAGGGTGGACAGGACCGGGCTGCGCGCGGTTCCGGCAGAGGTGCTCGTGGCGGGGGACGTCCTGGCGCTCCCCGACGGCGAGGAGACGGCGGAGGTCACCGCCGTCGAGGTGGAGAACGACGACTTCGGCGTGCCCGCACTCGTTCTCGCGACCGTGGCGGGAGGACGCCGGGTGTCCATCGCCACCGGCTCGATGGTCTACCTGGAACCGGCCGACGCCGAGCTCGGCGCCTCGGCGGTCGCCGCCGACCACGGCTCGCCCGAAGCGCTCGTCGCGCAGATCGCCCAGGCGCATGCCGACAGCGGCGCCGTCCAGGAGATCGCCGGGCGCCTCGCCCGCGGCATCAACCTCAAGTCGGGGAGCAACCTCCAGGACCTGCACCAGCTCGCGCTCGCGCTGTTCGTCGACGAGGGCGACACCGCCGCGGCGCTGACCGTCGCCGACCTGCTGGCCGAGCTGCCGTTCGACGGCAACTTCGGGCGGTGGAAGTGGATCGAGGGCGGCCTCGCGATCGCCGCCTACCTCACCCGGCACGACCAGGCGCGCTCCGCCCGGTACTCCGCGGCCATCCGGGCTGCGGACGACGCCGAGACGGACCCGCTGCGCGCGAAGACGGCCGCCATGTACCGGCAGCGCCAGCTCAACGAGCCCAACGTCTACGACCCGGAGATCCTCCGGGCGTCCTCGGCGGGCACGATCGACGTCGAGCGGGACTGGCGGGTCCTCCGCATCGGCGTGCTGCTCTACCTGCGCGCGCACGGCGGGTCGGAGACCCTGGGCCGCGACGTGCTCGAGCGGCGGATCGCCGCCGAACTCGCCGCCGTCGGTTCCCTCAACGCACAGCTCGCCGGCCGGTAGGCACCCGGACACGAGCAGCGCCGCGGCCTGGCAAAAGGACTGGCAAAAGGACTGGCAAAATAGGGTGGTGCATCCACAGTCCCAGCAGTCCTCGTTCTCCTTCTCCGTCAGCAGCCGCCTCGAGGAGACGACGCCGGGAGCCGGGACCGGCGGGCGGCGGCACGGACGCACCGGGACCATCACCACCCCGCACGGCGAGATCCGGACGCCGGCCTTCATCCCCGTCGGGACCAAGGCCTCGGTCAAGGCCGTGCTCCCCGGAGCCATGGCGGACCTCGGCGCGCAGGCCCTGCTCGCGAACGCCTACCACCTCTACCTTCAGCCCGGGGCGGACATCCTCGACGAGGCGGGCGGGCTCGGCGCCTTCATGAACTGGCCCGGCCCCACCTTCACCGATTCCGGGGGCTTCCAGGTGATGAGCCTCGGTTCGGGGTTCAAGAAGGTCATCACCATGGACGTCCCGGTCGACGCCGACAAGGCCGGCGCCGATGACCGCGTCGCCGTGGGCAAGGAGCGCCTGGCCTCCATCGACGACGACGGCGTCTGGTTCAAGTCCCACCTCAACGGCGACCGCCACCGCTTCACCCCGGAGATCTCCATGCAGGTGCAGCACCAGCTGGGCGCCGACATCATGTTCGCGTTCGACGAGCTCACCACCCTGATGAACTCGCGCGGCTACCAGGAGGAATCCCTGGAACGGACGCGGCTCTGGGCGCTGCGCTGCATCGCGGAGCACGAGCGCCTCACCGCGGCACGCAGTCACCGCCCCTACCAGGCCCTGTTCGGCGTCATCCAGGGCGCACAGTACGAGGACCTCCGGAGGAAGGCGTCGGCGGACCTCGGCGCCATGGACTTCGACGGCTTCGGGATCGGCGGGGCGCTGGAGAAGGAGAACCTCGGGACGATCCTCGGCTGGTGCAGCGACGAGCTGCCCGAGGACAAGCCCCGCCACCTGCTGGGCATCTCCGAGCCCGACGACCTCTTCACCGGCATCGAGAACGGCGCCGACACGTTCGACTGCGTCTCCCCCACCCGTGTGGCCCGCAACTCCGCGTTCTACACGCCGGACGGCCGGTGGAACCTCTCGAACGCGCGCTTCAAGCGGGACTTCACGCCGCTCGTCGAGGGCTGCGACTGCTACACCTGCACGCACTACACCCGCGCCTACATCCACCACCTGTTCAAGGCGAAGGAGATGGTGTCCGCGACCCTGATCTCCATCCACAACGAGCGGTTCGTGGTGCGCATGGTCGACGACGCCCGGGCCGCCATCGAGGACGGCACGTTCTACGACCTGAAGGCCGACGTGCTGGGGCGGTACTACGCCTGACCCTCCTTCCCCGCAGATCGTGCGGGATCGTTACCGAATCTGGACCGCACCGCGGACGATCGCTGATAATGCCCGGCTGTACAACCTTCCCGGTCAGAAGCCCCTGGTTCCCGAACGAGAAGTTCACCGCGGGAAATAGGGGAAGAATGCGGAGTGTCGGGGGGCTTCTCTGGGGGGTGGCACTGGGCGTCATCGCCCTTTCCGGCTGCACGCCGCCACCTGCCGATGCGCCCGATGTGCCGGCCTCAGGACCGTCGGCGGCCTCGACGTCGCCCGGGACGATGCCCGCATCGCCGGACGCGGCGACGACGTCGGCCGCCGACGCCACGGGGACGGACCTGCCGGCACCTGCGTCCCCCGATCCCGGACCGAGCGTCGAGGCGACCCTGGAGACCAGCAGGGAGTCGGTGCCGGCGAATCCGACCGCCATCGCCAACGATTCCCTGAGCGACGTGGTGTGCACGGCGGATGCAGCCGGCGTCTGGTCCTTCTCCGGGACGCTGACCAATACGGCCGACACCCCAGTGACGTTCTCTGTCGTCGTCGCAGTCGGGAGCACCAGCAGCGTGGCCGGCCGCACGAGGATCCAGCAAGCAGTACCAGCCGGCGGCACGATCGAAGTCCGCGCTGATGCCTTCGCCGAGGCCCCGGCACCCTCCACATGTCAGGCGGTCGTCTTCCGGTGAACACTTTATCCACGTCCCTTCCGGCGCGCGCACTCGCTGTCGTCTCGCTGGCCGCGCTCCTTCTCTCCGGGCTCGCTCCGGGCGCGGTCGCAGCGCCCGCCCCTCCCCCTCCGGTCGCGGAGCAGACCCCCGCACCGACTCCCCCGGCGCAGGCTCCAGCGGATCCGGACACGACTCCCCCTGCTGGCGCGCTGCGGACACCTGCGCCTGCAGGCCCGGACGCGGTTCCGGAGCCGTCGACCGCGGAATCGGCTCCGCCCGAGCCTCCGCTGGCCGGAGTGGCGACGAGCCCCGTCCCGACCGCCACGGCCGAGCCCGGTGATGAAGTACCCGGCCCCGGACCTGAAATCCCACCGGAGAGTGCCGCACCGGCGGTGCCTGACCTGCAGGAACCACCTACCCGACGGCAATACCGGACCCCGGGGTCAGCGCCGCGGCCGTGGGTCCTTTCACTCCCATCGGAGGCATCGCCGCCAAGTGGCGGGATCTCGGCGGTGCTGCCGGGCCGCTGGGCGAACCGACCTCCGACGAGTCCTGCACCGCAGCAGGACGCTGCGTGGAGACCTTCGTCGGCGGAGAGATCCACTACACCCCCTCCACCGGAGCGCACGCAGTACTGTTCACCTCCGGCAGGACCGGCCCCCGGTGGGCAGCCACCGGAGGCCTGGCCGCCGTCGGCTATCCGGTGACCGACGAGCGGTGCACCGTGGGCGGCTGCTCCCAGCGGTTCTCCAGCGGGATCGATCTCACCTGGAGCAGGGTGGGCGGGCACCAGCAGGTATGGACCCGGGGCGCCGTCGGTGGCGCGCTGTACAACCGGTACGGCGGCTACGCTGCGGCCGGCTACCCGTCCTCGGCCGAGGTATGCGGCACGCGGGACAACGGCTGCGCCCAGGAGTTCGGCGGACTCCGGATCCTGTGGTCCGCGTCGTCCGGCGCCTTCGGAGTATGGACCCCCGGAGCCATCGGCGGCGCATACTCACGGACCGGGGCGGAGAACGGCTGGCTCGGTTACCCGACGTCCAGGGAGACCTGCGGGTTGCGATCGGCCGGCTGCAAGCAGACCTTCCAGCGCGGGGTGATCTCCTGGTCGGCAGCAACAGGCGCCCACGTCAGCCGCGGCGGGATGCTCGCCGCCTGGGCGGCCCGCGGCGCGGAGAACGGTGTACTCGGGTATCCCCTCGACAACGAGGTGTGCGGGCAGCTGAACGGTGGCTGCGTCCAGAAGTACCAGGGCGGCTCGACCTACTGGTCCCCGGCGACCGGCGGACACTCGACGAACGGCGATATCCGCGCCCGTCACGAGAATCTGGGCGCCCACACCGGTTACCTGGGCTACCCGCTGGAAGCCGAGGTCTGCGGACAGCGCAACGGTGGCTGCTACCAGTGGTTCCAGGGAGGCGTGATCTTCTGGTCCCCCGCAACCGGGTCCCAACCCGTCCGCGGAGGGATGAGAGCGAAGTACGAATCGATGGGCTGGCACCTGAGCTACCTCGGCTACCCCCAGACGCCGGAGCGCTGCGAGGGCGGTGAATGTGTCCAGCCCTTCCAGGGCGGGTACATCTCCTGGAAGAGCTCCGGCGGCCGGGATCACCGGCACACCGCATGCACCACGCTGAACGACGGACGCTCCAGGTACCCGACGGGCGGGGCGAAGAGGGTCCTCCTCACCATCGCCGGCGGGTACGGCCAGAGTTCCGCCAGCGCCGTGTACTGCCAGAAGGTGGCGGGAACGTATGTCACCGACTGGACGACCGATGCCAGGGTGGGATCCAGCGGCTTCAGGAGGCCGGGAGTCCCGTCCGGGCCGACCCGCTTCAACTATTCCCCCACAGGGTCCTACTCCGTGACCGAGGCCTTCGGCCTGGGCAACCCCGGCACCGCGCTGCCCTACCGCACGCTGAACCCCCGCTCACGCTGGGGCGGCAACCCCTACACGGCCACCTACAACAAGTACTTCGAGTCCTCCGCGTGGACGGGGTACGACGAGGACATGTGGTATTTCGCGACCCGGGCCACGCACGATTACCGGCAGGGCGCCGTGATCAACTACAACCGGCCGCCGGACTCGGCGATCGTCCAGGACGCGGGCTTCGCCATCTTCCTGCATGAGAACAAGGCTCCGACCGCCGGGTGCATCGCGCTCGACGACTGGGCGGTCGAGGACTACCTCAGGAAGTCCACGCCGGGGGACCGCATCATCATGGGCGTCGCTTCGGACCTGTTCCGGTAGCAGCGGCTCCCTGAAACGGGCCGCACGGCGCCTCACCCTCCTGTTTGAACATGTTCAGTTTCGGGCTAGACTCCGAATTGAACATGTTCGAATGGGAGTAGAATGCCGACGCCGACAGCCAAGAGTGAAGCGACCCGGGAGCTGCTGGTGTCGACGGCGCTCCGGCTGTTCCGCGAGAACGGGTACGAGAAGACCACCATGCGGGCCATCGCCTCCGCGGCCGAGGTCTCCACCGGAAGCGCGTACTACTACTTCGCCTCCAAGGACGATCTCGTCCACGAGCTATACCGCAGCCTGCAGGAGGAGCACCGGGCGCTCGCGCTGCCGCTGCTCCGCGAGGGGCAGAACCTCGGGGAGCTCCTGCGGGTGGTCCTCAACACCGGCGTCGACGTCCTGGCGCCGTACCACGACTTCGGTTCCAACTTCATCAGCATCGCCATCAAGCCCTCGGCCACCACGAGTCCCTTCGGCAGTGAATCCGCCGTCGCCCGTGCCCGTGCCATCTCCCTCTTCCGGCACGCCGTCTCGCTGTCGAGGCCCCAGCCACCGCTCGCCATCCGCGACGACCTCCCGGAGCTCCTCTGGTACGCCTACATGGCGATCACCCTCTTCTGGGTGTACGACTCCTCGCCCCGCCAGGTCCGCACCCGCCGCCTCATCGACCAGGCCGCGCCGCTCCTGTCCAAACTCGTGATCCTCTCGCGGCTTCCCGTCGTCCGGAAGATCGTCGAGGACATCGTCCAGCTGATCCGTGGGACACGGCAGTGAGCGCGGACGAGGGGACGCCCGACGACGGGGCACCGGACGGGACACTCGACGAGGGGAGGCCCGACGACCGGACACCGGACGGGACACTCGACGAGGGGAGGCCCGACGACCGGACACCGGACGGGACACTCGACGAGGGGACGCCCGACGACCGGACACCGGACGGGACACTCGACGAGGGGACGCCCGACGACCGGACACCGGACGGGACACTCGACGAGGGGACGCCCGACGACGGGGCACCGGACGGGACACTCGACGAGGGGACGCCCGACGACGGGGCCGGGCTTCCGCCCCGCCGCGTGACGTTCGGCGCGGGAGCCGTGGCGGTCGGGTTCCTCGTGGGCCTGGTCACGCTCGCCCTGGTCTTCGCGCTCCCCTGGGGCGCGGACGCACCCGGCGTCTTCGTGCTGGCCCTCTGGTACGGGCTCGGCATCGGCCTGGTCACGGGGCTGCCGCTCGGCATCCTCGTCGGGCTCCTGCTGCGCCCGGTGACGAACCAGTGGGTGCACATCGGCGTCTTCTTCGCCGCCTTCACCCTCGTCCCCCTGGCCCTGATCGCCCTGCTGTCGCCCTCGAGGTCGGTGCTGGAGAACCTCCCGGTCGCCCTCATCATCGGAGGCGTGGGCGCTTTCGCCCGCGCGAGTGTTTGGAAGCTGGTCCGCGTGCAATGAGCATCACCACAGTAGTCCTCGCTGGAGCATCGGGATTCATCGGCAGCCACCTGGTCCGCCGCTTCACCGAGGCGGGGGTGGAGGTACGGACGGTCGGCCGGGCCGGCCCGGCGGTCTGGGGCGACACGGCCGCCATGGCCCATGCCCTCGACGGCGCGGACGCCCTCGTCAACCTCGCCGGGCGCAGCGTGAACTGCCGCTACAACAGACGGAATGCGGACGCCATCTTCTCCTCCCGCGTCGGCACCACCGAGGAACTCGGCCGCGCCCTCGCGCTGTGCCGGGCGGAGGGCGGCACGCCGCCGCCGGTCTGGATCAACGCGAGCACGGGCACCATCTACCGGCACGCGACGGACCGGCCGCAGGCGGAGGACGACGGCGACCTCGGCTCGGGCTTCTCGGTGTCGGTGGCACGGGCCTGGGAACAGGCACTCGCCGACGCCGACGTCCCGGACGTCCGGAAGGTGGCGCTGCGCATCTCGATCGTGCTCGGTCCGGGCAGCGTGATGACGCCGCTCCGGAACCTGGCGAGGCTCGGCCTGGGTGGCCGGATGGGCGCGGGGACGCAGAAGTTCAGCTGGGTCCACCTCGACGACCTGTTCCGCGCCATCACGTTTCTCGTCGAAACGCGCTCGCTGAGCGGGCCCGTCAACGTCGCGGCCCCCGGGGTCGTGACCAACGCCGAGCTGATGGCCGCCGTCCGCAGGCGCCTGCGCGTCCCCGCGGGCCTGCCGACCCCGGCGTGGCTCCTGGACCTCGGCGGCGTGCTGATCCGGACGGAGGCGGAACTGGTCCTCAAGAGCCGGTGGGTGTCCCCGCGCAAGCTGCTCGACGCGGGCTTCACCTTCGACTACCCCACCCTCGGCCCGGCGCTCGACGACATCCTCCGGCGGGATCGGGTGGCCGCGCCGGAGCCGGTTCGGGCACACTAGGGAAATGTCCGAGACCCAGACTTCCCCGTCCCCAGCCGTCACCCTGACCATCGCCGGTTCCGAGGCCACGGGCGGCGCCGGTGCGCAGGCCGACCTCAAGACGTTCCAGGAGCTGGGCGTGTACGGCGTCGTAGCCCTGACCTGCATCGTGTCCTTCGACCCGAAGCAGGAGTGGCAGCACCGGTTCGTCCCCGTGGACCAGCAGGTCATCGCCGACCAGCTCGAGGCCATCCAGTCCTGCTACCCCCTCACCACCGTCAAGCTCGGCATGCTCGGCACCCCCGCGACGATCGACACCGTCGCGGCCGCGCTGAGGAGCCAGGCGTGGGACAACGTGGTCCTCGACCCGGTGCTGATCTGCAAGGGGCAGGAGCCCGGGGCCGCGCTCGACACCGACCAGGCACTGAAGGCGAACATCCTCCCGCTGGCCACCTTCGTCACCCCGAACCATTTCGAGGCGGAATCGCTCTCGGGCATCACCATCGAGAACCTGGCGGACCTCGAGGAGGCGGCGCGCATCATCCACGCCCAGAGCGGTGCCGTGGTCCTCGCCAAGGGTGGCGTCCGGATCGAGGGACCCGACGCCGTGGACGTCTACTTCGACGGCGAGACCCTCGAGGTCCTGTCCGCTCCCAAGGTCGGCGAGGTCGCCGTCAGCGGAGCCGGCTGCACGCTCGCCGCAGCCATCGCCGCCGAACTGGCGAAGGGCGCGGCCCCGCTCGAGGCTGCCCGCACGGCCAAGGAGTTCGTCACGGAGGGCATCCGCAACCGCGTCGTATCGAATGCCCCGTTCGACGCCGTCTGGCAGGGCGGCGCGCGGTCGTCCCGCTAGCGGACGGGCGGACTCCGTGGGTACCACGCCCGGACCGGCGTCCGACGGCGCCTCGGCTGCGCGTGCGCCGCACCGCGCGGACGGGGTAGCCTCCACCGGCTCGCCGACGCAGCGTCAGGAGGGGCCGGCGGACGACGACGGACGCGGGGAGAGCCTCAACCAGCGCCTCGACCGCAACTGGCAGGAGATGCTGCAGGAGCTGCGCGTCATGCAGACCGGCATCCAGATCCTGACCGGTTTCCTGCTGACTCTGCCGTTCCAGAGCCGCTTCGAGGAACTCGATGACGTGCAGGTGGCGGTCTACCTGTGCCTGGTCTGCCTGTCCGCCCTGATCACGGCCCTGGTGCTGTCCTCCGTCAACCTGCACCGCGTGCTCTTCGGCCTGCGCGTGAAGTCCACCCTCGTCCAGCACACCGCTGCGATCATCCGGATGACCATCGCCCTCGTGGGGCTCGTGCTCGCCGGTACCGCCTGGCTCATCTTCGACCTCGTGGTGGATCGTACGGCGGGTCTCGTCGTCGGAGCGTCGCTCCTGCTCGTGGTGATGCTGCTGTGGGTCGTGTACCCGCTGGCCGTCCGCCGTCGTGCGCTGCGGAACCGCGACTGACCGCCGTGCGCCTGCTCCCTACCCGCCGGCGGGCGCCTGGGCCGGCGCGGGAGTGGGCGTGGACGTGGCCCCCTCCTCGGGTGCGCAGGTCAGCCCCGCGGGAGTGATGTCCACACCTTCGGGCGGCACCAGGCCCTCGAAGGAGGAACCCAGGATGACGTCGACCGACCTGTCCTCGCGCTCGTCGGCCACGTAGGTCGAGTCCGGGATGGTGCGCTGCACGGTGAAGGCATTCGCGCGGCCGCCCTCACCCGAGACGATGATCGCCGTGATGCCCGTGGGGCCGATCTCCCGGTTGCCGATGTCGCGGACCGCGAAGGCGCGCTCCCGCAACTGCCCCGCCGCGGTACCGGCCAGTCCGTCGATGGTGGTGCTGTTGTAGACGTTGACCGTGATGGCGCTCGGGTCCTGGTAGTCGAACGGCCCGGCCGGGCACGTCGACGTCGGAACCGGCGCGGGGGCCGGGGAACCGATGCTGATGTCGCCGCGCGCGAGGGCGAGTGCCACGAGGACGGCGGCGGTGACGAGTCCCAGGAGGAGCACGAGGACCACCCCGTGGCGGATCCTGCGCACCGATGCGCGATGGCGACGCTCGGCGTCGTCCTCGACGAAGACGGCTCCGAGGTCCGTCTCGGTGACGATCCGGTGGCCGTGCCACTCGGTCGGATCACGTCTGGCCTGTGCCCGCCGCTCGCGCGGCGAACCCTCCTCAGTCATGCAGCACGAGGACTCTCGCGTGCAGGATGGTCCGCTGGTGCAGGGCGGTCCGGACGGCGCGGTGCAGGCCGTCCTCGAGGTACATCACGTCGTTCCACTGCACCACGTGGGGGAAGAGGTCACCGAAGAAGGTCGAGTCCTCGGCGAGGAGCGCCTCGAGGTCGAGGGTGGTCTTGGTGGTCACGAGTTCGTCGAGCCGCACCTGCCGGGGAGGGACCTCCGCCCAGTCCTTCGGGGTCACGTGTCCGTGCTCCGGGTACGGCCGGCCGTCACTTACTGCTTTGAAGATCACTGCTACAGCCTAGGTAATTGCTCGGGCCAATGGAATGTGGGGCCCTCCTCCGCGCCAACTCGTGGCCGAAAGGTTACGGCTCGGGATGCGGGAGTGCCGGCAGCGGGTCGTCGGCCGACGGGTAGGAGGGCTGTGCGCCGGGGCGCTGCACGGCGAACGACCCCACCCGGACCGCGAACCGGACGGCCTCCTCGAGCCGGTCCCCGACTGCGAGCCGAGCGGCGAGCGCTCCGACGAACGCGTCGCCCGCGCCCGTCGTGTCGACCACGCGCACGTGCGGGGCTCGGGCAGCCCGGACGGCGCCGCCGTCCGACACCAGGGCGCCGGCCGCGCCGAGCGTCATCACCACCGAGGCGAACCCCCGGGCGAGGAGGCCCGTGACGACGCCCTCGTGGTCCGGCGCCCTCCCACCCCCGGCCTGCGCGAGGACCAGGGCTCCTTCGTGTTCGTTGACGACGAGCGGATCGGCGCGGAGGAGCACCTCGGGATCGACGGCGATGACGGGCGCCAGGTTGACGATCACGCGACCGGAGGCCGACCTCACCGCAGCCTCGGTGGCCTCCGCGGGCAGCTCACCCTGGACCACGACGACGGCCGCCTCGCGGATGGCAGCCGAGGATGCGCCGACGAGCTCGGGAGTCACCTCGGCGTTGGCGCCGGGCAGCACCACGATCGTGTTCTCGCCGTCGTCGGCCACCTCCACGACCGCGACACCCGTGCCTCCGCCGGTCCGCCGGACAGACTGCAGGTCCACGCCGGCATCGGCCAGGGCGGAGAGTGCGACCTCGGCATACGCGTCGCCGCCCACGGCGCCGATCATGGTCACCTCGGCGCCGAGCAGCGCAGCTGCGACCGCCTGGTTGGCGCCCTTGCCGCCGGGCAGCACCGTCATGGAGCGGCCCAGGACCGTCTCGCCCGGCCGCGGGTGCCGTTCGAGGGTGACCACGAGGTCTGCATTGATGGACCCGACGACGGTGATGCCCTGGGAGCTGCCTGGAATCATTCCCGCAGTCTTCCACGACCCCGGTCACCGGGCGGGCGCAGGGACACGAATGGAAGGAGCATGCGGCCCGGGAACATAATGGGGTCATGCCTACGGACGCCCCGATCGATCTGCTGCCCGACGCCCCCGCCGTTCCCGGTCCCCGTGACGGGGTGCCCGTCCAGGGCCTCCTGCTGGACGTCGACGGCCCCGTCGCGAGCCCCGTCACGCGCACCGTTCCTGCCGGGATCATCGCCGACCTGCTCACCCTCGCCTCGGCGGGCTGGCCGGTCGTCTTCAACACGGGCCGCTCCGACGCCTTCATCCGGGAGCAGGTCATGGAGCCGATGCTCGCCGTGGGGATCCCGTCCGGCGTCACCTTCCACGCGGTCTGCGAGAAGGGGGCCACCTGGTTCTCCTTCACGGCCGACGGCGCCGGCCAGGTCTTCGTCGACCGGGAGCTCGCGCTGCCGACCAGCTTCGCCGACGACGTCCGGGACCTCGTCGAGGAGAAGTACGCGGACCTGATGTTCTTCGACGAGACCAAGCTGTCCATGGTGTCCGTCGAGCAGTCCCTCGACGCCACGAACGCCGCCTACCTCGAGGGCCAGCGCCTGTTCGACGACGACGCCCTCGACATCCTGCACAGCCATGACATGGGGGCGTGCCGGCTGGACCGCGAGGAGCCGAACAGCCACGGGGACATCGACTACCGCGTGGACCCGACGATCATCTCCACGGACATCGAGTCGGTGCGTGTGGGCAAGGACCTCGGTGCCGAGCGTGCCCTGACCCTCGTCGCACCGCTCACGGAGGTGCCCTCCACCTGGCGGACGGTCGGCGATTCCCGCACCGATTACGCCATGGCCGACTACCTGCACGAACAGGGCTTCGACGTCGCGCACGTGGATGTCCGCCCTGCGGACGGGGTGCCCGTGAAGCCCTACGAGGTCATGACGGAGGGCCGGCTCGTCCACGAGGAGGCCGGGGCGGCCTTCCTCGCACGCTGCGTCGCCTCGCTCGGCTGACGCCTCGTCCCGGGCGGAGGTTTGTCAGGCCGCGGGCCGCGCCAGGACGTCCTCGATCGCCGCGATGACCTCGGGGGCGCCGGGCTCCACCGTCGGCGCGAAGCGGGCGACGACCTCGCCGTCGCGGTTCACGAGGAACTTCTCGAAGTTCCACTTCACGAGCCCGGGCAGGACCCCGTTCCTGAACTCCGTGAGCTGCCGGTACAGCGGGTGCTGGTCCTTGCCCCGCACATCGCCCTTGGTCAGGAGCGGGAACGTCACGCCGAACGTGGTCGAGCAGAACTCGGCGATCTCGTCGTCGTTCCCCGGTTCCTGTCCCAGGAACTGGTTGCAGGGCATCCCGAGGACCACGAGCCCCGCCTCGGCGTAGGTGGAGTACAGCTCCTCGAGGGCCGCGTACTGGGGGGTGAAGCCGCACTTCGAGGCGACGTTCACCACCAGCACGGGCTGTCCACGGAAATCGCCGAAGGTCTTCCTGCTGCCGTCGTTCATGGTGAGGTCGATCCCGTACAGGCCGGACGAGGACATGGGCTGCTCCCTGGTAGGTGGTCGTGATCCTGCTTCGTTCAGCCCCGCCGCGTGGATTGCCTGCCCGATGATGCGGGAGGCAGGAGCAAATGCGCCCGGGGAGACGTTGGAAGCAACGACGGCCGAGGAGGCCGCGCACACCGCCCGCCGGATCGGCTGCGGTTCCCAACAGGATAGGTCGTCGCATGGGTTTGATCGACACGTGGAAGCTGCAGCTCCGGACCACCTTCACCGACGGCGATCCGGCGATCCCCCAGTGGCAGTTCGAATTCGAGAAGGGTGACGACGTCGGGTACTTCCCGGTGGACTCGGCCGTCTGGACGGTGCACAGCTCGATGACGCCGACCGTCGCCGGCATCCGCGCGCTCCTGCTGCAGACGCTCCACCCCGGGGCGATGGCGGGTGTGCATGCGCATTCCGGCTTCCGGGAGGAGCCGCTCGGCCGGCTCGCGAACACCATCCGCTGGATCTTCACGGTGACGTACGGGTCCACGGAGGCGGCTCAAGACGGCTCGGCCTTCGTGCAGAGGCTGCATACGAGGGTGAACGGCACGTATCTCGACAGCCGTGGCGAGGAGAGGCCCTATTCGGCGGGCGATCCCGACCTCATCCGGTGGGTGCACCTCGCGTTCACGGATGCCTTCGTGGCCTCCCATGCCGCCTACGGCGGATCCATCCCGGGCGGAGCGGACCAGTACGTCGCGGAGTGGGCGCAGGCCGGCGAACTGATGGGCCTCGAGGATCCGCCGCGGTCCGAGGCGGAGCTCGCATCGCAACTCGCCGCGTTCGACGCCGAGCTCACCGACAGCGAACAGGTCCAGGAGGCCCTGACCTACATCCGCCGTCCTCCGCTCCCCCGGTCCCAGCGCCTCGGGTACCAGGTGCTGTTCGCGGGAGCCGTCGCGACCCTCGACCCCAGGCACCGCGAGCTGCTCGGCCTCCGGGTCCCCTCGCTCGGACCGGTCCGCCTGCCGATCCGGACGGCGGTGCGCCTCGTGCTCGGCGTGATCCGGCTGGGGCTCGGACCCGAAGGGCCCGCGGAGAAGGCCGCGAAGACCCGGATCCGCCGGCTGGGCGGATCCGCCGGCACGACGGCGCGTTAAACAGCAGGACCCCGGCCGGGGCCGGGGTCCTGCTGTTGGAGCAACAAGGCGGAGGATGGGGGATTTGAACCCCCGAGGGCGTTAACCCAACACGCGTTCCAGGCGTGCGCCATAGGCCGCTAGGCGAATCCTCCTCATTTGGAGCAGATACCAGAATACCCATACAAGTGGATCCTGCCGAATCGTGCCGTCCGCGGGGCTGTGTCGTCGGGTCGAAAGCCGTCCTTCCGACTGTGTAGACTATTTCCCGGCCCCTCATGTGGTGTCATCCTGTGAACTCCCCCAGGACCGGAAGGTAGCAAGGGTAAGCGGGCTCTGGCAGGTGCATGGGGGGTCTTCACTTTAAGCACGGCGGCAGCGGGAGGTCGGAGCGGTGGCACACCAGGGCGCCGGACGGTTCGCTCCCAGCCCCTCCGGCCGGCTGCATGTCGGCAATCTCCGCACCGCCGTCCTCGCCTGGCTGTTCGCCCGCTCCACGGGTCGGCACTTCCTGGTCCGCGTCGAGGACCTGGACCGTGTCCGTGCCGGAGCCGAGGAGCATCAGCTGGCCGAGCTGGCCGCACTGGGTCTCGTCTCCGACGCGCCGGTCATCCGGCAGAGTGGGCAGGCCGGCCGCTATGCGGCGGCGCTGGACCTCCTGGCCGGGCAGGGCCTCGTCTACGAGTGCTTCTGTACGCGGCGGGACATCGCCGAGGCGGCGAGCGCCCCCCATGCCCGGCCGGGCTTCTACCCCGGCACGTGCCGCAGCCTCAGCGAGGACCAGCGGAGCGTCCTGCGTGCGCAGCGCCCACCCGCGCTGCGTCTGCGGTCCGGCGTCGGGTCGTGGACCGTCGAGGACCTGCTGGCCGGCCACGTCACCGCTCCGGTGGACGATTTCGTGCTGCGACGGAACGACGGCGTCGTCGCCTACAACCTCGCCGTGGTGGTCGATGACGCCGCGCAGGGCATCGACCAGGTGGTGCGGGGGGACGACCTGCTTGATTCCGCGCCCCGCCAGGCCTACCTCGCCTCCCTGCTCGGGCTGCCCGTCCCCGTGTACGCCCATGTGCCCCTCGCGGTCTCCCTGGCGGGGCGCCGGTTGGCGAAACGGGACGGCGCCGTGACGCTGGAGGACCTCGCCGGCCTGGGCTGGACCCCCGCCAGGGTCCTGGCCGTGATCCTGGCGTCCCTCGGCCTTCCCGGCCGATCGCTGGAGGCGGCCCTGGCCGCCTTCGACCCCGACCGGCTGCCCGACGAGCCGTGGATTGTGGACCCCGCCACGCTGTTTCCCGCCTCCGCCGCACCGGCATGCAAACCGTCAGCACCAACCGATAAGGTTTCTTCGTGAGTACAGCCCTCTACCGCCGCTACCGTCCCGAGACCTTCGCGGACGTCATCGGCCAGGAGCATGTCACCGAACCCCTGATGGCGGCCATCGACAAGGACCGCATCAACCACGCCTACCTCTTCTCCGGCCCCCGCGGGTGCGGCAAGACCACCTCCGCCCGCATCCTCGCCCGATGCCTGAACTGCGCGCAGGGCCCCACCTCCACGCCCTGCGGCACGTGCGACAGCTGCGTGGAACTCGCCCGTAACGGCTCGGGCAGCCTCGACGTCATCGAGATCGACGCCGCCAGCCACGGTGGCGTGGACGACGCCCGGGATCTCCGCGAGCGCGCGACCTTCGCCCCCGTCCGCGACCGGTTCAAGATCTTCATCATCGACGAGGCCCACATGGTCACCTCGGCCGGCTTCAATGCGCTGCTCAAGATCGTCGAGGAGCCGCCGGAGCACATCCTCTTCATCTTCGCGACCACGGAGCCGGACAAGGTCATCGGCACCATCCGCTCGCGGACGCACCACTATCCGTTCAGGCTGGTGCCGCCCGAACCGCTCCTGGCCTACCTCGAGCAGCTCTGCCACCAGGAGAACGTGCCCGTGGCCCCCGGCGTGCTCTCCCTGGTCATCCGCGCCGGTGGCGGTTCCGTCCGTGACTCCCTCTCCGTCCTCGACCAGTTGATGGCGGGCGCAAGCGAGAGTGGACTCGACTACGAGCTGGCCGTCTCCCTCCTCGGCTACACGCATGCGACCCTCCTCGACGACGTCGTCGACTCGGTGGCGGCGGGCGACGCCGGGACGGTCTTCAACGCCGTGGACCGCGTGATCCAGACGGGGCACGACCCCCGCCGCTTCGTCGAGGACCTGCTCGAGCGGTTCCGGGACCTCATCGTCATCAACGCCGTACCCGAGGGTGCCGCCTCGATCCTCCGGGGCGTGCCCGACGACCAGCTCAACCGCATGCGCACCCAGGCGAACCAGCTCGGCGCGGGTGAACTCTCGCGGGCGGCCGACGTCACGAACACCGCGCTGACCGAGATGACAGGTGCCACATCGCCGCGCCTGCACCTCGAACTCCTGTGTGCGCGGCTCCTGCTGCCCGCAGCGGACGCCACCGAGCGGGGTACCCTCGCCCGTGTCGACCGCATCGAGAGGCGCCTCGAGTACGCCGCAGGTGCGCCCACCGCCGAATCGCCCGAGGTGGACGAGGCACCGAAGGCTCCCGCCCGCCCCCGGCTCGAGGGCGTGCCCCGCACCGCTGAGGAAGCCGCCGCCCGCTGGTCCCTCCCCGCGATGGACACGGGTGCCGCGGCCGCCGCTGCCCCGGCAGCCGTTCCCGGAGCCCACACCCCGGCCGTGCCCGCCGCCTCCCGAATCCAGCCGGCACGCCCGGCCGGCGAGGATCCGTCACCCGACTGGGGCGGAAGCTGGGGCGTCTCGACCGACACCGCGTTCGCCGACCCCGCACCTGCGCAGCAGCCCGCAGCAGCCGGACCCGCGCGCACGCCGGGACAGCCCCAGCCATCGGCAGGGCAGGACGCCGGGGCTCCGGCCCCCTCGACCGGCACCCAGGATCCTGCCCGTCCCGGGACCGGTGTCGAGACGGGTCGAGGCGACCCGACCCAGCCCGCCGTCAACGAGCAGCCCGCGGCCGCTGCGCCCGCCGGCACCCATCCGACGCAGCAACCCGTCGACTCTGCGCCCACCGGCACCCAGTCGACGCAGCAGTCCGCTGCCGCTGCGCCCCCCGCTACCCGACCGACGCAGTCCGGGCCGGCCACCGGGGAGCAGCACACGATGCCCCGGCAGGGGCAGCCGGTCGCCGACCGCGGGCAGCAGGACGGTGCAGCCGGGCCTCAGCAGACTCCGGCCGCCGGTGGCCGGCAGCCCGCAGGCCCTGCACAGCAGCGGCCCACACCCTCGGCGGATCAGCCGCAGGAGGCTCGTCGCGCCCAGCCACCCCAGCAGGGACAGCCTGCCGCCTCCGGCGGGAACGTCGAGATGGTCAGGCGGGCATGGCCCGAGATCATGGACGAAGTCGCACGGATCAAGCGCGCGACCTGGCTCATCGTCAACGTCTCCGCGAAACCGCGGTCCTTCGAGGGCAACCAGCTGGTCCTCGCGTTCGCCAACCAGGGCAATGCGATCGGATTCCAGCGCGGGCCGCACATGGACAACCTGAAACAGGCCATCCACAAGGTGCTCGGCCTGACCTGTTCCATCGAAGCGGTGCACGATGCCGGCGGGTCGGGTGAGTCGGGCCCAAAAGTACCCAGCAGCCAGGCGGCCCCGGCCAGTAACCCGGGCCGCGGTCCCGCCACGCCCTCGCCCGACCGTTCGCAGGGCCCGACGACGACCGCCGGCGGTTCGCAGGACGTCCACCACGACGGCGGCAGCACCGGTAGCACTCCGCCGCAGGCTCCCGCTGCTCCCGCCGTTTCCGTTCCTCCCGCTGCTTCCATTACTTCCGAGCCGACTCGTCCGGCAGGACCCGATGCTCCCACGGCGTCCGCGCCGGTCGGCGTCACCGTAGCCGAGGGCGGCCCGGCACGAACCGGTCCCGCCGGTGCCGTCGGAATGCCCGGGGGGCCGGCGGCTCCTGCGACCGCATCCGCTCCCGCTCCCGCGCCCGCGCCCGCCGTGAGTGGGACCTCCGACACCGGAGCGCGCCCCACGTCCGACAGCTCATCAGGGCATTCCCGGACCGGCAGCGCGGCTCCGGAGTCGCCGCCCCGTGCACCGGCGCAGGCGCCCGTCCGTCGACCCGACGGTCCCGCGACCCCCGCCGCCACAGGAGGGCAGGCGCCCGTCCGTCGACCCGACGGTCCCGCCACCTCACGCGCAGCAGGAGGAGCCCGAGGTGCGCGTGACGGCCGGACAGAGACAGAACCCGAAGCCACCAGCGCGTGGGATCCGTCCATGTCCGACGACTCGTGGGCCCTCGTCGAACCACCGGAGGAGGCCTTCGATCCTGGACCGGACTGGGGCTCGGTGCCGGAGGACCCGTCCGAGCGCAGGAGCCCGTCGCCGACGGGACAGGGCCCGGCGCGGCCGGGCGGTCCTGCCGAACCGGCCCGGACCGGCTCGACGAGGACGCGGGGCAGCACGACGCCCGCACCGGCGCAACCGGGGGCGTCGGGCGGTGCCATGAGCGGCCCTGTTCCCACGCCTGAACGCCCCACTGCGGACCGGGTGCCGGCGGCCGCGGCGTCCCGCTCGGTGGTGTGGAGTCCGTCGGTGGAGTCGAATCCGCCGGCGGGCGGGTCCACGACGACCCGACCGACGGGCGACCCGGAGGCCACCGGTGGCACGCCTACGTCGCTGGAGGGGCCCGGCGCCGCAGGCCGTGCGACAGGCGTCGCGCGCCCCGGCGGCATCGCTGCCGTCCCGAGCTTCATCGGTACCGCCGCCGCTGCCGGCACGTCCGCAACTGCGTCCGGGCACACCGCGCCGTCCGCCGTCGGCGCTGCACCCGCCGGCACGACGGGCGCCGCAGTGGCACCGGATCGGCCGACGTCGGCGGACAACATCCGTCAGAAGCCCGTCAGTCGCTACCAGCAGCTGCTGGACGAAGCCGAGCGGAAGCGCGCCGAGGAAGCCGCCGCCACCCGGGGCGCCGCCGACCTGCGCTTCGTCGACGACGAGCCCAGTGCGGACGACGAGACCATCGAGGAATCAGGGCTCGTCGGCCGGACGGCGATCGAGCGCATCCTCAACGGACGCCTGATCGAGGAGCGCGGCGTCGACGGCCAGTAGTATCCCGCCCGAGCCGATCCGGGAACGCTGAGGGCGTAACGCGGGAACGTCCTTCCGGACGGACCGGCCCCGTGCAGGGCGGACAATGGAGGGACACCCTCCTGCCGCCCCTCCTCCGGGTCCTGCGGCGACGGGCTCCGGTGTCGGAGACACCGGCACCACCACCTGATTCAGAAGAGGAAACACCGTGTACGAAGGCGCAGTCCAGGAGCTGATCGACGAGCTCGGACGCCTGCCCGGCGTCGGCCCGAAATCGGCGCAACGCCTCGCGTTCCACATCCTGGAAGCCGACGGCGAGGACATGAAACGCCTCGTCACGGCGATCACCACGGTCAAGGAACGGGTGAAGTTCTGCACCATCTGCGGCAACGTCGCGGAGCAGGAGAAGTGCGCCATCTGCCGCGACCCGCGCCGCGACCCGACCATGATCTGCGTCGTCGAGGAGTCGAAGGACGTGATCGCCGTCGAGCGCACGCGCTCCTTCCGCGGCAGATACCACGTCCTCGGCGGAGCCATCAACCCGATCGCCGGCGTTGGTCCCGATCAGCTGCGCATCCGCGAACTCCTCGCACGCCTCACGGACGAGCAGATCCAGGAGATCATCATCGCCACCGACCCCAATCTCGAAGGCGAGGCGACGGCGACCTACCTGGTGCGCATGCTCAAGACGATCGGGATCCCTGTGACGCGACTCGCCTCGGGCCTGCCCGTCGGCGGGGACCTCGAGTACGCCGACGAAGTGACCCTCGGCCGGGCGTTCGAGGGCCGCCGCGCCATGTCCTAGGCGATGCGCGTGCCCTGGGCGAGGCGCTTGGCGGGCATGGTCAGCCTGCGCCGCCCGATGAGGAGCAGCGCCCCGGCGAGCAGGATCTGGAGGCCGAGGCCCAGCGGCCAGATCGGCGTCTCCTGCGGAAGCGGGCGGAGCGACTCCGCCAGCTCCTCGCACGACTGCTCGACGTCGGGACCGGCCTGCGCGGCCCGCACGCCCTGGCTGATTGTCTCCATGATGCCCGGGGTGTAGTACGGGCCGCCCTGCGGCAGGCCGGCCGCGTCGGTCGCAGGATCGAGTTCGGGAAGGTCCTCGACACTGTAGGGAACGGCGTCCGCAACCACCACGAAGGGGTTGGCGGCCAGCAGCCACGCAATGTACTCGGTGTGCGGGATCATGCCCTGACTCGTCTGCGTGACGCACTCCATCTCGGCGCCCGGATCGGGAGTGCCCGTAGCGTCGAGACTGCTCTCCGGGTAGGTGTAGTAGGACGTCGTCATGGTCCGCTCCTCCATCACCAGCGTGGTGCTCAGCCCGAAGACGATCACCGTACCGATCGCGAGCAGCGCCACCAGCATGTACGTGCTGACGATCGAGAACAGCGGACGGTTCGCCAGCGCGGAGACCCCGACCCCGATCGCGCAGACGACACCCAGTTCCACGGCCAGCATCAGGAGCGAGACGATGGCCTCCTGCGCGTTCACCCCGCCGAGGGCCAGTGCCCAGAAGATGAAGGGGCAGCTCAGGACGAGGAAAGCCAGCGAACCCACCCACGACGCGAGCCATTTCCCGGTGAGCAGCTGACCCGGCGTCAGCAGGGTCACCTGCAGGATCGCCAGCGTTCCGCCGGCCCGGTCCCCGTTGACGGCATTGGCGGACAATCCCGGGGCGACGAGCAGGCCGAACAGCAGGACGAACCCGACGACCAGGTCGAACAGGATGCCGCCCTCGTTGTCGGTGGTGCCGAGGACGCCGGTCGCCAGGACGAAGATGAAGCCGATCACCACGAACCAGATGCCGAGCATCCAGTACCAGCCCTTGCCGCGCAGGCGTTGCCGCATCTCGAGGGAGAACACGGTGCGGACGGCGGACCAGAAGGTCAGGCCGGTGGTGCTCCGGACGGGTTGCGGGGTCGATGGTTCGGTCACTGTGCTCATCGTCTGTCCGTATCCAGGCTCATGTAGGTCTCCTCGAGCGCCCCGCCGGCGGGGGCGAAGGCGGTGACGACGACGTCGCCCATCACCAGGGTGCGCAGCAGCCAGGATGCCTCCGCGGTGCTGCCGAGCTGGACGAGGAACTCCTCGCGCCGTGAGTCCCCGCGCGTCTCGTAGCGGACCCCGTAGCTCTGCAGGGCGGCGGCGAGCGCCGACATCGGTTCCGCCTGCACGTAGTAGCGGCGCATCTGGCTGCCGGCTTCGTCGAGCGTCTGGCTCTTGACCGACTGTCCGCGACTGACGAAGACGGCACGGTCCGCGATCTCGTCCAGCTCCGACAGCACATGGCTCGAGACGACGACGGTCTTGCCTCCGGCGGCGAGCGAGCGCAGGAGCGACCTCAGTTCCACGCGGGATCCGGGATCCAGACCGGACGCGGGCTCGTCCAGCAGCAGGACCTCCGGATCGTGGATCAGCGCACGGGCCAGGCTGAGCCGCTGTTGCTGGCCGCGGGAGAGCACGCGCGCCGGTCGGCGGCCGAACTCGGTGAGGTTCACCGCGACCAGCAGTTCCTCCGCGCGACGCGAACGGTCGGCGGCACCCATGCCGTACAGGGCCCCGATCGTGGTCAGCACTTCGAGTGCCGTGAGTGACTCCCAGACGCCGAGGGTGTCCGGCATCCAACCGACCCTGCTCCGCACCTGCGCCGGCTGCGTGACCGGATCGAATCCCGCAACCCGCACCGTCCCGCGATCCGGGGCCAGGAGGCTCGCCATCATCAGCATCAGGGTCGTCTTGCCGGAGCCGTTCGGACCGATCAGTGCGGTCACTTCCCCGGGCGGAGCCTCGAAATCGATGTCGCGGACCGCCTGCACCGAGCCGAAGCTCCGGGCGACCCCCTCGACAACGATTCCCCCACGTTCGTTGGTCATGGTCCGAGGGTATGCGACGTCCGCCCGATGGGACCCGCGACGGGCACGAATTCCTCCGCGGATCGCTGTTCTTATTCGGACCCACACTTTGAGCCGGTAACGGCCGCGCCGCTACACTTGCACGGGTGTCGGGTCATGGACGCCCGTCCTCGAGGCGCCGGTGCCGCCGCCCGTCAACAGCCGGCGCGGCAGGTCCCCCCGCCGTCGCCCTTCATCAGTGAGCGAGTGCATGAGCCTCATAGTGCAGAAATTCGGCGGGTCGTCGGTTGCCGACGCCGAGGGCATCAAACGCGTGGCGCGGCGCGTCGTCGAGACGCAGGCGGCGGGCCACCACGTGGTGGTCGTCGTGTCCGCGATGGGTGACAGCACGGACGAGTTGCTGGACCTCGCCGGCCAGGTGAGTTCCACGGCGTCGGATGCGCGCGAGATGGACATGCTCCTGAGCGCGGGCGAGCGCATCTCCATGGCACTGCTCGCGATGGCCATCCATGGCATCGGAGCGTCCGCCCAGTCCTTCACCGGCAGCCAGGCCGGCATGATCACCGACGCCATCCACGGCAAGGCCCGCATCATCGACGTCTCCCCGCACCGTATCCGGACCGCCATCGAGAAGGGTGACATCGCGATCGTTGCCGGGTTCCAGGGGATGAGCCGCGACAGCAACGACATCACGACCCTCGGTCGCGGCGGCTCCGACACCACCGCCGTCGCGCTCGCGGCAGCGCTCGACGCCGATGTCTGCGAGATCTACACGGACGTCGACGGCGTCTACACCGCCGATCCGCGCGTCGTCCCGTCGGCGCAGAAGATCGACACCATCTCGAGCGAGGAGATGCTGGAGATGGCCGCGTCCGGCGCCAAGATCCTGCACCTGCGCTGCGTCGAGTACGCCCGGCGCTTCGGCGTCCCCCTCCACGTCCGCTCCTCCTTCAGCCACAACGAGGGCACATGGGTCCTGCCCAGCCCCGATGACCAGATCAAGATTCAAGAGGGAGAACCCTTGGAACAGCCCATCATCTCCGGTGTCGCCCACGACCGCTCCGAAGCGAAGGTCACCGTGGTCGGTGTGCCCGACATCCCCGGCAAGGCTGCGGAGATCTTCGGGATCGTCGCCGGTGCCAACACCAATATCGACATGATCGTGCAGAACGTGTCGACCCACGGCTCGGGACACACGGACATCTCCTTCACCCTGCCGATCGTCGACGGCGCCGAGGCCCTCGCCGCGCTGGCCGAGGCCCAGGAGCGTGTGGGGTTCGAGACCGTTGACTACAACGAGAAGATCGGCAAGCTCTCGCTGATCGGCGCCGGCATGCGTTCCAACCCGGGAGTCTCCTACCGGTTCTTCCGCGCACTGTCCGACGCCGGGGTGAACATCGACATGATCTCGACGTCGGAGATCCGGATCTCCGTGGTGACGGGGGCGGAACTGCTCGACACCGCGGTCCGCGCCGTGCACGCGGCCTTCGAGCTCGACGGCGAGGCCACGGCGACCGTCTACGCCGGCACCGGGCGCTAGTCCCCCCCGCGCCGGGACAGCAGCTGCGCGCAGTTGCTGTCCGGCGGAGGCGGATGACGCCGTCCGCTGCATTCCGTCCGAGGACGCAGAGAAGGCCGGTGGATGATCCACCGGCCTTCTCTGTTCATCCGTCGGGTGCTGCTACTTGTTCCCGGTCGGGGTGATCGCTTCGCGCGGGCCCTCCAGGAGCTTGTCGGCCGGGTTGACGGTCGGGAGCTGGGCCTGGGCCTCGCCCTCTCCGTCGACGACGACCGTCACATACGTCACGGTCGACGAGCCCGCGTAGCTCACGCGTCCCACGTAGGAGCCGGGGGTGAGGCCGGTCCAGCCGAGGGTGACCGCGCCGGTGCTGCCGTTCGCCAGGGCGAGCGGGTTGGGCGTCAGCGTCGCGTTGTTCTCGTTCGCGCCCAGGACGACGGCATCGATGCTGCCGGTGGTCGGCCGGTTGTCGGTGCTCGCGTAGAGGTTGGCGAGGACGCGGTACGTACCGGGTGCCGGGTCCTCGATCGTGATCGTCTCGCTGGCATCGGCCGTCGCGACCTGCGTGACCGTGCCGGCGGGAGTGAGGATCAACATGTCGAAGTCGGCGGTCGGATCATCCGAGAGGACCGAGAACTTCGCGACCGGAGCGCCCTCGGGGACGGTCACGTCCTTGATGGCGTCCGCGCCGACCTCGAGCTCGATCGCCGTCGTGTCGGCCTTGGACAGGCCCTCGAGCGTCATCTGGATCGGGGTGTTGGTTCCCGAGATGACGTCGAAGGAGCCGCTGCCGTCGGGACCGGCGGAGTTGAAGGCCGCCTCGGCCGGTGCGTTGATGGCCTGGGGCCGGACAGCCACCGGGGAGGTGACGTTCTTGCCCTGCCCGGACCAGGTCAGCGAGCCGGCGGCGAACTGGCCGAAGGGAGCGCTCTGGTTCTCGAAGGAGACCTTGAAGGTGCGGGTCTCCCCCGGCGCGCTGAAGTTCAGGACCGACGGTGTGACCGTGACCTTCACTCCGGGCACGTCGGCGGTTGCGCGGTAAAGCCCGGGGGTCACGGCGGTGACGGTGCGGGTCACCTCGATCCGTCCGGTCAGGTTTCCGAGGGCGAAGGACGGCACGTTGGTGTTCCTCGCCTCGACGGGTTCGAGGCCCTTGATCTTGAGGTCCACGCCCGTGCCCTGGATGAAGCCGAGGTAGTCCTCGACGTCCTGGTCGTAGACCAGACCCGGGCTGAGGACGGTGGCGGGGTCGATGTGGCCTGCGCCGACCGCGAGGACGTCGGTCTCGACGCCGCCGGTGGCGGTCTTCAGCGGGTACGCCGTGGTCATCATGGCGGACTTCACGGTTGCCGGGGACCAGGCGGGGTTCTTCGCGAGGACCAGCGCGGCGAGGCCTGCCACGTGCGGCGACGCCATGGACGTGCCGGAGAGGAAGCCGAACTGCGCGCCGTTCGAGCCGACGGTGGAGACGCCCGCGAGGACGGCGACGCCGGGAGCCGTGACATCCGGCTTCAGGAGGTCGGAATCGGTGGCGAGCAGCGGACCGCGCGAGGAGAAGCCTGCGACCTGGGGTGCGGGCGGCAGCGGCTTGCCGGTGGTGTCGGTGGCCTTCAGGGCGACGGTGATGGACGGGTTCGCAGCGACCTTCGCCTTGAGCTCGAGGGCCTCGGGAGCGTTGACGTGCACCGTCGGGACGGAGTGCTGGTCGGTGTCCGTCGACGAGTCGACGAGGTTCACGAGGATCATGCCCACACCGCCTGCACGTGCGACCTCGGCGCTCTTGGCTGCCCGGTCGACGACGCCGCGGTCACAGACCACGATCTTGCCGGTGACCTTCGCGGGGTCGAGCGTGCCGGGTCCGCACAGGTTCGGTGCCGCAGCGCCTGCAGCGGCGGCGTTCGCCGCGAGGACGACCGGGCTGGCCGGAACACCCGTGCGCATGATGGACGCACCGCGGTACTTGGTGCCGTCGGAGAACTCCGCCGTACCCTGCAGTTCGTAGCTGAACGTGCTGGCGGCCACCGTGGTCATCCAGGGAGCGCCGTGGTTGACGGTGCTCGCCGTGGGACCGGAGTTGCCGGCCGAGGCCGCGACGAAGATGCCCGCGGAGGTCGCCGAGAGGAAGGCGAGGGACACGGGGTCCGTCGTCGTCGTCGCGCTGCCCGAGATCGAGAAGTTGAGGACGTCCACGCCGTCGAGGATGGCCTGGTTGATGGCCGCGATCGCTGCGGAGTTGTAGCAACCGCCCGTGTCGGGATCCGTGTCCTCCCAGCAGACCTTGTAGACCGAGACCTTCGCGGCCGGCGCGACGCCCGAGGAGATTCCGAAGTTCCGTCCGTCGACGGTCTGGGTCACGCCGGCGTTGCCCGCAGCAGTGCTCGCCGTGTGCGTGCCGTGGTTGTCGATGTCCACGGGGGAGATGACTTCCTGCGGTGCGCGGTCGGCCTCGGCGACGCTGTCGAGGAAGGCATCGGCGAAGTATCGGGCCGAGAGGACCTTCGAGTTGCAGAGGCTGCCGTCGAAGTCCTCGCCCACCTGGCAGTCGCCGACGAAGGTGCTGCCGTCGGCCTTGAGCATGGCGATCTCGCCCTTGGCATTGAGGTAGGGTTCGCCGACCTTGGGCTTCGAGTTGCCCTTGAGCGGCTTCACCGTGCTGCCTGCGAAGAAGGGGTTGTCGGGGGCGTAGCCGGTGTCGATCACGCCGACGACGGTGCCGGCGCCGGCGTTCTTCTCGCCGCCGAACTGGCCCTTCCAGGTGCCCTTCTTCCCACTCAGGCCGAGGAAGTCGATGCTCGAGTAGTCGGGAGCGCTCTCGACATCCGGAGCGACGAGGAGTACGTCGTCGCTCTTGGCGAGCTCGACCGCCTGGTCGGCGCTGAGATCCGCGGCGAAGCCGTTGATGGCAGCCGTGTAGGTGCGCTTGATCTCGACGTTCTCCTCGGCGGCGATCTCCTGCTGCTTGCCCTCGAGGAACTGCGAGTACTGCTGGACGTTCGCGGCGGCGGCGTCCAGCTTCTTGCCCTTCTCGGGCTTGGTCGGCGCGATCCCGTCGACACCACCCTCGTACGTGGCGATCGGCTTGTCGGCGAGCACGACGATGTACTTGCCGTCCGGGTACTGCGCCGGGTCCAGCTCCTTGGCCGGTGCCTTCTGGGGCGTCACCGAGGTGGCCGGCACCGGAGCCGCGAAGGCGGCAGGCGCCACGGCGGTCGACGTCACCAGCAGCGGCAGACCCAGAACGATAGCCGTGGCAGCGCGCAGGGTACTGCGCCCCTGCCCGGCTTTTCTCCGTTGTGTCATAGGAAGGTAGTGCCTCTCGTGAAAGTGCGGGCCGGCCATGGCCGTTCCCCCTGTGCCGTGGCTCTCCTGGATAGGATTTCCGAGTTGTGACAGCAGTCACAGCCGCCACGGCGAGCACAAACTTACCTCAGGCAACACAGCCCCACCAGCCGACTCAGCCCGCGTCATCCAGAATTTACACAGGATATTTACCATTTCCGGTCGGGGTGATAATGGATCCATGCACGCCGATCTCCTGCCCCGCCTCGCCGAGGCCGACTGGCAGGATCGCGAGAGGCGCCACAGGCAACGCGTGACACGCTTCGCCGAGCCCTATCTGGACCGGCGGTCACGCGGCGCCAAGCATCCCGTCGAGGACTTCCTCTTCACCTACTACAACCAGAAGCCGGGCCGGCTCCTACGCTGGCATCCCGGGGCCGGCGTCGTGCTGGAAGGCGCGGAGGCCGCCGGGCGCGGCGGCTGGAAGTACTACACGGCGCACGACGACGGCGTCCGGGTGGACGTCCGGACCTTCATCGAGGAGCGGCGCGACGCCGTCGAGTTCGCCCGGCTGATCCTTGCCCGGACGGCCGCACGGCCGGCGCAGTTCGGTTGCTTCGGGCTCCACGAATGGGCGATGGCCTACCGCTCGGGGGTCAACGGCGTGCGCCACGAGTACCTCGACCTGCGCCTCGGTGCGGCAGGGACGGACGACGTCGTCGAATCGGCGCGTATCCGCTGCACGCACTTCGACGCCTTCCGCTTCTACACGCCGCAGGCCGTCCCCCTCAACGAGTACGCGCCGACGAGGGAGACGCAGCGGGACCTGGAGCAGCCGGGCTGCCTCCACGCCAACATGGACCTCTACAAGTGGGCGTACAAGCTGACCCCCCTGCTGCCGAGCGAGATCGTGATGGATTGCTTCGAACTCTCCTGGCGCATCCGGGCGATGGACATGCAGGCTTCCCCCTACGACCTCTCGGACTGGGGCTACCGGCCGATCCCGATCGAGACGACCGAGGGCAAGGCCGAGTACGTCCGCCTGCAGCGCGGTTTCGCCCACGAGTCCCAGGCGCTCCGGGAACGGCTCTCGGAAAGCCTGGAGCGGGCGCTCGACTCCTGGGCCTGAGCCGGTTCGACGGCACGGGCCGCCGCCCCTGGCCCGGGTCCTGCATCACTCGGTTCCTCGTCGGAAGCAGTCCTTCAGCCAGGTCTCTGCGTCGCCGGTCGTCGTGAAGTGCCTGGTCGGGTAGGGCGGGTCGTGCTGCTGTTTGTAGTACGCGGTGATGATGGGATCCCCGGCTTCCGTTCCGACGACGGCCAAGGCCGCGATGTCCAGCCCGGAGGCAAGGATGCGCAATGCATCCTCCGTCAACGAGATCAGGTGGTTGAGATGGATGAGCATCGGCGGGCAGACGGACGGACAGAGCTGGGTGACCCGGCTGACCACGGCTGATGCGACAGTGTCGTCGACATCCGTGTCGGCCTCGCATTCGAGCCACAGCACCTCCCCCCGCATCTCCGCCGTGAACGGCTCGGGCCGGGCGGCGACGCCACCCACGCCCGTGTCCCCCGTCAGCCAGGCGATCGCGTCGGATTCGTCCGTGAAGTACCTGCTGGGCGTCGCGGACCGGTAATTGAACGCCGTGAGCACCCTGCCCACCTCGTCGACACCCACGACGGCGGTGCGCGCGGAACAGGTGTCACCCATCAGCAACTGCTTCGCTTCCGCCGTGATCCGCTCCACCAGCCCGATGTGCACCAGCAGGGGCCGCTTGCCACCGGGAGAAGCGGCGGTGACCGCGGCGATCGTCGAGCGGACGTCCTCCGCCTGCATCGTGACGCCGGGCGCCCAGCGCAGGCACAGGAGATCGCCGTCGTCACTGAGGGTGTAGCGAGGAATGGACACCTCGTCCGGGCCCGCCATCGGCACCTCCGCTTACTCGTCGGCACGGCATCAATGCCATCGTCGCCTCCCGACCGTGCACTTTCAACAGCGCGTCCGCACCGAAGTTCTCCCCGCGCGGCGTCGGGAGCGTCAGGAACGAATGCTGCGCCACCCGTTAAGCTGGGAGACCAGCCGAAGGGGACACCGATGACACCTCCCGCCCTGCTGCCGGCAGCAGGACCGCACCGGGCGGTCGTGCGCCTGGCGATCGCCCTCGCAGCCCTCGTCCTCACCGTCTCCGCCTGCGCGCAGGGCGGACCGGCGACCGAACCCACCGAGCAGGAGAGCACCATGCAGTCCTCCACCCCCGAACCCTCGGAGGCGCCGTCCGGGACCCCGGCACCGACGTCGGGCGGCCCCGCTCCCACCGCGACGGGTACCGCCCCTCCGTCGTCGGCCGTCGCCGCGCTGCTCACCGTCACCCTCCAGCAGGACGCCGCTGCCGAACCCGTGCAGTACGTCCTCGAATGCGTCGACGGCGCTCCCGGGCCCGCCTCGACGCTTCCGGGCGCCGACGCCGCCTGCGCGGCCCTCGCCCGGCTCGGCTCGACGTTCTTCACAGCCCGGCCCAGCAAGGACATCATCTGCACGCAGCAGTACGGCGGGCCGCAGACGGCGAGCATCAGCGGTGAGATCGACGGCACGCCCGTTCTGGCGGCGTTCTCCCTGACCGACGGCTGCGAGATCTCCCGATGGAACAAGGCGCAGGACATCCTCGGGACACCGGGGGCGCAGTAAGGACTACCGGGTGCCGCTCCTCCCCCTGATCGACCGCGCCCGGTGGGCATGTTCGATCCTGCCCACCGGCCGGAGCCGATCAGTGGGACGGACGCCGACAGCGCTGCCGGAAGCGGACACGACGCCGGACTGGCCCGCACCGAATCCCCGGTAGACTTGCAGGGCAAGCTCGCGGAGCGCCGGTGTCAACCCAGATACGGCGTGAGACGGCACTTCCGGGCTACTGCATTCAATGCTGGACCCCCAGCACTCGCCGCTCACGCACAGGAGTTGCCGGATGCCCCGGATTGTTGTCGACGTCATGCCCAAGCCCGAGATCCTCGACCCGCAGGGTAAGGCGATCGCCGGAGCGCTCCCCCGGATCGGCCTCACCGGTTTCGCTGGGGTCCGCCAGGGCAAGCGTTTCGAGCTGACCGTGGACGGTGACGTCACGGAAGAGGTCCTCGAGCAGGCCCGCCACGCCGCCGCCACGCTGCTGTCCAACCCCGTCATCGAGGATGTCACGCGCGTGGAGGTCCTCGAGGAGGACGCGCAGTGAGCGCCCCGAACACCGAGACGCCCCTCATCGGCGGACCCCAGCCGGTCGCCTCGAACAACGAGGACAGCCCCCTGAACGGCGTGAAGGTCGGCGTCGTCACGTTCCCCGGGTCGCTCGACGACCGCGACGCCGTCCGTGCCGTCCGGCTCGCCGGCGGCAGTGCCATCCACCTGTGGCACGGCGACCACGACCTCCAGGACGTCGACGCCGTGATCATCCCCGGCGGCTTCTCCTACGGCGACTACCTGCGGGCGGGCGCCATCTCGCGCTTCGCCCCGCTCATGGAGCAGATCACTGCCGCGGCGTCGGGTGGGGAGAACGCCCTCCCCGTGCTCGGCATCTGCAACGGCTTCCAGGTCCTCACCGAGGCACACCTGCTGCCCGGCTCGATGATCAAGAACAACGACCTGCACTTCATCTGCCGTGACCAGCGCCTGCGCGTCGAGAACAACGGCACCTTCTGGACCTCCGACTACGGGCAGGGCGAGGAGATCGTCATCCCGCTCAAGAACCAGGACGGCCAGTTCGTCGCGGACAACTACACGCTCGACGAGCTCGAGGGTGAGGGCCGCGTGGTCTTCCGCTACGTCGACGGCAACCCGAACGGCTCACGCCGCGACATCGCCGGCATCTCGAATGCCGCGGGTAACGTCGTCGGGCTCATGCCGCACCCCGAGCACGCGGTGGAGGCCGGCTTCGGCCCCGACTCCTCGGCACGCGGGAACGTCGATGTCCGCGGGGGCACCGACGGACTCGGCATCTTCACCTCGGTACTCAAGAAACTGGTGGGCTAGTGACCGCAGAGACAATGTCCAAGAAGTTCAACATCGACACGGTCGCGAACGCCGAGGCGACCCCCGGCCAGGCGCTGCCGTGGGCCGAACTCGGCCTCAAGGAGAACGAGTACCAGCGCGTCGAGGAGATCCTCGGCCGCCGCCCCACCGGTGCCGAACTCGCCATGTACTCCGTGATGTGGAGCGAGCACTGCTCCTACAAGTCCTCGAAGGTGCATCTGCGCCAGTTCGGCGAGAAGGTCACCGAGGCCATGAAGGAGCACCTGCTCGTCGGGATCGGCGAGAACGCCGGCGTCGTCGACATCGGGGACGGCTGGGCCGTGACGTTCAAGGTGGAGAGCCACAACCATCCCTCCTTCGTGGAGCCCTACCAGGGCGCGGCCACCGGCGTCGGCGGGATCGTGCGCGACATCATCTCGATGGGCGCCCGCCCGGTCGCCGTCATGGACCCGCTGCGCTTCGGTGCGATCGACCACCCCGACACCGCACGCCTCGTGCACGGGATCGTCGCGGGCATCGGCGGCTACGGCAACTCCCTCGGCCTGCCGAACATCGGCGGCGAGGTGGTCTTCGACTCCGTCTACCAGGGCAACCCGCTGGTCAACGCCCTCGCGGTCGGCGTCCTGCGGCACGAGGACATCCGCCTCGCCAACGCATCAGGCGCCGGCAACAAGGTGGTCCTCTTCGGCGCCCGCACCGGCGGCGACGGGATCGGCGGCGCGTCCGTGCTGGCCTCGGAGTCCTTCGACGACGCCAAGCCGTCCAAGCGCCCCGCGGTCCAGGTGGGTGATCCGTTCGCCGAGAAGGTCCTCATCGAGTGCTGCCTCGAGCTGTTCAAGGCCTCCGTGGTGGAGGGCATCCAGGACCTCGGTGCCGCCGGCATCTCCTGTGCGACGTCGGAGCTGGCGTCCAACGGCGACGGCGGCATGCACGTCGAGCTCACCAACGTGCTGCTGCGCGACCCGTCCCTGACGCCCGGCGAGATCCTCATGTCGGAGTCGCAGGAGCGCATGATGGCCGTGGTCACGCCCGAGAACATGGTTGCCTTCGAGGCCATCATGGACAAGTGGTCCGTGGAGTACTCCTGGCTCGGCGAGGTCACCGACACGGGGCGCCTCATCATCGAGTGGGACGGCGAGAAGATCGTCGACGTCGACCCCCGCACCGTGGCCCACGAGGGACCGGTCTACGAGCGTCCCTACCACCGTCCCGAGTGGCTCGACGGCGTCCAGGCGGACGCCTTCGCGGCCGAGCGGCCCGCCGACCTGCGCGAGGCAGTCCTCGAACTCATGGCATCGCCGAACATGTGCGCGAAGAACTGGGTGACCGACCAGTACGACCGCTACGTGCAGGGCAACACGGCGCTGGCCATGCCCGACGACGCCGGAGTGGTCCGCGTCGACGAGGAGACGGGCCTCGGCATCGCGATCTCGACGGACGCCAACGGCCGCTACTCCTACCTCAACCCCTACGAGGGGGCGCGCCTGGCCCTCGCCGAGGCCTACCGCAACGTGGCGACGTCGGGCGCCCAGCCCCTCGCGGTCACCGACTGCCTGAACTTCGGCTCCCCCGAGGACCCCGAGGTCATGTGGCAGTTCGCGGAGACCGTGCGCGGTCTCGCGGACGCCTGCCAGGAGCTCGGCGTGCCCGTGACCGGCGGCAACGTCTCGCTGTACAACCAGACCGGAGGCGTGGCGATCCACCCCACCCCGGTGGTCGGCGTGCTGGGCGTGTTCGACGACGTCGCACGGCGCACACCGTCGGGCTGGCGTGAGGACGGCCAGGCCATCTACCTGCTGGGGACGACGGCGGACGAGCTGGACGGTTCCGAATGGGCCAACCTGCGCGGGCACCTCGGCGGGCAGCCGCCGGCCCTGGACCTCGCCGCGGAGCGGACCCTCGCCGCGATCCTGGTCAACTGCTCGCGCGACGGCATGATCGACGCCGCGCACGACCTCTCCGAGGGCGGGCTTGCGGCCGGCCTGAGCGACATGGCGCTGCGCTTCGGTGTGGGCGCGCGCATCGGCATCGACGAGCTGTGCGAGCGCGACGGCATCGACGCGTTCACGGCACTGTTCAGCGAGAGCCAGGCGCGGGCCGTCGTCAGCGTCCCCCGCTCGGAGGAGGTGCGCTTCAACGACATGTGCACCGCACGGAACTTCCCCACCCTCCGCATCGGCGTGGTGGACACGGAGAACCAGGCGCTCGACGTGCAGGGCTACTTCACTCTGCCGCTCGACCAGCTCCGCGAGGCGCACGAGGGCACGCTTCCCAGGCACTTCGGCTAGTACGGACCCGGACCGACAGGAGGCCGCCACCCCACCGGGTGGCGGCCTCCTGTATTTACCCGACGGTCACGGCTGCCGCCCGTCGCTCGCTCGAGCCGGTCAGGCCGGTCAGGCGGCCTTCGGCATCGCCGTGACCACGACGTTCTTGCCCCAGGGGTCCTCGGTGTAGCAGCTGATGAGCACCACGCGGTTGGGCACGATGTTCCAGATGTCGCTGTCCTTCAGCGTGTCCTTGTCGTGGGTGATCACCGAGTCGACCACGTAGGTGATGTCCCCCGTCCCGGTGGTGAGGACGAACTCGCTGCCCACCAGGGCTTCGTCGCTCAACCGGTTGAAGGGGGCGTCCTTGCCGTCCCAGCTGTGCCCGGCGATGTACGTGGTGTTGTTCGAGCCGGCTCCCGGCACGCCGTAGGACGTGAGCCAGTAGGCGTCGACGGTGAGCGGCGGCACGAGGGTCTGTGCCGCGAGGTCCGCATCACTGGGGGTGAGCGGAAGGACGGCCATGTCCATGTCCGCTGCGGGGAAGGAGAGCCCGGTGGGCTGCGAGGCGGCGGGCCCGAGGTCGGCGGGAGCCGGGCTCGGTGCGGCAGCAGGAGTGGTGGTGCCGGCGGTGGACGACGGCGTCGCTACGGCGGAGAGGGTGGACGATGCGTCCGCGGGCGCTCCCGCCGGGTCGGGCGGGAGGACCGATACGGCGATGGCCAGGGCGGCGGCCGCGGCGAGCGGCAGTGCGAGCCAGCGCTTCCTCGGGCGTGCCCTCACCGGTCCGCGCGAGACAGTGCCCGTCTCCTGGTCGAGGGCTTCGTCCGGGATGCCGTGCTGTTCCATGGGGTGCGCTGTCCTGGTTCGGGGGGGGTGGAGGATGCCTGCCGTCGCCCGGAACCGAGGTCGTGCAATCAGGGTCCCGGGCGACGGCAGCCGAGGGGCTAGCGCTGTGCGCGCTCGAGGCGGCGCATGCGGGCGGCGGTGGCCACGGGGACCGCGACGCCGACCGCGAGCAGTGCCGCGATGAGGGTGACGGCTGCGCTGTTGTCCTCGGTGGCGACGGCGGTCTGCACGTTGAGGCCCTTGTTCGTGCCGGCAGGAGCCTTCACGACTGCTCCGGGAGTGACCGGAGCAGCGGGAGCTGCGACGGGTGCTACCGGCGCTACGGGCGCCGCGGGAACCACGACGGGCGTCACGGGGTCGACGCCGATGGCGCCGGCATCACAGGCGGCGAGGAACGCCTTGAACAGGTCGAGGAGCTGCTGTGCGAGCACTGCGTCTCCGCTGAGCTGCTGCAGCAGGTTCTGGGCTGCGACAGACGCTTCCTCGAGGTTGCCCTGTGCTTCGAGGAGCGCAGGGTCGTTCAGGGCGAGCTCCGCAGCGGCTGCAGCAGCAACGGCGGCTTCGACTGCGGTGCTCTCCTGGAGGGACACGGCCAGGAGATTGGCGCGCGCATCGGTGACGAGCTTGTCATTCTCAGGGTTCCCGTCGCCCTGCTCATCCTTCTCGATGGCCGCAGCGACGGCAGCCTCGACGGCGATCTTGGCGTTCTCGACAGCCAGCTGGGCTTCCCCGGCAAGAAGGTCGGTCCGGTCGGCCTCAGCGACGAGGGCGTCGAGGTTCAGCGACGCCGTCACGGCGACGAGCTTCTCGCCCTCGGTGACGACGGCGGCCGTCACCGTCTCGAACTGGGTGACGAAGGTGAGGTCGACACCGGCAGCACCCAGTGCCGCGTTGAACTGCGTCGAAGCCTGCAGGCAGGCGGCGTCACCCGGTGCGGCGGACGCCATCGGAGCTCCGAGGAACAGTCCACCGGCGAGGAGGGTGGCCGTCGATCCGGCAGCAACCCATTTCTTTGCAACGATCATGTGTGCGCTTCTCCTGAAACACGTAGTATCCCGCGGGCGGTCCCCGACGGCGCAGCTTGCGTCCCCATCCGCAAGCGGCGCCCTCGGTCGGAGGGCGCCGCGAACAAATAAATTGTGTTCCGCTGATCGCCCGGATCAGGGCGTCGTCCCAGAACGAGCTGGGATCACCCTGGGCAACCGCTGTACTTCTCAACCTAGGGTGGTTGTGTTGCCCGGGCAATGAAAACAAGTAGTCCGGAACGGTAACGGTTTGGCATCGGGCGTCAGCCGAAATGCGCCTTCGCGATGAGCCCGTGCACGCCCACGGTCCGGTCCACGACCTGCGAGACCGCGAAATCCGCCGCCGCGGAGAGGTAGGCGTACGCCACGGCACGTTCCATGCCGCGGTCGTGCTCGAGGAAGTCGAGCGCGTTGATGATGGCGCGGCGCATGGCGACGTTCAGGTCGCCGGAGACTCCTCCACCGGCGAGGCCGTCCGGGTCGGAGAGGCCGATCGGGATCCAGGCGTCCTTCGTCTCGCCGAACGGATAGGAGTAGGCCACGGACGGGGCATCCCCGGTTCCGGGCTTGCAGACGGTCAGCCGGAAGGTACCGCGCAGTGAACCCTCCATCGCCGTCAGGGCGACCTCCCCGTCACCCATGCCCATGTGCGGATCACCCACGTAGAAGAGGGCGCCCGGCGCGGTGACGGGCAGGTAGAAGGTGGAGCCGGCGCCGAGATGGCGGATGTCGATGTTGCCACCACCGAGCGTGGGAGGCACGGAGTTCGCCTCGGGTGCGGTGAGGCCGCCGGCGTCCGCGAAGGCGACGCCCATCATCCCCATGAAGGGCCGCAGCGGGAACCGGACGCTCATGTCGCCGCTGGTCATCACGCCCTGGCCCTTGTCGATCCTCGTGAACACCGAGACGTTGCCGTAGTCCGAGGGGATGCCGGATGCCCGGTTGTCCGTGGCGACCGGGGGCATGACCTCATCGAGCGTAATCCCGGCAGGAGGCGTGGATCCGGGCTGCACGGCGAGGCCGCCCTTTCCATGCCGGCTCGACACGACACCGTAGGGCACGCGCGGGAGCACCTCGAGCGTCTCGATCTTCAGGACGTCGCCGGGTTCGGCTCCCTCGACGGCGATCGGTCCGGTGACGATGTGCGGACCGTCGACGTCGAACCGTCGCTCCGTGCGCCGGTAGCCGCCCGCCACGTCCACCGCGTCCTGCAGCACGGAGTCGCTGCCCACGCCGAGCGCACCGAAGTACTCGAGCGGGTTCCGGCCCTGGTCCTCGAGGATGCCCTCGTGCGAGAGCGCATCGATGGTGACGGTGCGGCCGGACCGCATGGTCATCACCGGCGCGGCGTGGACCGTGGGGACGTAGCCCCAGAGGACCTCGTCCGGCGTGGAGGAGAGGTAGTGGTCGCCCCGGATGCTGCCGCGCCCGGGCTGCAGGATGCCACCCCGCGACGTACTCCCACCGGGACCGTTGCCGGGCGTACCGGGAGGCTTGCCGGGTGCGGCCGGTATCCGCCCGGCGACGGGCGGAGCGGCGAGCGCCGACGGTGCCCCGGCCACCGATGCGGCCGAGAGGCTGCCGAGTGCGGCCACGACCCCCATGAATGTCCGCCTGCCCAATCCGTCCGTCAGCACCTCGGCAGCTTCCTGCCCTACTACGTCGTCCATGCTGGATCCTCTCCGGGTCATCGAGATTCACAAGCTAGTACCGGTCGGTTACGGGGCGGTTTCGGACCCGATTCCGGAAGAAGTCCTTCGGCAACTGCCGGCGAGCGCCCGCTGATGGCGTGCAGGAGGTCAGGCGCCGCCCGCCAGGGCGCGTGCCGCTTTCGTGTACCGGGACAGGACGTACCGCTGAGTCAGCCGCGTCACCGGGGCCGCGAGCCGGAACAGCGGGCCGGCCGGCAGACTGTAGGCGGCACAGCTGAACAGCACGCGGTTGTCCGCGGTCAGCTCGGCGTAGAAGGCCTCCTCCCCCCGCACGGGGTGCCCGGGCAGCGTGCCGTACCCGAAGCCGCCGCGCTGCCCGGGCACCGCCCTGCCCGCACCGTCGAGCTGTGGTGCCCTCGACCAGATGACCCGGCAGGGTGCCTTGATCCGCGCGGGGCCGAGGCCGAAACCGGAGACGACGCGGACGCCGGGTGCCGCCCGATCCGCCCCGGACTCCATGGTGAGCCCGGCACGGCGGTGCAGCTCCCAGGTGAGGATTCCCTCGGTCAGGGCCGTGAAGGCGGCAGACGGATCATCCGTCGCGAGCTCATGGGTCTCCACCATCACGGTGTACCCGCTGGGCCACCCGCCGTCGAGCGGCTCGGGAAAGGGCCGATCGGTGGCTCCCTGCTCCCCGTACGTGAACTGCTCCATCCGTGCCCTCCCCGTCGATGTGGGGCAGCCCGACCACCCGTCGGCACTGCCCGAAATCCCTCCGCTCCAACCTAGTGGACCGGGAACTGTCCAGGGCGGGCGGAGCAGTGGCAGGATGGAGGTCCGGGCCGGTCCGGGACCGCAGCAGCGACGCCCGCCGAGCCGACGAGGAGGCGGAATTCCCATGGCACCAGGCACGGCATCCAACAAGTACTCCAAGAAGGCGGGGCACTCGGGCAGGGACGCGGCCGACAGGGCGTCCGATGCAGCCGAGGAGGCCGTCAATTCGAAGGGTTTCGAACTCGCAGCCCGCGCCGGCTATATCGCCGCGGGCATCCTGCACCTCCTGATCGGCTTCATCGCCCTCCGCCTGGCAGGCGGCGGCTCCGGCAGCGCGGACCAGAGCGGGGCCATCGGCCAGCTCGCCGGCTCGCCGGGCGGGTCGTTCCTCCTCTGGTTCTGCTTCATCGGCTGCATCGCCCTCGCCCTGTTCCAGCTCAGCGAGGTGTTCCTCGGTGCGAAAGCCGTCCCGGACAAGGAGAAGCTCGGTTTCCGGCTGAAGAGCGGTGGCCAGGCGGTCGCCTACGCGGCGATCGGTGTCACGTTCGGGCGCTTCGCGATGGGCGGCTCCAGTGACAGCAGCAGCACCACCAGCTCCCTCAGCGCCTCCCTGATGTCCCATCCGGCCGGGGCCGCACTCCTCCTCGCGATCGGCGTGGGCATCCTGGTGGTGGGCGGCTACTTCATCTACAGCGGTGCCACACGGCGGTTCCGGAAGAAGCTCTCCGGCCTCCCGCCGGGACGGGCCGGCAGCGCCGTCGTCCTGTTCGGGACGGTGGGCTACATCGCCAAGGGGTTCGCCCTCGGAGTCCTCGGCATCCTCGTGATCGTCGCGACCGTGACGAACAACCCGGAACAGTCCACGGGGATCGACGGTGCTCTCAAGGCCCTGCGGGAACAGCCCTTCGGCGTCTGGCTCCTCGGTGCCGTGGCGCTGGGGCTGATGGCCTACGGCGTGTTCATGGTGGTGCGCTCCAAGTACCAGCGCATGTGAGGTCTAGAGCCCGAGCGCCGGAGCCTCCATGACCGGGCAGGTGTCCATGACGACATCGAGCCCGGCGTCGGCAGCGCGCCGGGCCGCATCCTCGTCGATGACGCCGAGCTGGAGCCACACCGCCCTCGCCCCGACGGCGATGGCCTGGTCGACCACCGCGCCCACCCGGGACGAGTTGACGAAGCAGTCCACGACGTCGATCGTCCCCGGGACGTCCGCGAGGCGCCGGTAACCCGTCTGCCCGTGGACGTCGTCGCCCTTGAGACTCACCGGGACGATCTCCATGCCGAGGCGATCCATGAGGAAGCGCGAGACGCCCACGGCGGCCCGCCGCGGGTTGTCGGACAGCCCGACCACTGCCCAGCGGCCGTGCTCGCTCAACAGTTTCCGAATCACTCGCGGATCGTTCTGGTGTGCCACGCCGCCTCCTGTTTCTCCCTCGATTGTTACAGCCTTTGTTACACGCCCTATTTTGCTCCTGATGGACGGCGGGCGTTTCATAGGAGTGACCATCCCGAGCGGCCGAGAGACCTGGATCAGTGAAGCCGCAGCAACCCTGGTCGTCCGCATCCCCCTGGTGACGGACGATAACGAGGTTCGAGCCACGGGAACCACCGCGTGCGGTGGCCAAGGCTCGCTCCGTAGGGTGCTACCGCCAGGACCGATGGAGACACCATGACCACAGTTCTGGCACCCGGCAGCACCCAGACCTCCACCAAGCAGGCCCTCGGGGTCCGATTCTCCGGACTGGGGCGCAGTTTCGGCTCCTCGAACGACCGGCGGGTCGTGCTCAGGGACGTCACCGTGGAGGTGAAGCCCGGGGAGATCCTCGCCATCCTCGGCACCAGCGGATGCGGCAAGTCCACGCTGCTGCGCGCCGCCGCCGGACTCGACATCCCCGACCGCGGCGAGGTCCTGATCGACGGGACCGCCGTGACAGGCATCGACGAACGGTGCGCCGTCGCGTTCCAGGAACCACGGCTCCTGCCCTGGCACTCCCTGCAGGCGAACGTGGCGATCGGCCTGCCCAGGTCCTCCAGTGCGAGCGCGGGCAAGGCCAAGGTCCTCGAACTGCTGAAGCTCGTGGGCCTGGACAGCTTCGCGAAGCACAGGCCGCGCGAAGTGTCCGGCGGCATGGCCCAGCGCACGTCGCTCGCCCGCGCGCTCGCGCGGAATCCCGGGGTGCTCCTGCTCGACGAACCCTTCGGTGCCCTCGACGCCCTCACGCGCATCAAGATGCAGGACCTCCTGCTGGACATCCACCGGGCCCAGCCCACCACCGTGCTGCTCGTCACGCACGACGTCGACGAGGCCCTCCAGCTCGCCGACCGGATCCTCGTCCTCGGCCGCGGCGACGACGAGGCGGCGGGTTCGACCGTCGCGGAACTCATCGCCGTGCCCGGGGCACGCCCGAGGGACCGCAATGCGGCCGACCTCGGGGCGCTGCGCAGTTCGCTGCTCTCCCTCCTCGGCGTCACCGGGCACTAGAGCCCGTTCCCGCGCTTTCCCCGGCAGCACACCCGCCGCCCTCCTGTCTCCCCTTTTTCGCACCATCCACTCGAAGGACCACCATGAACCGCCGCGCCCTCCTGCCCACCCTCGCGCTCGCCACCGCACTCTCCCTCAGCCTCAGCGGCTGCCTCGCCGGCGAGAACGCCTCCGACACGGAGTCCGCCGCGGCAGGCACCGCCACGCAGGGCGGCACGCTCAACATCGACTTCGCCACCTACAACCCGCTGAGCCTCGTCATCAAGGAGCAGGGCTGGCTCGAGGACGAACTCGCCGACCAGGACATCACCGTCAACTGGGTGCAGTCCGCCGGGTCGAACAAGGCCAACGAGGCCCTGCGCGCCGGGGCGATCGACGTCGGATCCACCGCCGGATCCGCTGCCCTGCTCGCCCGCTCCAACGGCTCCCCGATCAAGGCCATCGACATCTACTCGCAGCCCGAATGGGCAGCCCTCGTGGCGCTTCCGGAGTCCGGCATCACGAGCGTCGAGGACCTGCGCGGCAAGTCCGTGGCGGCAACCCGCGGCACCGACCCGTACTTCTTCCTCCTCCAGGCACTCGAGGCCGCGGGCGTGGAGCAGTCCGAGGTCACCATCGAGAACCTGCAGCACGCAGACGGTCGCGCGGCCCTGACCAGCGGTGCGGTCGACGCCTGGTCCGGCCTCGATCCGATCATGGCCGCTGCCGAGCAGGACGGCGCCCAGCTGTTCTTCCGCGACATCGACTTCAACTCCTACGGCTTCCTCAACGCGACGGAGGACTTCCTGACCGAGAAGCCCGACGTCGCCCAGACCGTGGTCGACGCCTACGAGAAGGCACGGGAGTGGGCCAAGGAGAACCCGGAGGAGACCGCCGCGATCCTCGCGGGCGTCGCGGGCATCGACCAGGCCGTGGCCAACTCCGTGATCATCGAGCGCACCAACCTCGACGTCGATCCCGCGCCGGGCGACGCCCAGCGCAGCGTCCTCGAGAAGATCGGCCCCGTCTTCGTGGAGACCGGTGACGTGCAGAGCCAGGACCAGATCGACGAGGCCCTCGATACCCTCTTCGACGCCTCGCTCGTGGAGAAGGCGGACCCCGCCGCCATCGGTTCCGATTCATGAGTGCTGAGCACCTGACGGGACGCAGCACCGTTCCCATCAGCAAGGAGGGCCTCGCATCCACCGGATCTCCGGTCACCGGGGGCGGGGCCGGCAGGAACCCGGGCAGGACGGGCACGGCCGGACGGCGCGTGGTCATCGTGCTGCTCGGGCTCATCGTCCCGGCGCTGATTCTGCTCGCCTGGCACCTCAGCACCGCCTCGGGCTTCTTCCGGCCGTCGCAGCTCCCCTCGCCGGCGTCGGTCCTCGCGGCCGCGGTGGACCTCATCGAGCGCGGCCAGCTCGCCACCCACATCCTGATCTCCACACAGCGGGTCCTCCTCGGGTTCCTCCTCGGATCCCTGCTCGGGGTCCTGGCCGGCGCACTGCTGGGCCTCTCCCGCATCGCGGACGTCCTCCTGACCCCGACCGTCGGGGCGCTCCGCGCGGTCCCGTCCCTGGCGTGGGTCCCGCTGCTGGTCCTCTGGATCGGCATCAACGAGGACTCGAAGGTCACGCTGATCACCATCGGTGCGTTCTTCCCCGTCTTCACCACGCTGTACCTCGGGTTGCGCCACGTGGACCGCAACCTCGTCGAGGCAGCGCGGGCCTTCGGGCTGGGCGGCATCCGGCTGCTCACCACGGTGCAGCTCCCCGCCGTCGTTCCCGCCCTGTTCTCCGGCCTGCGGCTCGCACTCGCGCAGTCCTGGCTGTTCCTCGTCGCGGCCGAACTCATCGCGTCGTCGATGGGACTCGGCTTCCTGCTGACGGACTCGCAGCAGAACGGCCGCGTGGACCGCATCATCCTCGCCATCATCCTGCTGGCCGTGATCGGCAAGACCACCGACGCCCTCCTGGGCATCGCCGAGCGCTGGGCGGTGCGCAAGTGGGCGTAGGGACGATGACGCCGAAAGGACAGGCCGCGCTGCAGGACGAGGCCGAACGGCTCGCGTTCTGGGCCGAGCAGGCCGCCCGGCTCGAGTGGCAGGACCCCTGGGACACCCTGCACACCTTCGAGAAGGCGACCCCGCAGGAGGACGGGACGCTCAGCGTCCCCGTTCTCGAGTGGTTCTCCGGTGGCACGCTCAACGTCGCCGCCAACTGCGTCGACCGCCATGTGCGGGCCGGTCGGGGTGACCGCGCTGCCCTACACTTCGAGGGCGAACCGGGTGACCGCCGCACTGTCACCTACGCGCAGTTGCAGGACGAGGTCTCACGGGCCGCGAACGCACTGCTGGCCCTCGGGATCGGCAAGGGCGACCGCGTGGTGATCTATCTCCCGGTCCTCGTCGAGACGGTCGTGGTCACCCTCGCGTGCGCCCGGATCGGCGCCGTGCACTCCCTCGTGTTCGGCGGGTTCTCGGCGGAGGCACTGCGCTTCCGGGTGGAGGACACCGGGGCCAAGCTGCTCGTCACCACCGACGGCCAGTACCGCCGGGGGACGGCCGTGCCTGTGAAGGACAACGCCGACGCCGCGGTATCAGGTCGGAACAGCATCGAGCACGTGCTCGTGGTGCGCCGCACCGGTTCCGACGTCAGCTGGACCGGAGGCAGGGACGTCTGGTGGCACGACGTCGTCGACACCGCGTCACCGCACCACGAACCGGAGGCCTTCGACGCCGAGACGCCCCTGTTCATCATGTACACCTCGGGGACCACGGGTAAGCCGAAGGGCCTCGTGCATACGTCCGGCGGCTACCTCACGCAGGCGTCGTGGAGCTTCGAGCACCTCTTCAGCAACCCCGATCCGGCCCTGCGGGATCGCGACGTCCACTGGTGCACCGCTGACCTGGCCTGGGTCACCGCGCACACCTACGAGCTGTACGGGCCGCTCTCCAACGGTGCCACGCAGGTCCTCTTCGAGGGCACACCGAACACGCCGCACCCGGGCCGCCACTTCGAGATCATCGAACGCTACGGCGTCACGAGCTACTACACGGCGCCGACGCTGGTCCGGTCACTGATGGGCTGGTTCCCCGACGGCGTCCCGGCCGGCTACGACCTCTCGAGCATCCGCGTGCTGGGCACCGTCGGCGAGGCGGTCAATCCCGAGGCGTGGCGCTGGTTCCGGAGGAACCTCGGCCGCGACGAGGTGCCCGTCGTCGACACCTGGTGGCAATCCGAGACCGGAGCCACCGTCCTCTCCCCCAGCCCCGGGGACACCGACTTCAAGCCCGGATGCGCCGCTCGCGCCCTTCCCGGGGTCAGCACGCGCATCGTCGACGACGAGGGCCGACCGGTGCCTCCCGGCGTGCAGGGCCTGATCGTGGTGGATCGCCACGGCCCGGCCATGGCCCGCACCGTCTGGGGGGATCCCCAGCGCTACCTCGATTCCTACTGGCGGAAGTTCGCCGCGCAGGGCTGGTTCCTGGCGGGCGACGGCGCGCGGTACGACGACGACGGCGACACCTGGATCCTCGGGCGCGTGGACGACGTCATCAACGTGTCGGGCCACCGGCTGTCCACCATCGAGATCGAGTCGGCGCTGGTGGCCCACCCCCTGGTGACGGAGGCCGGCGTCTGCCCCGTGACGGATCCGCTGACGGGCCACGCGATCGCCGCGTTCGTGGTGCTCTCGGCAGGGGCGGACGCATCCGGCGACGTCACCGCGGCCCTGCGCTCGCACGTGGCGGGCGCCATCGGACCCATCGCCCGTCCCTCGTCCGTCGTCGTCGTCCCCGACGTGCCCAAGACACGCTCCGGGAAGATCATGCGGCGCCTGCTCACCCAGCTCCATGAGGGCACGGCCCTCGGGGATACGACGTCCCTGCAGAACGAGGGCTGCATCCCCGGCATCCAGGCAGCCCTGGCGGCGCGGGGCTGAGCCCCCGCGTCGGTCGGCGCCTCGGTCGAGCGTTAAAGAAAGGAAGCGGCAGGGCCCCGTCCAAGCACCTGCCGCTTCCCGCGTGTGGTCCGTCGGGTTGCTAGCCGGCAACCCGGACGAAGGATGCTCCCGGCAGGTCCGAGAGGGGGTGCTGCATGGTGAGGTTCGACCCGTTCATGCCGCTGCTGATGACCTGGCCGCCGCCGACATAGATGGCCACGTGGCCCGCCGTGATGACGATGTCGCCGGCAGCAGGGGTGGCCACCGTGGAACCGAACTGGAAGAACTGCGAGGGACCGAGGTCTCCCACGGAGATACCCGCTGCCCGCAGGGCGTTCTCGACCAGTACGGTGCAGTCCTGGATCGCGCCGGCCTGCAGCTGCGCCTGGGCGGACGCCACGAGGGTGCCGGCGACGCCGCTGGATGCCACCGGCGTGATGTCTGCCGAGGCGAGGTACACGCCCGAGCCGGCCGCGGTCGACACAGCCGGCGTCGGGGCGACGACGGCTGCCAGCTGGACCTCCGCCGCGGGAGCGACGACGGCTGCCTGCTGGACCTCGGCGGCGGGAGCGACGGCCACGGGGACCGACACGGCCTGGGCAGGAGCCTGCGCCGCACCGCTCGCGGGGATCACCACGGTGTCACCGGGGAAGATGATCGAGGCGAGGGAGAGCCCGTTGGCCGCGAGGACGGCCGTCAGGTCGGCGCCGTAGGTCGCTGCGATGCCACCGAGGGTGTCACCGGCGACGACGGTGTGGGTTGCATCGGCTGCGGGAGCGACTGCTGCGGCGGGCGCCGCTGCGGGTGCTGCGACGGCTGCGGGGGCGGTCGCACCCTGCTCGGTGTAGGAGCCGGCGTGCGCGGTGCCGACAGCGCTGAGCGCGAGGCCCGAGGTGATGGCGACGACGGCGACGGGGCGGCCGACGGTGGTGGCGTGCGCCTTGGCTGCCTGCGACAGTCCCTGCATCGCGAGGTTGCCGTCGACTGCGGCACGGTGGCGCGCAGGGGAAATCTTTCGGAACATGGATGAATACCTCTCCCATGCCTGCGGGGTGAGCTGTCGGGTTCGGATGGGAGTCACCCGGCCGCGGCCAGCGCCGTATTCGGCGATATTCTGCGACTTAACCCCGAGGACGCCGGCAGGAGGGCCGCACGCCCGGTGGAACTGTGGTTCCCCCGTCCCCGCCTCGGTGTTTGCGAACGAATCCCGATCGGCGGCAGGGCTCGGCAATCCGTCCGGGAGCGCCTCACTCCGGCGGAGGCACCCGATGACGATACCCAGTGCTCCTCCGGTTTGTCACATTTCCGTAACGGCGCGTACCCTACGCGCCGGTGCGGAACGACCACCAGCGACGCCCGGCGGCGAGCGTGCCACCCGCGCTGAACGCGAGCAGGACGATCTGCTGCAGGTAGAACCAGCGGCTCTCGACCGCACTTGCGCCGCCCGCGCCCAGCGCGATGCTGGTGGCCAGGGTGACGGTCAGCACGAGACCCACCCAGGAGAGCGTGCTCCAGAGCATCCGTTCCCGCAGGCGGCCCGCAGATTTCCAGCTGTCCATCCCCTCAGCGTAGGCGTCCGGAGAGCGTGCGCGGCCCACGGACCGCGCACGCTCTCCGGTCCGCTACGGCCGCACGGGTGCGCTGGCGTTCGCGATCAGGTCCAGCGCCTGCTCGGGGAACCAGGCACCGGCCGCAGGATCCACGCGGCCCCACTCCGGGTCCATGCCCCCGTTGTCCGTCAGGCCGCGACTGCACTCCCCGTCGGACTCTCCCGGGACCTTGATCCAGAGGAAGGCGTCGGCGAGTTCGTTGCCCGTGTCGGAGGTCGGGAGGTAGCCGAGTCCGCGGCCCGGAGGATTGCACCAGACCTGGGGATCCGGGTAGGCGACCGACGGGACCCAGGGGCCCCGTCCGTTGCGGCTCGTGTCGATCACGAAGTGTGCGAGCTCGTCCGACGACGGTGCGTTCGGAGCACCGGCGACGTGCTGCGCGTACCACGCGTCCGTCAGCCCCCAGGTGGAGAAATCGGCCGGCGAGGCCGGGTAGTACTGGCTGGCGCAGGATCCGTAGGCCCCGGGGTCGATCTCGGTGGCGTAGTGGATGCACTGCGACACCCAGCTGCCGAACTTCAGCTGCCGCTCGGTGAGCTCGTAGTTGGAGACGTTGAGGAAGAAGCCGTCGGCCTTCTGTACGCCGGCCTTCACGAGCCGGCTCGAGATCTCGCCCGTACCGAGCCAGGCGCTGTGGGTGCCGTCGAGGTAGACCTTGGTGTCGGGCAGTGCCTGGAGGCGGTCCACCGCGTAGTTGAGCATCTCGAAGCGTTCCGCTGCAGCGCTCGCGGCGTCCGCCTCTGCCGGCTGGCACCACTCGAGGGCGCCGTCGAGCCCGCGGTACCAGGGGATGATGCCGAGGCCGTCCGGTTCGAGGATCACCATCGCCGCCCTGTCCTGGATCCCGGCGGCGAGCGCGTCGATCCAGGCCTTGTAGCCGGCGACGTCGGTCGCGCCGCCGGCGGAGTACTGCGAGCAGTCGCGGAAGGGCAGGTTGTAGGCCGCCAGTACGGGGACCTGTCCCTTGCCCGCGGCGCGGTGCGTCGTGTTGCGCACCTGCTGGGTGACGGCCTTCGGATCGCTCCCGGTGACCCAGACGGCCTGCGGCGTCGAGACCAGGGCACCGAGGCTGTCGGCGGTGGCACGATCACCCGAGGCTCGCAGGTCGGCGATCTGCCGGTGGGCCTCGTGGTAGTGGCTCTTCTCCGGGATGTAGAACCCGGTGGCCGTCGTTCCGTCCGGGCGGTCCGGCCCACTCTTCTGGCCCTGGGCTGCGGCGGGCAATGCGGAGAATGCAGTGGACGCGAGGACCCCGGCCAGGGCCAGGGTCATGGCGCACGTTCTGGAAATGCTGAGCATCATTGCTCCTCATGTCGATGGGTATCGGGCGGAGTAGCCCGAGCGGGAGACGCCGCCTATCCCCATGGAAGCGCTCCCACGGCCAGTCTTCGGTGGATGCCGGAACTTTGTCAAGGTACTCAGCACACTGATCGCTGCGGTGGGCTTCTCCATGCGGAGACACATTGTTTGGAGCTGCGGCGTCTCTGGTGTCACACTCGTCGTGACCATCCCGAGCGGCTGAGAGATCTGGCTCACTGACGCCGCAGCAACCCTGGCCTCCGCGTCCCCGCGGCGACATTAGGGTGCTACTGCCAGACCGATGGAGGAAACCATGAGCGTCGCCGACCTTTCCACCCCTCTGAAATTCGCCTACTGGGTCCCCAACGTCAGCGGTGGCCTGGTCGTCTCGACCATCGAGCAGCGGACCAGCTGGGACTTCGACTACAACAAGAAGCTCGCGCGCATCGCCGAGGACGCCGGGTTCGAATACGCACTGTCGCAGACCCGCTACGCCGCGTCCTACGGTGCCGACAAGCAGCACGAGGCGACGAGCTTCTCCCTCGCCCTGCTGGCCGCGACCGAGAAGCTGAAGGTCATCGCCGCCGTCCACCCGGGCATGTGGCACCCCGGGGTGCTCGCGAAGTACATCATCACCGCCGACCACATCTCGAACGGCCGCGCAGCCGTCAACATCGTCTCCGGCTGGCTGAAGGACGAGTTCATCAACTTCGGCCTCGACTGGCTCGAGCACGACGAGCGCTACGTCCGCACCGAGGAGTTCATCCGCGTGCTGCGCGGACTGTGGACGGAGGAGGGCTACAGCCAGGACGGCAAGTACTACACCATCAAGGACTTCACGCTGAGCCCGGCCCCGGTCGCCGTGCCGGGCCGCCCCCACCCCGAGATCTTCTTCGGCGGGAACTCGACGGCGGCCCAGGCCACGGCCGGCCGCGTGGCGGACTGGTACTTCTCGAACGGGAAGGACCTCGAAGGCTTCAAGGACAACATCGCCGGCGTCCGGGCCTCCGCCGAGCAGGCCGGCCGCCGTCCCCGCTTCGGGTTGAACGGCTTCGTGATCGCCCGCGACTCCGAGAAGGAGGCCCGCGACACGCTCCGCGAGATCGTCGAGAAGGCCCACCGCCCCGCCGTCGAGGGATTCCGCGACGCCGTCCAGGAAGCCGGACCGTCCACGAAGGACGGCAAGGGCATGTGGGCCGACTCGACGTTCGAGGACCTCGTGCAGTACAACGACGGCTTCAAGACCCAGCTCATCGGCACGCCCGAGCAGATCGCCGAGCGCATCGTGGAGTACAAGAAGATCGGCGTGAACCTCCTGCTCACCTGCTACCTCCACTTCCAGGAGGAAGTGGCGGCGTTCGGCACGGACATCCTCCCGATCGTGCGTGAACTCGAGGCCGACGCCGCCCGTGCGGCGGGAGTGGAATTCGATCCGGACGGCACACTCGCCGTCCCCAGCAAGGCAGGTGTCTGATGGCAGAACGTTCCTTCGGTTTCCGTACGCGCGCACTCCACGCCGGCGGCACTCCCGATGCCACCCACGGCGCGCGCGCCGTCCCGATCTACCAGACGACGTCCTTCGTCTTCAAGGACACCAACGACGCCGCCAACCTGTTCGCGCTGCAGAAGTACGGCAACATCTACTCGCGCATCGGCAATCCCACGGTCGCGGCGTTCGAGGAGCGCATCGCCTCCCTCGAGGGCGGCATCGGGGCGGTGGCGACGGCGTCGGGCATGAGCGCCGAGTTCATCACCTTCGCCGCGCTCTGCCAGGCGGGCGACCACGTCGTGGCCGCATCGCAGCTGTACGGCGGGACGGTCACCCAACTCGACGTCACGCTGCGCCGCTTCGGCATCGAGACCACCTTCGTCCCCGGGACCGACCCCGCGGACTACGCGGCCGCCATCCGAGAGAACACCAAGGCCGTCTACGCCGAGGTCATCGCGAATCCCTCGGGTGAGATCGCCGACCTCGCAGGCCTGGCGAAGGTGGCCCACGACGCCGGGATCCCCTTCATCGTCGACTCGACGCTCAGCACGCCCTACCTCGTGCGGCCCATCGAGCACGGAGCGGACATCGTGATCCACTCGGCCACCAAGTTCATCGGCGGGCACGGCACCACCCTGGGCGGCGTCATCGTGGAGAGCGGCCGGTTCGACTGGGGCAACGGCAAGTTCCCCATGATGACCGAGCCGGTCCCCTCCTACGGCAACATCGAGTGGTGGGCGAACTTCGGCGAGTACGGCTTCCTGACGAAGCTCCGCACGGAGCAGTTGCGCGACATCGGGCCGTCGCTGTCGCCGTCGTCGGCGTTCCAGCTCCTGCAGGGCGTGGAGACCCTCGCGCAGCGGCTCGACGAACACCTCGAGAACGCGCAGGCCGTCGCGGAATGGCTGCAGGCCGATCCGCGCGTCGAGTACGTCAACTACGCCGGTCTTCCCACCCATGTCCACCACGAGCGTGCGAAGACGTACCTGCCGCAGGGCCCCGGCTCCGTGTTCAGCTTCGGCATCAAGGGCGGCCGCAAGGCGGGCCAGAAGTTCATCGAGTCGCTGCAGCTCGCCTCGCACCTCGCGAACGTGGGCGACGCGCGCACCCTCGTGATCCATCCGGGCTCGACGACCCACCAGCAGCTCTCCGCCGGGCAGCTGGTGGCGGCGGGCGTCCCCGAGGACCTCGTGCGCATCTCGGTGGGCCTGGAGGACCTCGACGACATCCTGTGGGACCTGGACCAGGCCCTCGACATCGCCGTGGATTCCTCCGACGCGGAGTTCGACGAGCTCCCGCAGGAATCCGCCGGGGAGAACGACGACGACCCGTCGGCAACGCGGGCAGTAGGAGTGGGAGCATGAGCGGCACGGACACACCGGCACGGACCTGGGAGGGACCATCGGCCCCTGAGCGCCTCAGTCTGCTGAGGAATGCGCGGTCGGTGGCGATCGTCGGCGCATCGGACAAGCCCTCCCGGGCCTCCTACTTCGTGGCGACCTACCTGCAGTCCTCCTCGCCGTACCGCCTGTACTTCGTGAACCCGGTGGCCAAGGAGATTCTCGGGCAGCCCGCCTACGCGTCGCTCGCGGACCTCCCGGAGGTGCCCGACGTCGTCGACGTGTTCCGCAAGCACGACGACCTGCCCTCCGTGCTGCAGGAGACGCTCGCCGTCGGAGCGAAGACCCTGTGGCTGCAGCTGGGCTCGTGGCACGAGGACGTGGCCCGGGAGGCGCAGGGCGCCGGCCTGAACGTCGTGATGGACCGCTGCATCAAGATCGAGCACGCACGCTTCCACGGCGGGCTCAACCTGGCGGGCTTCAACACCGGCGTCATCTCCTCGAAGCGGCAGATCACCTCGTAGGGCGCCGCCCCCCTCCCGGGCCTCGATCCCGGTCAGCGGGAACCGTTGGACATCGCCTCTGATCGGGATCCGACCTCGGGACCGGCCGCCTCAGGCACCGCGACCTCGGCACCGGAGCTGTCCGGCGCTGCAGCGTCCGCCGGCCCGACCGGGTCCACCGGCAGCACGTCCTCAGGAGCCGGTCCGACCGGGAGGTCCTCCGGCAGGACGTCCTCCGGAGCCGGTCCGACCGGGAGGTCCTCCGGGACCGGATCGGCGGGGAGCTCCCCCATCTCAGGGCCGACCGGGAGCCCCGGTACCGGGTCGTCGGGATCGAGGAGTGCATCGGCCGGGAACAGGGCGGACCGATCGGGGTCCAGGGTGATCGGCGCGTCGAGGAGGAACGCCGTGTCGGCAGGACCGGCCGGTGCGCGGAGCCACGACCTGCGGTGGCCGGCAGGAGCCGGGGTGTCACCGCTGATCGTCTCCGGAGCCGTGACCGTGGTCTCCTTCGTCAGGCTCCTGTCCTGCCCCTGACCCGGTGTGACCCGGCCCGGTGCCAGACCGGGTTTCTCCCGGACCGGCCGGAGCGGGGTCGTGCGCTGACCGGGCGTGGTCCTGCCCGGTGCTGCATGGCCGGGCTTCTCCGGATCGGGTCGGCCGGTCGTGCCGGGTACCGTTCCGGTCGCGGGCCGCGTCACCGGGGCCGCGGGCTGCCGCGGACCGTCCGGCCTCCGGGTCGCAGAGTCCGCAGGACGTACCGTGGCGGCCGGTGGCCGGGCCGCCGGTACGACGGCCGGCGCCGGTGAAGCAGCGGCGGCGTCATCCACCTCGGGCGACGCAGGAGCGGGAGCCGGCATGAGGGCACCACCGGCGTCCGCAGGGGCGGACACCGCCGGGGCGGAGGCGGACGGTGCCGGGGCGTGAGCGGGAGCGGGAGCGGGCACCGCCGGGCCGACGGTGGGACCATGCCCCGCGTCGGCGAGCGGTTCAGGAGCGGGTTCGGCCCGGTCGACGTCGTTGCGGACGGTGAAGCGGGTGATCGAGACGACGGCGTCGTCGAACCCCTCCCGGAGGTGGAGCGTCCCCGCCGCCACACCGGACATGCCCGCGCCCATGGAGACGGCGAGCGCCCCGCCGAGGAACGTGATGCGGCGCTTGTTCCGGCGCCCCTGCGGCGCCCTGCCGCCGTCGGCCATCAGCCGGGCGAGTTCCGCGGACGCATCGGGTGCGGGCCCGGCGCCGAGGTCGCCGATCTCCCGGACGGCGCGGACGAGTGCCGGTTCCGCGGGAATGCCGGCCTCGTCGAGGAGTCGCTGCACGGGGTCCGGCGGCGGGGTGTCACGTCCAGTCATGGCGTTTCCGATTCCTCAGGTCGAACGATTTCCTTCAGCTTGAGCAGTCCCCGCCGTTGCAGCTGCTTCACCGATCCTGCGGACCTGCCCAGGATCTCCGCGACCTGTTCGATCGGCAGCTCCGCGACGATGCGCAGCAGGAGGACGTCGCGCTGCTCGGCGTTGAGCTGGTCCAGCATGCCCCGTGCACCTCCCACACCGAGGTTCCCCAGCGCCACCCTCTCGGCGGAGTCGGTGAGCCGGGTGTCGCCGTCGGCCTCGTAGCCCACGAGCACCGGCGCCCTCGTCCGCTTCCTCACCTCGTCCACGTACCGGGCATGTGCCACGGAGTAGGCGAAGGTGCGGAGCCCCTGGAGTCCACCGGAGACGGAGTCCAGCTTCGAGAAGACCGTGAGGAACACCTCCTGCGTGAGGGCCTCCGGGTCGTCCGAGCCGCGCCCCGCGAAGTACCCCAGCACTCCCGGGCTCAATGATCGGTAGATGCTGGAGAAGGCCGCCGGATCGCCTGCTCGAGCGCGGAGGAGCGCATCATCTGGCAGGGGTGTGGCCACGGACTGTTCCTTGTTCGAGCGGGACGGCGACACCATCGTAACCATCGCCCTCCGCCCGTGGACGCCGGCCCTCCCGGGCCTGCGGCAAAGAAAAGGCCGCACCGAGACCTGTTGGGGGAAAGGTCTCGGTGCGGCGCTTACACAGGGGTAATCGATGGGCGGGGCCGGAAAGTTACGCCCCCTCCGATTTTTCTTCGCCGGCCTACTTCAGGGCGTTGGAGGCCCGGCGCTTGTTGAAGACGTCGAAGCCGACGGCGAGCAGGAGCACCATGCCCTTGATGAACTGCTGGACATCGATGCCGACGCCGAGCAGGGACATGCCGTTGTTGAGCACGCCCATGATGAGGCCGCCCGTGATGGCTCCGATGACCGTTCCGACGCCACCGGTCACGGCCGCGCCGCCGATGAACGCCGCGGCGATCGCGTCGAGCTCGAAGAGATTTCCCGCTCCCGGACCGGCGGAGTTGAGGCGACCGGTGAAGATGAGCCCTGCCAGGGCCGCGAGCACGCCCATGTTGACGAAGAGCATGAAGTCGATGCGCTTCGTGTTGATGCCGGAGAGCTGTGCTGCCTGGAGGTTGCCTCCGACGGCGTAGATGTGGCGCCCGAAGACGCTGTTGCCCATCACGGCGCTGTAGCCCACGATCAGGATGCCGAGGACCACGAGCACGATCGGCGTGCCGCTGCGCGAGCTCGCGAGAAGGTAGGTGAGGCCGAGGATGATCACGACGATGAAGGCGAGCTTGGTGAAGAACCAGGCCGCCGGCTCGTCCTCGAGCTTCAGGCGTGCGCGGGTGGCGCGTCCGCGGAGCTGGGTGATGGTGAGGAGGGCGACGGCCACCAGGCCGAGGACCACCGTGGTCCAGTCCAGGAGGTTGGTCTCCGCCGGGAACAGCCCGGGGAAGAGGAAGCCGCCGCCGAGCTGGCGGTACTCCTCGGGGAAGCCGGTGATGCGCTGGTTCTCGAGCACGATCTGGGTGAGTCCACGGAACACGAGCATGCCGGCGAGTGTGACGATGAACGCGGGGATGCCCACGTAGGCCACCCAGAAGCCCTGCCAGGCCCCTACCAGTCCGCCGATAATCAGTGAGGCGAGGAAAGCCACCCACCAGGTGAACCCCCAGTCCTGGATCATGATGCCGGACATGGCCCCCACGAAGGCCGCCACGGACCCGACGGAGAGGTCGATGTGCCCGGCGACGATGATCATGACCATGCCGATGGCCAGGAGCAGGATGTAGCTGTTCTGGACGATGATGTTGGAGACGTTGTCCGGCATCAGCAGAGCGCCGCCGGTCAGCACCTGGAACAGGGCGACGATGACGATGAGCGCCACGAAGATACCGATCTGGCGCAGCCTGCTCGTGAGGAAGGCGAGCCCGTGCTTCACGGGAGGTGGCGGTGCGGTGACCGCGGGGTCTTTGACGGTGGTAGCCATGGAATCAGTCCTTTTCCTTGGTCATGTACTGCATGAGGAGTTCGGGGGTCGCCTGGTCGATCGGCACTTCGGCCGTGATACGGCCTTCCGCGAGCGTGTAGATGCGGTCGCAGATGCCGAGCAGTTCGGGGAGTTCCGAGGAGATGACGATGACGGCCTTCCCCTCGGCTGCCAGGCGGTTGATGATCGTGTAGATCTCGTACTTGGCGCCGACGTCGATCCCGCGGGTGGGCTCGTCGAGGATCAGGACGTCGGGGTCCGAGAACATCCACTTGGAGAGCACCACCTTCTGCTGGTTCCCGCCGGAGAGCTTGCCGGTGATGGCGGTGACGGTCGGGGCCTTGATGTTCATGGACCGCCGGTACTCGCCCGCGACGACGGCCTCGCGGCCGCTGTCGACCCAGCCGCGCTTCGCCAGCTTGCCGAGGGCGGCACCGGAGACGTTGCGCTTGATGTCGTCGATGAGGTTGAGCCCGTACTTCTTGCGGTCCTCCGTGGCGTACGCGATGCCGTGCCGGATCGCTTCGCCCACGGTGCGCGCCGTGATCGGGGCACCGTTCTTGTAGAGGGTGCCGGTGATGTTGGAGCCGTAGCTGCGGCCGAAGATGCTCATGGCCAGTTCGGTCCGCCCGGCTCCCATGAGGCCGGCGATACCGACCACCTCGCCGGCACGGACGGCGAGGTTCGCCGCGTCGACGATCACCCGGCCGCTCTCCTGGGGGTGGTGCACCGTCCAGTCCTCGACGCGGAGGACCTCCTCGCCGATGGCCGGCGTGCGCTCGGGGTAGCGGCTCTCCATGTCGCGTCCCACCATGCCCTTGATGATGCGCTCCTCCGTGACGGAGCCGTCGTGGAGGCTGAGCGTCTCGATGGTGCGCCCGTCCCGGAGGATCGTCACCGAATCGGCGATCTCGCGGATCTCGTTGAGCTTGTGGCTGATGATGATGCAGGTGATGCCCTCGCCGCGGAGGCCCTTCACGAGCCCGAGGAGGTGCGCGGAGTCCTCGTCGTTCAGGGCGGCGGTGGGCTCGTCGAGGATCAGCAGCTTCACGTTCTTCGACAGCGCCTTCGCGATCTCGACCAGTTGCTGCTTGCCCACGCCGATGTCACCGGCCCGGACCACCGGGTTGAGGTCCAGCCCCACGCGGCGGAGGAGCTTGGCCGCCTCCACGTTGGTCTCGTTCCAGTCGATGAAACCGCGCTTCTCGCGCTCGTTCCCGAGGAAGATGTTCTCCGCGACGGACAGGAAGGGGGAGAGGGCGAGCTCCTGGTGGATGATGACGATGCCGTCGCGCTCGCTGTCGCGGATGTCCTTGAACTCGGCGACGGAGCCCTCGAACTCGATGTCGCCGTCGTACGTCCCGTGCGGGTAGACGCCGGACAGCACTTTCATGAGGGTCGATTTCCCGGCCCCGTTCTCTCCGCAGATCGCATGGACTTCTCCACGCGCGACGTCGAGGTTGACGTCCTGCAGTGCCTTCACGCCAGGGAAGGTCTTGGTGATGCGGCGCATCCGGAGGATGTTCTCCGCCATGGTCGAGCCTCGCTTACTTGAGTGGAAGTCCCGGCATCGGCCGGGCGAGGTACAGCACCTGTGGCTCCGGACCGGGAGGGTACGGAGCCACAGGCTGAGGGGGTGCTACGGGTGCTGCGGGACGGCTACTTGAGCTCGTCCTCGGTGTAGTAGTCGGTCTCCACGAGCGCGGCCTCGTAGTTGTCGACCGTGACGATCTGCGACTCGAGCAGGTAGGACGGCACGATCTTCTCGCCGTTGTCGTACGTCTCGGTGTCGTTGACCTCGGGCTCCTCGCCCTTCATGAGGTCGTCCACCATGGTGACGGCCTGCTTGCCGAGCTCGCGGACGTCCTTGAAGATCGTGGAGTACTGCTCGCCGGCGATGATCGACTTCACGGAGCCCACCTCGGCGTCCTGGCCGGTGACGACGGGGAGGTCGTCAGCGGAGTAGCCACCGGAGGTCAGGGCGGAGATGATGCCGATGGACAGGCCGTCGTAGGGCGAGAGGACACCCTCGAGCTGCTCGCCGCCACCGACGGTGAGGAGGTCCTCCATGCGGTCCTGAGCGGTGTCGGGGAGCCAGCGGAGGATCGCCGCCTGCTCGAAGTCGGTCTGGCCGCTGGGGACGCGGAGCACGCCGCTGTCCAGGTAGGGCTGCAGCGTCTTCATGGCGCCGTCCCAGAAGAACGTGGCGTTGTTGTCGTCCGGGCTGCCGGCGAAGAGCTCGACATCGAACGGCCCTTCCTCGCCCGTCTCCTTGCCCTCGGCGTCGAGGATCCCGAGACCGGTGAGCAGCGAGGTGGCCTGCTGCACGCCGACCTCCTCGTTGTCGAAGGTCGTGTAGTAGTCCACGGTGTCCGACCCGTTGATCAGGCGGTCGTAGGCGATGACGGGGATGTCCTGCGACTCGGCCTGGTCCAGCACGCTCGTGAGCGTGGTGCCGTCGATCGAGGCGATGACGAGGGCCTTCACGCCGCCGTTGATCATGTTCTCGATCTGGCTGACCTGCGTGGGGATGTCGTCGTTCGCGTACTGGAGGTCCACCTCGTAGCCGAGGTCCTCCAGCTGGCTCTTGACGTTCTCGCCGTCGGCGATCCAGCGCTCGGACTGCTGCGTCGGCATGGCGACGCCGATCTTGGCGCCCTCGTTGGAGCCGCCTTCTGCTGCGGCCTCGTCCCCGCCGCCCCGGCTTCCGCCGCATGCGGTGAGGCTGAGGGTCAGGATGCTGGCGGCCGCGATGCCGGCCAGGTATTTCCGATTCATGGTGGAACTTTCTTGTGTGGAGTTTCCGGCGACAGTGCCGGCTTTCGGGGAGTGGCTTCTAGAGTTTCTGCGCCAGGCGATAGTACGCGGCGTTCCAGCGCAGCTCACGCTGGAAGTCCCGCAGCTTCGTGTCGGCGTCGATGCGCAGCAGTTCGACCTCGGCGATGTCCGCGAAGTCCTCGAAGACCTCGAGGCCCACCGCGGTGGTGAGGACGGTGTGGTGGGCGGCGCCGGCGCTCAGCCAGGCCGCTGCGGAGGTCTCGAGGCTCGGCTCCGGCTTCCACACTGCGCGCGCGACCGGCAGGTTGGGGAGCGGGGCGTCGGGCGGGACCACCTCGACGGCGTTGGCCGTCAGGCGGAAGCGGTCCCGCATGTCGGACATCGCGACGACCACGCCGGACCCGGCGTCGGTGTCGAACACGAGGCGCACGGGGTCCTCCTTGCCGCCGATGCCCAGCGGGTGGACCTCCAGGGTGGGCTTCGACGTGGTCAGGGTGGGGCAGACCTCGAGCATGTGCGCCCCGAGGATCTTCTCCTCCCCCGGCACCAGGTGGTACGTGTAGTCCTCCATGAGGGACGCGCCGCCGGGCAGCCCAGCCCCCATGACCTTGGCGGCCCGCACGAGGACGGCGGTCTTCCAGTCGCCCTCGGCGCCGAACCCGTAGCCGCGGGCCATGAGCCGCTGGACGGCGAGACCGGGCAACTGGCGGAGGGCCCCGAGGTCCTCGAAGTTCGTGGTGAAGGCCCCGAATCCGCCCTCCTCGAGGAAGGACAGCAGCCCGAGCTCCTGCCGGGCGCCGTAGCGCAGCGACTCGTGCCGCTCGCCGCCGCGGCGGAGCTCGGGGACGACGTCGTACGTCTCCTCGTACTCGGCCACGAGGGCGTCGACGTCGGCCTCCGCCTGGGCGTCCACGGCGGCGACGAGGTCGTTCACGCCCCACGTGTTGATCGAGACGCCGAAGCGCAGCTCGGCCTCGGTCTTGTCACCCTCGGTGACGGCGACATTGCGCATGTTGTCACCGAAGCGTGCCACCTTGAGCTCGTGGACGGCGGCCCAGCCGGCCGCGGCGCGCTGCCAGGAGGAGATCCTGGCGCAGACGCCGGGGTTGGACACGTGCCCGACGACGGTCTTGCGCGGCACACCGAGGCGGGACTGGATGTACCCGAACTCGCGGTCGCCGTGGGCGGCCTGGTTCAGGTTCATGAAGTCGAAGTCGATCTCGTCCCAGGGCAGCGCGACGTTGATCTGCGTGTGCAGGTGCAGCAGCGGCTTCCGGAGTGCGTCGAGGCCCGCGATCCACATCTTCGCCGGGCTGAACGTGTGCATCCAGGTGATGACCCCGATGGCGTTGTCAACCGCGTTGACCTCCAGTGCCATCCGGCGGATCGACGCGGAGTCCTTGAGGGTCGGCTTCCAGACGACCTTCACGGGCAGGCCCGAGTCCCCGAGGATCCGGACGATCTCCTGCGACTGCTCCGCGACCTGCTGCAGGGTCTCCTCCCCGTACAGGTCCTGGCTGCCGGTCAGGAACCAGACTTCGTAGGTGTCGAGGGTCGTGCTGAGGGGGCTCATGCGGGGGCTCCTGGGATCGAGGGCTGACCGTACACGTTCTGGTAGCGGTCGAAGAGGGAGTCGACGTGCTCGGGCTGGATGCCCGCCGGGGCGCCGAGCTGCCGGGAGATGTGGACGGTGCGGGCGACGTCCTCGAGCATCACGGCCGCCTTGACGGCGTCCTTCGCGTCCTTGCCGATCGTGAAGGGTCCGTGGCTCTTCATGAGGACCCCGCGGGAGCGGTGGCCGGTGAGCGTCTCGACGATGCCGCGGCCGATCGAGTCGTCACCGATGATCGCGAACGGGCCCACGGGGATCTCGCCGCCGAACTCGTCGGCCATGGCGGTGATGACGCAGGGGATCGGTTCGCCGCGTGCGGCCCACGCGACGGCGTAGGTGGAGTGCGTGTGCACCACACCGCCGACGTCGGGCATGTTGCGGTACACGTAGGCGTGCGCCGCGGTGTCGCTGGACGGCGACCGTTCCGACCCCGGGGTGCCCTCGATGACGTTCCCGTCGAGGTCGCACAGGATCTGGTTCTCCGGCGTCAGCTCGTCGTAACTGACGCCGGAGGGCTTGATGACGAACAGGTCGGCGCCCGGGACGCGGCCGGAGACGTTCCCGCCGGTCCAGACGACGAGTCCGTAGCGCACGAGTTCGGCATGCAGGGCGGCGACGTCCTTCCGGACGGCATCGATCGCGGCCTCGACCTCGGGGCTGAAGGAGCCCGTGGACGCGGCGCTCATGCCGACACCGCCTGCGGGGTGCGGGCCGCGCGGCGCAGGGCCTTCAGCCGGTGCATGACGTCGTTGGTGCCGCGCCCGAAGTAGTCGTGCAGTTCGGTGTACTCGCGGTACAGCGCGTCGTAGGCGGCGGCACGCTCCGGGTCGGGCGTGTAGGCGGCACGGTCCAGATGGCCCATCGCAGCGGCTGCGGCGTGGATGTCCGCGTAGGCGCCGGCGGCGACGGCGGCGTGGATCGCCGAACCGAGGGCCGGCCCCTGGGAGCTGCCGATGACCGAGAGCGGCATGTTCAGCACGTCGGCGTAGACCTGCATGAGGAACGGGTTCCGGATGAGGCCGCCGGCGGCCACGAACTCGGTGACGGGCACGCCGGAGGCGTTGAAGGTCTCGACGATCTTCCGCGTGCCGAACGCCGTGGACTCCAGCAGGGCGCGGTAGACCTCGTGCGGCTTGGTGGCGAGGGTCAGGCCCACGACGGTGCCGGAGAGCTCATGGTCCACGAGGACGGAACGGTTGCCGGAATGCCAGTCGAGGGCCACCAGGCCGTGCGCCCCGACGGGCTCGGACTGCGCCTGTTCCGTCAGGTACTCGTGCACGCTCAGGCCCTGCGCAGCGGCAGCATCCCGGATCTCGCCGGGCACCTGGTTGGCCACGAACCACGCGAAGATGTCGCCGACACCGGACTGGCCGGCTTCATAGCCGTAGAAGCCCTCGACGATCCCGCCGTCCACGACGCCGCACATGCCCGGCACCTCGCTGAGCCGGTCCGAGTTCATGACGTGGCAGGTCGAGGTGCCCATGATGGCCACCATCTGGCCGGGATCCGTGGCCTGCGCCGCAGGGGCCGTGACGTGGGCGTCGACGTTCCCGACGGCCACCGCGATCCCTGCCGGCAGGCCGGTCCAACCGGCAGCCTCTTCGGAGAGCGAGCCCGCCCTCGAGGCGAGTGCGCCGATCGTGTGCTCCACCTTCTCGCGGGCGAAGCCTGCGAACCCGGGGTTGAGTGCGGCGAGGAACTCCTCGGACGGGTAGGCGCCGTCCTGGTAGATGCCCTTGTAGCCGGCGGTGCACGCGTTGCGCACGTACTCCCCCGTGAGCTGCCAGACGATCCAGTCGGCGGCCTCGACCCAGTGGTCCATGCGGTCGTACAGCTCGGGGTCCTCCTCGAGCAGCTGGAGGCCCTTGGCGAATTCCCATTCGCTCGAGATCAGTCCGCCGTAGCGGGGCAGCCACGCCTCGCCGCGCTCGGCGGCCAGGTCGTTGATGCGGTTCGCCTGGCCCTGCGCCGCGTGGTGCTTCCACAGCTTCACGTAGGCGTGGGGCCGGCCCTCGTAGCCGGGTACCTCGTTGAGGGGCGTCCCGTCGGCGAGGGTGGGCACCATGGTGCAGGCGGTGAAGTCGGTGGCGATGCCGATGACGTCCTGCGGATCGATACCCGCCTCCTGCACGGCTGCCGGCACGGCGGTGCGGAGGACGTCGACGTAGTCGGAGGGCACCTGCAGGGCCCATTCGGGCGGGAGCTGCTCGCCCGTGGCTGCGAGCGTCGAGTCCATGACGGCGTGCGGGTACTCGAGCGTGGAGGCGCCGAGTTCCGCGCCGTCGGAGACACGGACCACGACGGCGCGTCCGGAGAGGGTGCCGTAGTCGACACCGATGACGTAGGTGGACCTGCCGGCCACCCCTGTGGCCGGGTCTGCGCCCGGGATGGAGTCACTCAAGGGAAGGACCTCTTTGTTCTTCTCGGGAGACCGCGATGCAGTGCCCTGATGGATCGTCGATGCGATGCGCCGTTCATGTGACCGTTCACATTGCGGTTCCCAGTGTAGGGCCCGATCGGTGGGGCGTGTCAATGGCGGAGGAGGAGGGCCGTCAGGCGGCCGGCGCGGCCGTCGACGCCCGGACCACGAGTTCCGGTACCACGTCCGGGGCCGCGCCCGCCTCGCCGGCCGCATCCGTCCCCACCGAGCCGATGAGCGCCAGCAGCCTCGCCATGCAACGCCGCCCCAGCTCGGGGAAGTCCTGCCGCACCGTCGTCAGGGGCGGGCAGTAGTGCGCCGCCTCGGGGACGTCGTCGAACCCCACGACGCTGACGTCCTCGGGCACCCGGCGTCCACCTTCACGGAAGGCATGGAGCAGTCCGAGCGCCATCTGGTCGTTGGACGAGAAGACCGCGGTGATTCCCCTGTCCGCCGCGAGGGAGCGCCCTGCCCGGTACCCCGACTCGGCGGTCCAGTCGCCGGAGCGCAGCACCTCCGGTGAGCGGCCCCAGGCCTCCATCTCACCGCGGTACCCCCGCACCCGCGCCTCCGTCTCGAACCAGCCCTCCGGTCCCGCGATGTGCGCGATCCGCCGGTGTCCCAGCTCGAGCAGGTGGCGCGTCGCGAGCGCGGCGCCTCCCGACTGGTCCACCGACAAGCGGTGATCGTCCTGCGCCTGCGCCGAGTGGACCGTCACGAACGGCAGCGTGATGGACAGGCGCTCGATCTCGCCCAGGGTCTGTGTCTGCGGGGCCAGGATGACGAGCCCGTCCACGCCGTGCGCCAGCAGCCGGTCCAGGGCCGACCGGATGGAGCCGCCGTCGAGGTCGTCGAGGTGCGCGATGTCGACGGCGTACCCGGCTTCGCGCGCAGCGCTGTCGATGGCCTGCAGGCTCGCCGCCGGCCCGTACTCGAAGCCCTTGCCCACGAGCACGCCGATGGTGGTGGACCTGCTGGTCACGAGCGCCCGGGCGGCACGGTTGGGACGGAAGCTGAGCTCTGCCATCGCGGCCAGCACGCGGTCCCGCGTCTCGGCCCGCAGGCTCGGGTGGCCGTTGAGGACGCGGGAGACCGTCTGGTGCGAGACCCCCGCGCGGCGGGCTACGTCCCTGATGTTCGCGGCACGCGCAGGCTCGCCGGGTCGGACCCGGCGGTCCGCCTCGGTACCGGGATCCGCTGCGTCAGTGGGGGTCGACAATAGCGTCGTTCCGGGCGAAGCGCCGGTTCCGGAGCACCGGCAGGAACTCCCGGACGTCGTCGACCCTGCGGCGTGTGACGTCCGTGGTGACGATGCCCCGCTCCTCGTCCTCGAGGTGCGCCTGCGGGACGCCCATCGGGTCGATGATGGCCGAGTGGCCGATGGTGTGGCTGCTCGAGGTGCCGGCCGCCGCCACCCACAGGGTGTTCTCGATGGCCCGCGCCTTCAGCAGCGTCTCCCAGTGCTCGATCTTGTGCTCGCCCTTGAACCACGCGGCCGGCACGCAGATGAGGTCGGCCCCGGCATCGGCGAGTGCGCGTGCCAGTTCGGGGAACCGGACGTCGTAGCAGGTCATGAGTCCCACCCGGAGGTCGCCGACCTCGGCGATCTTGATGCCGCCGTCACCCGGTTTGATGGCCGTGGACTCGGAGTAGCTGAAGGCGTCGTAGAGGTGCAGCTTGCGGTAGGTGTCCACGATGCGGCCGGTCGCGTCGATCAGGACGAGGGTGTTGAAGGGCCGCTCCTCGCCGCTGGGCTCGTACCCGCCGGCCACCACGGCGATGCCGTGGTCGGCGGCGAGGAAGGACAGCTGCTGCACGAAGGTGGTCCAGTTCGCCTCGACGGCTTGGTGGAGGTCGCCGTCGAGCTTGCCGATGGCGAACATCGACTCCTCGGGGAAGACGATCAGCTCCGCGCCTTCGCCCCGGGCCTCCGCCGCGAGTTCCCGCATCACGGCGAGATTCGCCGGGGCGTCCCCACCTGGCCGGAACTGACCGACGCTGACCTTCATGTTGCCGCCCTAACCGTGTGTGCCGACGTCCACCCAGCGTACAGACTCCGGCCCGGCGGGCCGGAGTACCCTTTCGGCATGAGTATCCCCTTGAAGAGCAGGCGTGTGCCACCCGGGCCAGGACAGGAGTCCGTCTGGGACTATCCGCGGCCTCCGCGGGTGGAACGGACACCGGCGGGCATCGAGGTGCGCTTCGGTGGGCAGCTGATCGTCACCACGGTCGACGCGGTGCGGGTCCTCGAGACGAGCCACCCGCCTGTCTACTACCTGCCGATCGCGGACTTCGCGCCCGGCGTGCTGGTTCCCGTGGAGGGCACCACCCACTGCGAGTTCAAGGGCGCGGCCCGCTATTTCGACGTCGTCGCCGGCAGCGCGCGCAGCCCGCGCGGCGCGTGGACCTACCCGACGCCGGTCCGTGGCTACGAGGACCTCGCCACGCGGGTCGCCATCTACCCGTCGCGGATGGACGCCTGCACGGTGGACGGCGAGGAGGTGCGGGCCCAGGAGGGTGACTTCTACGGCGGCTGGATCACCGCCGCCATCGTGGGACCGTTCAAGGGCGGCACGGGGACCTGGGGATGGTAGCGCCGGGCATCCCGTCCTGGCTGCCGTCGGACGCCGCCCGCCGTCGGACGAGGGTGCGGTCGGGGTCGCATGCTGGTCCTGACGACCCGGCAGGGAGGGAACGGTCATGAGCACTGTCCGGAGGACCGGTGCGGGCAGGCGGCTGCTGCTGGCCGCCGCCTTCATCAGCTCGATCCTGGTGCTCGGCGGCTGCACCGGTTCGGAGGGCGAGCCTGAGGGCGCAGACGCATCGGCGTCGGCTTCCGGATCGGCGTCGGCTTCCGTATCGGCAGCGCCGGGCGAGGCACAGCCCGCACCGGATCTCGAGGGCATCCCCGAGGTCGTCGCCGTCGTCAACGGCACCGAGATCGGCCGGGACCTCTTCACCGACACGTACGAGGGCCAGTTCGCGCAGGCGTCCGCCCAGGCGCAGGCCGCGGGCCAGGAGGTCGATCAGGACCTGCTGAGGACGACGGTCGCGGACAACCTTGTCAGCTCCGAGCTGCTGCGCCAGGAGGCCGACCGGCGGGGCATCACGGCGACGCCCGAAGGACGGGCCGCGGCCGTCGACGAGCTGCTGCAGGCGAGCGGGCTCGCCTCCGAGGAGGAGCTGAAGGCCGCTTTCGCCGACCAGGGGATCGACGACGCCGAGTTCGACGAGCAGCTGACGGACCAGGTGAAGCTCGACACGCTCCTGGCGGAGGAAGCCGGCGACACGACGCCGACCGACCAGGAGATCCAGGAGGCCTACGACGCGGCGAAGGCGCAGCAGGAGGCCGGGGGCGATACCGCGACACCGATTCCCCCGCTCGAGGACGTCCGCGAACAGATCATCCAGCAGCTGTCGGGTGGCAGAACCTCCGAGGCCGCACAGGCACTGATCGCGCGACTGCGCGACGACGCCGACATCACCGTCAACCTCTAGGCGTCGACCTCCGGGCGGTCCCGATCAGGTACCGATCAGGCGCCGATCAGGTCGTTGACCACGATGGTCTGGTCGCGGTCCGGGCCGACGCCGATCGCGGAGAACCGGGTGCCGGAGAGCTTCTCGAGCGCCCGCACGTAGGTCTGCGCATTGTCCGGCAGGTCCTCGATGGTCCGAGCGCCCGTGATGTCCTCGGTCCAGCCGTCGAAGTACTCGAAGATCGGCTTCGCGTGGTGGAACTCGGTCTGGGTCATGGGCATCTCGTCGTGGCGGACGCCGTCGACGTCGTACGCGACGCAGACCGGGATGCTCTCGATGCCCGTGAGGACGTCGAGCTTGGTGACGAAGTAGTCGGTGAAGCCGTTGACGCGCGACGCGTGGCGCGCCAGCACGGCGTCGTACCAGCCGCACCGGCGGGGGCGACCGGTGTTCACGCCGAACTCGCCGCCGGTCTTCTGCAGGTACAGGCCCATCTCGTCGAAGAGCTCGGTGGGGAACGGGCCGGCTCCGACACGCGTGGTGTAGGCCTTGATGATGCCGATCGAGCGGGAGATGCGCGTGGGACCGATGCCGGAGCCGACGGACGCACCGCCGGCCGTGGGATTCGAGGACGTCACGAACGGGTAGGTGCCGTGGTCGACGTCGAGGAAGGTCGCCTGGCCGCCCTCCATGAGGACCACCTTGCCGGCGTCGAGTGCCTCGTTGAGCACGAAGGTGGAGTCGATGACGAGGGGCTTGAGCCGCTCGGCGAAGGACAGGAAGTACTCCACGACCTCCTCGACCTCCACGTCGCGCCGGTTGTAGACCTTCACGAGGAGTTCGTTCTTCTGCTTGAGGGAGCCCTCCACCTTCTGGCGGAGGATCGACTCGTCGAACACGTCCTGCACGCGCAGGCCGAGCCGGGCCACCTTGTCCATGTACGCGGGACCGATGCCGCGCCCGGTGGTGCCGATGGCACGCTTGCCGAGGAAGCGTTCGGTCACCTTGTCCAGCACCTGGTGGTAGGGCGCCACGAGGTGGGCGTTGGCGGACACCCGCAGCTTGGAGGTGTCGGCGCCGCGGGCCTGGAGCCCGTCGATCTCCTGGAAGAGGGCCTCGAGGTTGATAACGCAGCCGTTGCCGATGATCGGGATGGCGTTGGGGCTGAGGATGCCGGCGGGAAGGAGCTTCAGCTCGTACTTCTCGCCGCCGACGACGACGGTGTGCCCGGCGTTGTTGCCACCGTTCGGCTTCACGACGTAGTCGACCCGACCGCCCAGCAGGTCAGTGGCCTTGCCCTTACCCTCGTCGCCCCACTGGGCTCCGACAATGACGATTGCTGGCATGGGATCCTCCCCCATTCGGTACGGGCCCTCCCCGCGCAACCGCGGCAAGTACGCCGTGCATCAGAACGCCCCAACCGGCCGCACGACATGCGGCCACTGGGGCTCTTACCGTCCGAGTTTAGCCGAGCGGCTCCGGGGGCGCCGAAAAATGCCGGGCGTGACGCGAGCGGGAGCTCCGCGAGGCCCGTCCGGTCCGGAGGTGGGCGCGTGCACAATAGGGCCATGGACCGCTTCGAAGGACACATCGCCGGCATCGGCACCGCCTCGGGCACCCGGCTGGTGATCGGCCGGTGGGACACCTCCCCCTTCGAGGCGTTCACCGACGTCATGCTGGAGGACGCCGCGGGACACCGCACGCTGATCGCGCCCACACAGGAGATCGCGGACTACGTCGGATCGACCTACACGTTCGACGACGTCGTGCTCTCGCCGGTCACCTCGACCCTGACGGCCGACCGGCTCGTCGTCGAGGGCGGCGGTCTGCGGGTGGTCGCCGGAATCGGCGCGGTCACGCTCCTCGGGCGCCTGCTGGGGATCGTCCCGCGGCCCCTGGCCACTCATCCCCGCTGGCTCGCGCTCATCAATCCCGTGGCGTCGCTCCTGGTGAAGGGCATCGCCACGGCCGGCTCGGCAGGACACGGGCGCACCGAGTACTACGGCGTGACCTCCGCGCGGGCCGTCTCCGGGGCGACGGCCACCTGGCGGGACGCGGATCTCGGCACCCTCGCACCCGTGAGCCCCCCGGTGCGGTTCGGCTTCAGCTCCGCCCCGCCGCGCCCGCAGGTGGTGTCGGTCACGACGACGATCCGCCACCCGGAGCACTGATCACCGGGACGGGCCGGTCCTGGGCCCCGGCGGTGTCCGTCCGCCGGTAGCCGGGGGCACCTCACCGGTTCCGGCGGCGAACCGCCCGCTGCGCCCGGCCGCCGTCAGCTGCCAGGCGGCGGCATGCCACACCGTAGTGGGGCCAGTAGCGGAGCCCGGCCGGCAGCAGGGGGGCCGCATGCCGGACGGCCCGGCGGATCACCGCGAAGGCGATCCGGTCCCGACGCCGCCACGGCAGTCCGTAGGCCTCGCGCAGCGCGGGAGGGAGGATCCCGGCGGCGAGCAGGGCGGGCACCGGGCGGAGTGGAGGCGGCACGATCGGCGGATCCGGAGCGAGGATCTGCTGCGCGATCGAGCGGGCGGCACCGCCGACGTCGAGGGTGGTACGGACCTGGTGGTCGAAGTAGCTCCGGAGGCCGCGGTAGTCGGCGGGCAGGAGCGCGTCCGGGACACCGAACACGTGCCCGAGCCGGGTCATGTCCCGGTAGTACGCATCCCGCTCCTCGGGCCCGACGGGCCGGAGGAAGACCTCCGTGACCTCGATGGCGGTCCATGCCAGGGTGGCGAACACCCAGAGGGCCAGGTCCGGGTCGTTCGCGCTGTACCGGGTCCCCGCGGGCAGCGAGGAACTGGCGGTGGGCAGCGTGCCCTGGACGGTCTCGTGCCTCCTGGCCACGTGGGCGGCGGCGGCGCGGACCTGCGCGTCGTCGCCGAACGTGACGGTCAGGACGGCGTCGAGGGTGCCGCGGAGCCGCTGGAGGGGATCGGTCGCGAAGCCGCTGTGGGCGCGGACGCCCTCCGCGACGAGGGGGTGCGCCACCTGCAGCAGGAGCGCAGCCGGTCCACCGGCCAGGACGGTCCGCTCCCGCGCGATCCGCCACGCGGTCGACCCCGGGCCGTACAGACCGGCGTCCCCCGGCGCGCCCGGCCCGGGCGCGGCGGGCAGGAACCTGCCGCGTCCCCTCATGCATCGTCCTCTCCGGGCACGGACATCGCGGCCCCCGCGTCCGCCCCGGGCTCGTCCGCGACCCACTCGAGCAGGTCCCCGGGCTGGCACTGCAGGACCCTGCACATCGCCTCGAGTGTGCTGAAGCGGACGGCCTTGGCCCGTCCGTTCTTGAGCACCGCCACATTGGCGGGTGTCAGTCCGATCCGCTCCGCGAACTCGCCCACGCTCATCTTCCGCCGGGCGAGTTCGACGTCGATCCGCACCACGATGGGCATCAGATGACCTCGTCGAGTTCGGTGCGCAGCTGCCGTGCCTCGGTGTCGCGTGCCACCGCCTGCGCGAGCAGTGCCCGCAGCACGAGCACGATCAGCGCCACGGCAGCGATCATGACGGCCACTCCCCCGATGAGCAGCACGACGCCGGGCGCCACGGCCTCACCGGGCGCGAGCGCGATCCCGAGCCCCACCGTGAGCAGGCTCGCGGCGGCGAAGGCACCGATGACGATGTTCACGAGCCGGAAGGCGTCCGAGGAGAACACCGTTCCCCGCCGCACCATCGTCAGCAGCCCCCAGACGCAGACCACGGCCACCTGGAGTGCGAGGATCCCGAGCACCGTCAGGACCACGAGCGGGGTCCGGATCAGGGCGACGTCGGGATCGGCTCCGTCGAGGTCGATGCCCAGGAGCGAGAGCATCACCACCTGGATGAAGACGGAACCCGCGAACATCATGCACAGCACGACCCGCAGAGCGAGGACGGTGATTCTTCCCATGACGACTCCTTGTACTGTTTGTCAGCACAAAGCTATCGTTAACCGATAGATAGCACAAGGCGTACGATCGGTCGGTACACGTCTCGCTGTGACGTCCGAGGTCATGACGCACCCCCGGCCACGGCGGGCCGGGGACCGTCCGCGGACCTGCCGTCAGATCGAGTAGTCCGAGCCCGGATTCGTCGCGTCGAGGTAGTCCCGCACCGCATTCTGCGGCACGCGATAGGACCGGCCGAACCGGATGCTGTTGATCGTTCCGGACTGCACCAGGCGGTAGACCGTCATCTTCGAGACCCGCATCATGGCCGCGACCTCCGCGACCGTGTACAACTGACCCGTACTTACGCTTGTGGACATTCCAGCCCCCACTTCCAATCGCCTCACCACGGTATGTGGAGCTTTTAACTCTGGTCGCGTGCGCCACTTCTGCACAAGGAATTGGACTACTTGTTAACCGGACCCGATTAACGAGTAGTCGGGTCTAGGAGGCACCCGGACCGAGGCCCTCCCGGCGGAAAAAGGAAGAACGGGGTCCGCCATGGCGGACCCCGTTCTTCCCGTTCCGGGCCGGACGTCAGTTCGCGAGCTGCGCGCTGGCCTCCGGGTCCGACTCCCTGAGGAACACCGCGATCCGCTCGGCTTCCTCGATCTCGCCGATGGACGCGGCAGCACGGCCCAGCGCGTAGAGGGCGCGGAGGAAGCCACGGTTCGGCTCGTGCGAGTACGGGATGGGGCCGGCGCCACGCCAGCCGCTGCGTCGCAGCGCGTCGAGGCCGCGATGGTACCCGGTGCGGGCATAGGCGTAGGACTCGATGGTCCGGCCCTCCGCGTACGCCTCATCCGCGAGGATCGCCCAGACGAGCGACGACGTCGGATGCTTGGCCGCCAGGTCCACGGCCTCGTCACCGGCCGCGAGGCGCCCGACGACGGCGGGCTCCTCCGGCAGGAGCGTGGGCTCGGGGCCCATCAGGTTCTTCCGGAACTCGTCGGACACTAGAGCTTCTTCCCGGCCGACCCGAGCGACGCGGCGGCCTCGACGACGCGGGCCGCGAGGCCGGCCTCGGCCGAGGCGCCCCAGACGCGGGGGTCGTAGGTCTTCTTGTTGCCGACCTCGCCGTCGACCTTCAGGACGCCGTCGTAGTTGCGGAGCATGTGGTCGGCGACCGGGCGGGTGAACGCGTACTGGGTGTCGGTATCGATGTTCATCTTGATGACGCCATAGGAGACGGCGTCGGCGATCTCCTGGTCGGAGGATCCCGAACCGCCGTGGAAGACGAGGTCGAAGGGCTTGTCCTTGCCGATCTTCCGGCCCACCTGGTCCTGGATGTCCTTGAGGATCTCGGGCCGCAGCTTCACGCCACCGGGCTTGTACACCCCGTGCACGTTGCCGAAGGTGAGCGCCGTGATGTAGCGGCCGTGCTCCCCGGCGCCGAGGGCGTCGATGGTGGCCAGGGCGTCCTCGACCGTGGTGTAGAGCTTGTCGTTGATGGCGTTCTCGACGCCGTCCTCCTCGCCACCCACGGTGCCGATCTCCACCTCGAGGATGATCTTCGCCGCAGCCGCGCGCGGCAGGATCTCGCGGGCGATCCGCAGGTTCTCCTCGAGGGTCTCGGCCGAGCCGTCCCACATGTGCGAGTTGAAGATCGGGTCGCGGCCGTTCTTCACGGCGTCCTCGGACGCGGCGAGGAGGGGCAGCACGAAGTCGTCCAGCTTGTCCTTGGGGCAGTGGTCCGTGTGGAGCGCGATGTTGACGTCGTACTTCTTCGCCACTTCCTTCGCGAAGGCCGCGAAACCGAGCGAACCGGCGACCATGTCCTTGACGCTCGCGCCGGACCAGTAGGCGGCGCCGCCCGTGGAGACCTGCACGATGCCGTCGGACCCTGCCTCCGCGAAGCCGCGCATGGCCGCGTTGAGCGTCTGGGAGGAGGTCACGTTCACAGCCGGGAATGCGAAACCGCCCGCCTTCGCGCGGTCGATCATCTCGGCGTAAACATCAGGTGTGGCAATAGGCATGCTGAGGACTCCTTAGTGGTGGGAAGTGCTTGCTTCATCCTAGCGAGCGGACCTGCCGGGCGCAGGGGATCCCGACGCCGGATGACGACGGCCCGGACCGGTCGCGACGCCGGGAACCAGGGCCGCGGCCCGCGGTGCCAGGGCGTCGCGGGCCGGGCGTGCTACGGGGTGCGCCCGGACCCGGCGGGTACCGGCGGTGGTGGCCGCCGGGTCAGGCGTGCTGCCCGAACACGTGCCGCCGCACCCAGCCGTGCATGGCGATCGCGGCGGCCGCCGAGGCGTTGATGGAGCGCGTGGACCCGAACTGGGCGATGGAGAGCGTCGCCTCGGCGGCCTCGTGCACCTCCGGCGTGAGGCCCGGGCCCTCCTGGCCGAACACGAGCACGCAGTTCTCGGGCAGGTCGTAGGTCTCGAGCGGCACCGAGTCGGGGAAGTTGTCGATCCCGATCACCGCCAGTCCCTCCGCCGCGGCCCACTCCGTGAAGTCGGCCACCGTGGGGTGGTGGCGCACGTGCTGGTAGCGGTCGGTGACCATGGCGCCGCGCCGGTTCCACCGCCGTCGCCCGATGATGTGGACCTCCCTGGCGAGGAACGCGTTGGCGGTGCGCACGACGGAGCCGATGTTGAGGTCGTGCTGCCAGTTCTCGATCGCGACGTGGAAGCCGTGGCGGCGCTCGTCGAGGTCCGCCACGATCGCCTCGTGCTTCCAGTACCGGTACGCGTCGACGACGTTGCGGGTGTCCCCGCCCGCCAGCAGGTCACGGTCCCAGTGGTCGCCGTCGGGCCACTCGCCCTCCCACGGACCGACGCCGACGGGACCGCCCGGGGCTCCGTCCGCGGTCACGGCGTCGACGGCGGGCTCGGGCAGGGGTTCTGTCACCCTCCCAGCGTAGTCGGCGCGAAAGGTGGAAGACTGGCACCGGCAGGTCCCCGAACGCCCCCTCTGGAAGGACGCCCATGCGCGAGAACGAACACATCGAGTGCTGGCTCACCGACATGGACGGTGTGCTGGTGCACGAGAACCAGGCCATCCCCGGTGCGGCCGAGCTGATCGAGCGATGGGTGGCCACCTCGAAGCGGTTCCTCGTCCTGACCAACAACTCGATCTACACGCCGCGCGATCTGGCCGCGCGGCTGAAGGCCTCCGGGCTCGAGATCCCCGAGGAGAACCTCTGGACCTCGGCGCTGGCCACCGCGCAGTTCCTGCGCGACCAGCTGCCAGGCGGACGGGCGTACGTGATCGGCGAGGCGGGACTGACGACGGCCCTGCACGAGGCGGGCTTCGTGCTCACCGACACGAACCCCGACTACGTGGTGCTCGGCGAGACCCGCACCTACTCGTTCGAGGCGATCACCAAGGCCGTGCGCCTGATCCTCGACGGCGCCCGCTTCATCGCCACGAACCCGGACGTGACCGGGCCCTCGAAGGAGGGCCCGCTGCCGGCGACGGGCGCCATCGCTGCCATGATCACGGCGGCGACGAGCCGGGACCCCTACATCGTGGGCAAGCCGAACCCCATGATGTTCCGCTCGGCGATGAACCAGATCGACGCGCACTCGGAGACGACGGCGATGATCGGCGACCGCATGGACACCGACATCATCGCCGGCATGGAAGCGGGCCTGCACACGGTCCTGGTGCTCAGTGGTATCACGCAGCCGGAGGACATCGAGGCGTTCCCGTTCCGCCCGGCGCAGATCTGCGACTCGGTGGCGGACCTGATCGACCAGGTGTAGAAGCGGCCTAGAAGAGCCGTTTCAGGCCGCCGCCCCGCGGCACGGGGACGTAGTCGCGCTGCACGGCGGAGACGATGCCCTGGTAGATGCCCGGGTTCCACTGCGGGCTCGCGTGCGCCGGCAGCGCCCCCTCCGTCACGTGGTCCGCGGAGACCAGGTTGTCGGGCAGCCCGCGCGCCCACCCGGTCCGAGCACGCGCGTAGTCGACGACGCCGTCGTTCGGGTTCCCGGTGAACACCACCTTCGTCTCCCCGAGGGAGAGCCGGAACCGCGAGACGTCGAAGTGGTAGATGTACGAGGACTCGGACTGGATGAGCTCGCTGCTGGGTGCCAGGGGTGAGAGCTGCTCGAGCGTCTGGTCCACGATCTGGCTCCACGTGCGCTCGTTCTTGTGGACGATCCGCTCGCCGAGCTCGTAGGTGCCCCGCACGCTGATCGGCACACGCACCCCCGCCTCGTACAGCAGCACCACGCCGTCGAACATGCGCTGGTCCTGGACGTCGAAGCGGCTCGACGGCGAGGAGTCCAGCAGCACGAGCTCCACCGGGATGCCGCGGTCGCGCAGCCGGGCGGCCACCTCGACCGCCACCATTCCGCCGAAGCTGTGGCCGTAGAAGTAGAGCCTCTCGAGCCGGAAGTTCTCCACGTAGCGGTTCATCGTGGCGACGATGTTGTTGATGTCGAGCCCGCGGTTGGAGTAGCCCATCACGGCCATCTGCGCGCGCCGGGACAGGGCCGGGCGCAGCGAGTTGAGGATCCAGAGCCCTTCCTCCCAGCTGGTCTTGTACCCGGGGAAGAGGACCCAGCGGTCGTCCGGGAAGCGCGCGCGTGCATCGTCGTCGTCGAGCGGCAGGATGCGGGTCAGCTCGCGCTGGGACTGGATGACGCGGGTGAAGGCGAGATCCGCCGTCGCTACCGCCGCAGCGGCCGACCCGATGAGGAAGGACCGGCGGGAGGACTCGCGGAAGTCCCGCGCACCGCGCAGGGCTGCCCGGACGCCGTCGTGCTCCATGCGCCGCTCCGTGCCGTGGTCGCGGTCCCCGTCAGGCGAGGCCCAGTTCGTCCTTGCCGAACGCGAAGAGGTAGGGCACACCCGCCTCGGACTCGATGCGCTCCTTCGATCCCGTGCTGCGGTCCACGATGACGGCGACGGCCCGGACGTCCCCGCCGGCCCGCCGGACGCCTTCGACGGCGGTCAGCGCGGAGCCGCCGGTGGTGGAGGTGTCCTCCAGGACGACGACGGGACGCCCGGACACGTCGGGTCCCTCCACCTGGCGGCCCATGCCGTGCGTCTTCTGGGTCTTGCGCACCACGAACGCGTCGATCGGCCGGCCCGCCCGCCCTGCCGCGTGCATCACGGCGGTGCCGACCGGGTCCGCGCCCATCGTGAGGCCGCCGGCGGCCTCGAAGGCGATGCCGGCGTCGTCGAGCAGCTGGAGCATGACGCGGCCCACGAGGGCGGATGCCTCGTGGTGCAGCGTGATCCGGCGGAGGTCGATGTAGTAGTCGGCCTCGACGCCGCTGGAGAGCGTGACGCGCTCGTGCACGACGGCGAGTTCCCGGATGAGCTCGAGGAGCCTGGTGCGGTCGGTGGTCTGCGCGGAGGTCTCGGCGGTCATGCGGCCAGTCTATCGAGAGGCCGGGGGCGCCCCCGTCACCCCGCCGCGCCCACCGCGACACTGCGGCCTCCCGCGCCCCGCGTCGGAGCCCCGCCACCGACCGGTTCCGGCCGGCGGGGTACGCTGCGGACCGGGTAGCCGGATCGGGTCAGCCCGCCAGGCGTGCGCCGGCGGCGTCGATCGCCTCCGGGGAGAGCACATGGGAGATCGCCAGCACCGCGGCGCCCGCCACACCCGCGCTCTGCCCGGACACCGAGGGGACGATCCGCAGGTGCTCCGTCGCCAGCGGCAGCGAGCGCTTGTAGACGATCTCGCGGACGCCCGCCAGCAGGTGTTCGCCGGCCTGGGCGAGGGACCCGCCGATGACGACCACCGACGGATTGATCAGGTTGACGCAGGTCGCCAGGACGTCCCCGATGTCCCGTCCGGCCTGCCGGATCGCCTGCAGTGCGGTGGCGTCACCGGAGCGGACCAGCTCGATGACGTCCCGGCTGCCCGTGAGGGGGACCTGCGCCGACTCGTTGAGGGCCGCGGCCAGCGCGGGCCCGCCGGCCAGTGCCTCGAGGCACCCGGTGTTGCCGCACCTGCAGAGCCGGTCGCTCGCCCTCGGGACGCGGACGTGGCCGAGATCGCCCGCGGTGCCCTGCGCCCCGCGCTGGAGGACACCGCCGGAGATGATCCCTGCGCCGATGCCGGTGGCCACCTTGATGAACATCAGGTCGGTGGTGTCGGGCCAGTTGGCGCTCTGCTCGCCCAGCGCCATGATGTTGACGTCGTTGTCCACGAGCACCGGGACGTCGAAGCTGCCCTGGACCAGCCCGGGCACGTCGAACCGGTCCCAGCCCGGCATGATCGGGGGATTGATGGGCCGGCCCGTGTCGTGTTCCACCGGACCGGGCAGGCCGATCCCGATGGCTGCGAGCTCCGCGGGCGCGCGGTCCGCCCCCCGGAGGAGCCGGTCGACGGCCGAGATCAGCCAGCCCAGGACGGCGACCGGTCCGTCGGCGATGCTGAGGTCCTGGCGTTCCCGGCCCAGTTCCGTGCCCGCGAGATCCGTGAGGATGACGATGGCGTGGGTCGCTCCGAGGTCCGCCCCGACGACGACGCGGGCGGCCGGGTTGAGTGCGAACAGCGAGGGCGGCCGGCCTCCCGTGGACGCCGCTCCACCGGTCGGCGACACGAGGCCCAGCGCCATGAGGGTGTCCACCCGTGCGGCGACCGTGGAGCGCGCCAGCCCGGTGATCTGCGCGAGTTCGGCCCGGGTCCGCGGCCTGCCGTCCCTGAGCACCTGGAAGATCTCACTGGCTCCCGTGGGCGGAGGGCCGAGGAGCCGCTGGCGGGGCCCGCCATGGCTCGTCGGCGCCGCGTGGGGCAGGGGAAGGGACACCTTTCCAGTAAAGCACGCACCCCTTTCCCGAGTCTGTAGCCGTCTTTTGCATGTTGCTCGACAGAAGTGGGGACGCCGTGTCACAGTAGGCGCGTGGACGACGACGTCAGCACCAGCGGGGCACCGGCTCCGATCCTGCATGTCTCGGGACTCTCGAAGAGTTTCTTCGGGGTACCCGTCCTCCAGGACGCAGCCCTCGAGCTCTTCCCCGGCGAGGTCCACGGACTCGTGGGCGAGAACGGCGCCGGGAAATCGACGCTCATGAAGCTGCTCGCAGGCGTGTACGTCCGCGACTCGGGACGCATCGAACTCGACGGGCAACCGGTGGACTTCACGCACCCTGTGCAGGCGCACCGCGCCGGGCTGTCCACGGTCTTCCAGGAGTTCAACCTGCTGCCCGAGCGGACCGTCGCACAGAACATCTACCTCGGCCGGGAACCGCGGAAGGGACTCCTCGTCGACCGCCGGGCCATGAACCAGCGCACCGCGGAACTGCTGGAGGACCTCGGCATCACGACCATCCGGCCGACGGCGTCGGTCAGCTCGCTCTCGGTGGCGCAGCAGCAGATCGTCGAGATCGCGAAGGCCGTGAGCTACGACGCCAGGATCATCTCGATGGACGAGCCCACCGCGGCTCTCGCCGGACCGGAGGTCGAGCTCCTCTACGGCATCATCGACCGCCTGCGGAAGCGGGGCACGGCCATCCTCTACGTGTCCCACCGGTTGAAGGAGATCTTCGACCTGTGTGACACCATCACGGTGCTCAAGGACGGGCGGATCGTCACCTCGTCCCCCGCGGCCGAGCTCGACGACGCCTCACTGGTCCGCGCCATGGTGGGCCGGCCCATCTCGGCCTACTTCCCCGAGGCGCTGCCGGGCACCGCCGTCGGGGAACCGCTGCTGGAGATCAGCGGCGGCGGCAACGACCAGCTCGACGACGTCGGCCTGTCCCTCCGCGCGGGGGAGATCGTCGGGGTCGCGGGTCTCCAGGGATCGGGTCGGACGGAGCTGGTCGAGGCGATCTTCGGTGCGGAGGGCTTCACGCGCGGCGCGATGACGGTCGAAGGCAGGACCTACCGGCCGCGCTCGCCGAGGGACGCCATCCGCCACCGCGTCGCGCTCATCACGGAGGACCGCAAGGCGCAGGGGCTCAGCCTCAACCAGTCCATCCTCGACAACGCGCTCAGCGTGGTGCGCTCGGTCCATCCCCGGCGCACCGCTGCAGCCCGTCGGGATGCACCGGGGGTGTTCTCGTCGCTGGAGGTCGTCGCCCGCGACCTCGACCAGGAAGTGCAGTTCCTCTCCGGCGGCAACCAGCAGAAAGTCGTCCTCGCCAAATGGCTGGCTATCGATCCCCTGGTCGTCCTGCTCGACGAGCCGACGCGCGGGATCGACGTCGGGGCGAAGGTCGCCGTCTACTCCCTGATGCGCCAGCTGGCGCGGGAAGGCAGGGCCATCCTCATGGTCTCGAGCGAACTGCCCGAGGTACTCGGGATGTCCGACCGCGTGATCGTGCTGCGGGACGGGCGCATCGCCGGGGAACTACCGCCCGGAGCGTCGGAGGAACAGGTGCTGCGCCTCGCCACCGGTGCCCGCGAGGTGCGGTCATGAGGCGCCTGAGCTCGACGAACATCGTCTACCTCGTGGCGCTGGTGACCGTCGTCGCGGGAATCGTCCTCGTGGGTTCCACCGGCCGGAGCTTCTTCAGCACCGGCAACATCTCGGACATCCTGACCGGGACGAGCATCCTCGGGTTCATCGCCATCGGGCAGACACTCGTCATCCTCGTGGGAAGCCTCGACCTCTCCGTCCCCTACGTGATCAGCCTGTCGAGCCTCATCGGAGCCGGCATCATGGCCGATCAGCCGGCGAACATCCTGCCCGCCGTGATCGTGGCGCTCCTCGTCTCCGCCCTGATCGGCCTGGCCAACGGAGCCGTGGTGGCCGGACTGAAGGTGCACGGCTTCATCGCCACCCTCGGCATGGGCCTGATCGTCAGCGGCTACCTCGGGTCCACCTACCAGGGCAGCTCGGGCCAGGCGCCGCTCGCGTTCCGCCTCATCGGGGCCACGGGCATCGGTCCCGTCCCCGTCTCCACGCTCATCATGCTCGCCTGTGCCGCCGTCGTACTGGTCATGCTCAACAGCACGCGGCTCGGGCACGCCATCTACGCCGTCGGGGGTGATGCCTCCGTCGCGAGGATGTCCGGCGTCAGGACCCGGACGCCGGTGCTCGCGGCGCACGTCATCTGCTCCACCCTGGCGGGGCTCGCCGGCCTGCTGCTGGCCGCACGCCTCGGCGTCGGCAGCCCCACCATCGGCTCGCAGGGCGGCTACGACCTGCTGTCGATCGCAGCCGTCGTCCTCGGCGGGACACTGCTCGCGGGCGGCAAGGGCTCCCTCATCGGCACGCTGGGCGGCGTCCTCATCTTCGCCATGCTGGACAACATCATGAGCGTGCTGCAGATCAACCCCTTCCTCAAGGATGTGGTCCGCGGCATCGTGATCGTCGTGTCCGTGGCCGTGTACGCGCGGCGCCGGACCGTCCACCGTCCGGCCCGGTTCGGCCGCGGCCCGGCCCGGCAGGGCGAGGACCGCCCGCCGGCGGGCCCCGGGACACCGCGGCGCAGGCCCGGCGGCCCGGACGGCTCGTCGGCGGGCGAAGGACCGGGCACGCGGAACGAGGTACCGGCATGAACGTGGCCACAGGACGCGCCGTCCTCCAGCAGAACCGCTCCCCCCGCGGCGAGCGCGTCCTGCGCGCGCTGCGCACACCGAGCGGGGCGATCTTCGTCCTCGTCGCCGTCCTCCTGGCGGCCGTCCTGGCGGCGAACCCCTCGTTCGGCGAGCCGGGCTCGCTGATCCGCTTCATTGGCCGCACGGCCCCCATCGCCATCGCGGCGATCGGGCAGTACTTCGTCATCGTCTCCGGCGAGTTCGACCTCTCCATGGGATCGGTGGTCACCGCCCAGGTCATCATCGCCGGCAACCTGGTCGGCGAGGACGAGTCGCGCACCCTCCCAGTCCTGCTCCTGATGATCGCGTTCGGGGCGTTCGTGGGGCTGGTGAACGGCCTCGTCACCACCCTGCTGAAGGTGCCGAGCTTCATCGTGACCCTCGGGACCATGCTCGCGCTGCTCGGCCTGGTGCTGTACTGGACCGGCGGCGCCGCGACCGGCAACCCGGCCGACAGCTTCCGGCAGATCGGCCGTGGCGGTATCCGGGACATCCCCGTCCTCGAGATCCTCCCCTACCCCGTGATCATCCTCGCCGTCACCGCGGCCGCCGCCTTCTGGCTCATGCGCCGGCCCTACGGGCGGACCCTCGTGGCCGTCGGCGACAACGACCGCGCCGCCGCACTGACCGGCGCGCCGGTGTGGTGGGTCCGGACCCGGGCCTTCATGCTGTCCTCCCTCGCGGCGACCGTGGCAGGCGTGATCCTCGTGGGCTATGCGGGGGTCCACCCGTCGGTGGGCCAGGGCTACGAATTCACGGCGATCACCGCCGTCGTCCTCGGCGGGGTGGTGCTGGGCGGCGGTCGCGGCTGGGTGCTGTCCGCTGCCGCCGGCGCGTTCGCCCTCGAACTGCTCTTCACGCTCCTGAACTTCCTCGGCGTCGAATCCACCTGGCGCGACAGCGTGCAGGGCGCCATCATCATCGTCGCCGTCGCCGCGGCGTCCCGGAACTGGCAGCGCAAGCGCAGGGGCGCCAGCACCCGGGCCCATGACCAGCACCGTCCGATAACAGCACCGCAGCCCGCACCGGGCACCAATGAGGGAGGAACATGATGCGTGGAAGCATCCTGGGCAAGGTCACGGTGATCGCAGCGACGTCGCTGCTCGCCCTGACCGCCTGCACCACCGACTCGTCCATCGAGAATCCGCCGGCCGCGGAGGAGAGCGCGGTCGCCGAGGAGACCGCCGCCGCGCAACCCAGCGAGGACAGCACGGAATGGTTCGACCAGGCCGTCTACGACGAGCAGGACCAGCAGCGCTCGGCCACCTTCGAGGGCGACCCCGAGCAGCCGTACCTGCAGTACATCGACGGCGAGATGAAGGACACCTCCGCCTTCGCGGCCGAGGGACCGCAGAAGGCGTGCTTCTCCAACGCGTCGATCTCGAACCCGTGGCGGCAGACGGGCTGGATCACCATGAACCAGCAGCTGCAGGTGCTGCAGGACTCCGGCGTCATCTCGGAGATGGAGACGCGTGACGCGCAGGACGACGACAACACGCAGATCGCGGACATCGACTACTTCATCGCCGAGGGGAACTGCGACGCCTTCATCATCTCCCCGAACTCCACGGCGGCCATGACGCCCGCCGTCGAGCGCGCGTGCGAGACCGGCAAGCCCGTGATCGTGTTCGACCGTGGCGTCCAGACCGACTGCGCCGTCACCTTCATCCACCCGATCGGCGGCTTCGCCTGGGGTATCGACACCGCGGAGTTCCTCAGCGAGCGCCTCGGTGAGGGCGACAAGGTGGTGGCCCTGCGGATCCTCCCCGGCGTCGACGTCCTGGAACAGCGCTGGGCCGCGGCCGAGCGCATCTTCGAGGAGAACGGCATCGAGGCGGTCGACTACTTCACCGGTGCCGATCCGGTGGAGATCAAGTCGATCATCTCGGACGAACTCGCCACCGGGGACGTGCAGGGAGTCTGGATGGACGCCGGTGACGGCGCCGTCGCCGCGATCGAGGCGTTCGAGGACGCCGGGGCGGACCTCCCCGTCATGACGGGCGAGGACGAGATGAGCTTCCTGCGCAAGTGGGACGAGACGGGCATCGACGCGCTGGCGCCGGTGTACTCGAACTTCCAGTGGCGCACCCCGCTGCTCGCCCTGGAGAAGATCTTCGCGGGCGAGGAGGTCCCGGCGGAGTGGGTCCTGCCCCAGTCGCCGATCACCGAGGACGAACGCGGTGAGTTCCTGACCGCCAACGAGGGCATGCCGGACGGCCACTACGCCAAGTTCGGCGGAGAGGACCTCCCCGGCTACCCGCAGGTCTGGCAGGACCGCCAGATCCCCTGACGCCCGCCGCACCACCAGGGAACGGAACGGAAGGAGGCAGGACCGTGAACGACGGCATCGCCCGCGCCCTCGGGATCAACACGTGGGTCTGGACATCCCCGCTGACCGACGCGGACCTGCCTCCCCTCCTGCGGAGGATCGCCGGGATGGGTTTCGACGGTGTGGAGCTCCCCCTCGAGAACGCCGGGGACCTCACCGCCCCGGCGCTGCGGGAGATCCTGGCCGAGACCGGCCTGGTACCCACGATCGTCGGGGCGATGGCGCCCGGCCGGGAGCTGGTGGGCGCCCCGGAGGCCACCATCAGGTCGACCCAGCGCTATCTCCAGGACTGCATCGACCTCGCCGCCGCCGTCGGTGCCGCGAGCGTGTGCGGCCCCTTCTACGCGCACACGGGCCGGCTCTGGCGGATGGACGACGACGGACGCTCGGCCGCCTGCGCCGAGCTGCGGGACAACCTCGCTCCCGTGGCCGACCGGGCGGTCGAGGCCGGCGTGGTCCTCGGGATCGAGCCGCTGAACCGGTACGAGACCTCGCTCGTCAACACGGTGGAGCAGGCCCTCGAGATACTGCAGCCGCTGCTCGGGCGGGGCGTGGGACTCGCGCTCGACACCTATCATCTGAATATCGAGGAGAGATCGTCCGCCGATGCCATCCGGGCAGCCGGACCGCACCTGGTCCACCTCCAGGTCTGCGGCAACGACCGCGGTGCGCCTGGCGGGGACCAGACGGACTGGCAGGGCGTGTTCGCCGCCCTCGACGATGTGCAGTACCGCGGACCGCTGAACATCGAGAGCTTCACCGCGCACAACGCGAGCATCGCCACGGCCGCAGCTGTCTGGCGCCCCCTGGCGCCGTCCCAGGACCGGTTGGCGGAGGACGGCCTGGCCTTCCTCCGCCGCACCGATCCATCCCAGTCCCGGGCCGCCCTGGCCCTTCAAGGAGATACACCATGACGACCACCGTGCCGGCTCCCGCCGACGCCGCAGGTTCCCGCACCGCTACCCTGGGCGTCGCCGTCCTCGGCTACTCCTTCATGGGGAAGGCCCACTCGAATGCCTGGCGGAATGTCGGCTCCTTCTACGACTCGCCCGCGATCGAGCAGAAGGTCATCGTCGGGCGGGACGCGGCGCAGGTGGAGGATGCCGCACGCCGGTACGGGTGGCAGGAGAGCACGACGGACTGGCGTTCCGTCCTGGAGCGGGACGACATCCACATCGTCGACATCTGCACGCCGGGCCACCTCCACGCCGAGCAGGCCATCGCTGCGCTGCAGGCCGGCAAGCACGTGCTGCTCGAGAAACCCCTGGCCAACACCGTCGCGGAGGCGGAGGAACTCGCGGCCGTCGCGGCGGCCGCCCGCGACCGCGGCGTCCAGTCGATGGTCGCCTTCAACTACCGCAGGCTGCCCGCCCTCGCACAGGCACGGGCGATGATCGCCGACGGCCGCGTGGGCGACGTGCGGCAGGTCCGCATCAGCTACCTGCAGGACTGGCTCGCGGACGAACGGGCACCGATGACCTGGCGCCTCCGCAGGGAGACCGCCGGCTCGGGCGCGCTCGGCGACCTCGCGTCCCACGCCGTCGACCAGGTCCACTTCCTCCTCGACGCGCAGGTGGTCGGCGTCTCCGGCACCGTGAACACCTTCGTGACGGAGCGGCCGGGGCCGGACGGGCCGGAACCCGTCACGGTCGACGACGCCGCCTGGGCCACCCTGCACACGGCATCGGGTGCCGTCGTCAGCCTGGAGGTCTCCCGCTTCGCCACCGGGCGCAAGAACGCCCTGCAGATCGAGGTGTACGGCTCCCGTGGTGCGCTCCGGTTCGACCTCGAACGGCTCAACGAGCTCGAGTACTTCGCCTCCGACGCCCCCGGCACGGAGCAGGGCTTCGCCCGCATCCTCGTCACCGAGCCGCAGCACCCCTACCTCGACGCCTGGTGGCCGGCGGGGCACACCCTCGGCTGGGACTCCTCGTTCACCAGCCAGGCCGCCGACTTCCTCGACGCCATCCGCAGCAACCGCGCCCCCTCGCCATCGTTCGAGGACGGCCTGAGGGTGCAGCAGGTCCTCGGTGCGCTCGAGGCGAGCGCGGCGAATGCGAGCGCGGTCGTCCGGCCCTGACCGCGCCGACCCACCGCGGTCCCACCGCAGTCCCGCCGCCCGAACCGCCACACCCACCGGACCACCCAGCCAAGGAGCCCGCATGACCCGCAACTTCACCCTGTTCACCGGCCAATGGGCCGATCTCCCCTTCGAGAAGGTCGCCGAGCTCGCCGGCCGGTGGGGCTACGACGGACTGGAGATCGCCGTCTCCGGCGACCACCTCGACGCCTGGCGCTGGGACGACGACGCCTACATCCAGGACCGGCTCGACATCCTCGAGCGCAACGGGCTGAAGGTCTGGGCCATCTCGAACCACCTCAAGGGCCAGGCCGTCTGCGACAACCCCATCGACTTCCGCCACCAGGCGATCGTCGGCCCGAAGGTCTGGGGCGACGGCGACCCGGAGGGCGTGCGCGGGCGGGCCGCGGAGGAGATGAAGCTGACGGCGCGGCTCGCCAGGAAGCTCGGCGTGGACACCGTCGTCGGTTTCACCGGCTCCTCGATCTGGCAGTACGTGGCCATGTTCCCACCGGTCCCCGCGGCCACGATCGAGGCCGGCTACCAGGACTTCGCGGACCGCTGGAACCCGATCCTCGACGTCTTCGACGAGTGCGGGGTCCGCTTCGCCCACGAGGTCCACCCCTCCGAGATCGCCTACGACTACTGGTCTACCCAGCGAACCCTCGAGGCCATCGGGCACCGCCCCGCCTTCGGCCTGAACTGGGATCCGAGCCACTTCCTGTGGCAGCAGATCGATCCGGTGGCCTTCATCTCCGACTTCAAGGACCGGATCTACCACGTGGACTGCAAGGACACGAAGATGCGCATGGGCGGGGGCCGCAACGGCATCCTCTCCTCCCACCTCGCCTGGGGCGACCCGCGCCGCGGCTGGGACTTCGTCTCGACCGGGCGCGGTGACGTGCCCTGGGAGGACAGCTTCCGCGCCCTGACGGCCATCGGCTACACCGGGCCCATCTCCGTGGAATGGGAGGACGCCGGCATGGACCGGCTGCAGGGGGCGCCGGAAGCCCTCGCCTTCCTGAAGCGCTTCGACTTCGCGCCGTCGGAGACATCCTTCGACGCCGCCTTCAGTCAGTAGGGACCTCGCGCCCTTCGCCGCGGCCCTCCCTCCTCTGCCCACCCCGACGCATGTCGGGGTGGGCAGAGTCGTCCGGGGCCTTCGTCGCACCCCGAAAACCCTGTCGTCCTCGGTAAGTCTCAGTGGATGAGACGCGAGAGAGCGCTCTCTTGACGGTGTGACTTCCCGCACATACAGTGGTTCCACATCCCAGAGAGCGCTCTCTCGCCCGTCGGCGTATGTCGCTCACACACACAAAGGAGTGATCGTGGAATTCTCGCGACTCAGGAAAATCACAGCCCTCGCCGGCGTCGCCTCCCTGGCCATCGTGGCCTCGGGCTGCAGCGGAGGAGGGAGCGACGAACCGGCTAGTGCGGACAACCCCGTCAACCTGACCGTCACCACCTTCGGACAGTTCGGCTACGACGATCTGTACGCCGAATACGAAGAGCAGAACCCGGGCGTGACCATCGAGGCGACCAACATCGACGGCAGCGCCAACGCCCGCGTCGACGCGTTCACCAAGCTCGCGGCCGGTTCCGGACTCAGCGACGTCGTGGCCGTCGAGGAGGGCTGGCTCGGCTCCATCATGGAGGTGTCCGACCAGTTCGTTGACCTCAACGAGTACGGTGCCGCGGACATCAAGGACAACTGGGTGGACTGGAAGTTCGAGCAGGGCACCGACCCCGAGGGCCGCGTGATCGGACTCGGCACGGACATCGGGCCCCAGGCACTGTGCTACAACCGGGAGCTCTTCGAGGCAGCGGGACTGCCCACCGACCGTGGAGAGGTCGCCGAACTCTTCGGCGGCGACGACGCCACCTGGGAGACCTACTTCGACCTCGGCCGCCAGTACCACGAGACCACGGGCAAGGCCTGGTACGACCAGTCGGCGTTCGTCTGGAACTCCATGGTGAACCAGATGGACGAGGGCTACTACACGGCCGACGGCGAGCTGAACATCGAGGGCAACGAGGCGATGCGCGCCCAGTTCGACCTCCTCGCTGCCGGCACCGCCGACGGCCTCTCCGCCAACCAGAAGCAGTTCGACTGGGGCAAGGGCAAGGCCTTCGTGGATGGCTCCTTCGCGGTCCACGTCTGCCCCGCCTGGATGCTCGGCACCATCAAGGAGCAGCTCGAAGCAGCCGGTGGCGGCCCCGAGACCGGGTGGGACGTCGCCGACATCTTCCCGGGCGGAGCCTCCAACTGGGGAGGAGCCTTCCTCTCCGTCCCCGAGAGCTCCGAGCACCCCGCCGAGGCCGCCAAGCTCGCCCAGTGGCTGACCGCCCCCGAACAGATGGTCAAGCAGTCCGCAGCCGCGAACAACTTCCCGAGCACCCTGGACGCCCAGGCGGAGATCGTCGAGGCAGCCGTCCCGAACGAGCTCTTCAACGACGCACCGTACGGCGAGATCTTCGCCTCGCGCGCCGAGGGCGTCGTGGCCCAGTTCAAGGGCCCGCAGGACTCGGAGATCCAGGAGAACGTCTTCGCACCGGCCCTGAAGATCCTCGACTCCGGTGAGGGCACAGCCGACGAGGCCTGGAACGAAGCCGTCCAGCTCCTCAACGACCGCGTCGTGAACAACTAGCAGCACCGGCCGCGGGGCCTCCGGCAGCACCGGAGGCCCCCCCTGGAGTCTGGAATCCCATGACCACGACACTGAACCGCCCGGCAGCCAGCAGCCCTGCCCCTGCGAAACCCACGCTCACCTTCCGCCAGCGACTGAACGTCTTCGACATGAAGGCCTCGCCCTACCTCTACATCTCCCCGTTCTTCCTCCTCTTCGCCCTGGTGGGCCTGTTCCCCCTCGGCTACACCTTCTTCGTCTCGCTCTTCGACTGGCACCTGCTCAAGGGGCAGGGCGAGTTCGTGGGCCTGCGCAACTTCCAGGAAGTCCTCCAGGACCGCTTCTTCTGGAACTCGCTGTTCAACACGATGAGCATCTTCCTGCTCTCGACCATCCCGCAGCTGATCGTCGCCACGGCCATCGCGGCCGTGCTGGACCAGAACCTCCGCGCCAGGACGTTCTGGCGCATGAGCATCCTGCTCCCCTACATCGTGACCCCCGTCGCCGTCGCCCTGATCTTCTCGAACCTCTTCGGTGAGCAGTACGGGCTGATCAACAACATCCTGGAGAGCTTCGGGTTCGACCGCATCCTGTGGACGAACGAGACCCTGCCGAGCCACATCGCGATCGCCACCATGGTGAACTGGCGCTGGACCGGTTACAACGCCCTGATCCTGCTGGCAGCCATGCAGTCCGTCCCCCGCGACATCTACGAGTCCGCTGCCATCGACGGTGCCGGAGTGTTCCGCCGCTTCTTCAGCATCACGCTGCCGAGCATCCGGCCCACCATGATCTTCGTGGTCATCACCGCGACGATCGGCGGACTGCAGATCTTCACCGAGCCCCGTCTCTTCGATCCGCGGACCTACGGGGGAACCGCGGCGCAGTTCCAGACCACCGTGCTCTACCTCTACGAGATGGCCTTCCAGCGGCAGAACTTCGGCAAGGCGTCCACCATCGCGTGGCTCCTGTTCCTCATCATCGTGCTGTTCGGCCTCGTGAACTACCTGATCTCACAGAGGATCGCCACCACCGGCGACGGGCGCGGACCGGGCAGGGGTGCCGGCAGCCGCCGACGCCGACGCTCCCCGGCACCCGCCGTCGTCCTCCCCGCAGCGGGCCCCCAGCCGCCGGCACCCGCTGCCGGACCGGCACCCGACCCGGCCGCGGACCCGGCCGGCACCCCAGCAGACACGACACCGAGGAGTGGGCAATGACCGTCACCGAGACGAGGCCGCAGCGACCGCGCGCCTCGAACGACCGGAGCCGTTCCCTCCGACAGGGCTTGCTCGGCAACGGACGGCGGCCCGGGTTCCTGACCTACGGCCTGCTGTTCGCCTTCTTCCTCGCCTCCGCCTATCCGCTCTGGTGGTCGCTCATCATCGGCAGCCGGTCCAACGAGGCCCTCGGCCAGACCTGGCCGCCCCTGTTCCCGGGCGGCAATTTCTGGACGAACGTCGGCGAGGTCTTCGACACCATCCCGTTCTGGCTCGCCCTCGGCAACAGTGTGCTGATCTCGGGCATCATCACGCTGTCGGTCGTCGCATTCTCGACCCTGGCCGGCTACTCGTTCGCGAAGCTCCGCTTCCGGGGACGCACCGGCCTCATGGTCGCGGTGATCGCCACCATGGCCATCCCGACCCAGCTCGGCATCATCCCGCTGTTCATGATGATGCGCACGCTCGGCTGGACCGGTGAGATCGGCGCCGTCGTCATCCCCACGCTCGTGACGGCGTTCGGCGTGTTCTTCATGCGCCAGTACCTCGTGGACGTCATCCCCGACGAGCTCATCGAGTCGGCCCGCATGGACGGAGCATCCATGATCTCCACCTTCTGGCACGTCGCTCTTCCCGCCGCCCGTCCCGCCATGGCGATCCTGGGTCTGTTCACGTTCATGACCGCCTGGACCGACTTCCTCTGGCCGCTGCTCGTGCTCGGTCCCGGCAACCCCACCCTGCAGACGGCGCTCAGCCAGCTGCAGTCGGCGCGGTACGTGGACTACTCGATCGTCCTCGCCGGCGCCGTCCTGGCCACCCTCCCGCTGCTGGTGCTCTTCGTCGTCGCGGGCCGTCAACTCATTTCCGGAATCATGCAAGGAGCAGTGAAGGGCTAATGCCACTCGACGCAACAACCCCGTCCCACCCGTCCTCCCACCCGGCCGCCGCCAGGACCTGGCCCGAGGGCTTCCTCTGGGGCTCCGCCACCGCGGCGGCGCAGGTCGAGGGCGCCAGCCACGAGGGCGGCAAGGAGGACTCCGTCTGGGACGCCTTCGCCCGGGTACCCGGCGCGATCGCGCACGGCGACACCCTGACCGACGCCGTGCAGCACTACCACCGCATGCCCGAGGACGTCCGGATCATGAAGGAACTCGGCCTCGGCTCCTACCGTTTCTCGACGAGCTGGTCCCGGGTCCGGCCCGGCGACCGGGCAGCCAATGCGGAGGGCCTGGACTTCTACTCCCGCCTCGTGGACGAACTCCTCGAGGCCGGGATCCTGCCCTGGCTGACCCTGTACCACTGGGACCTGCCACAGGCCCTGGAGGAGAAGGGCGGCTGGGCGAACCGCGACACCGCCTACCGCTTCGTGGACTACGCCGACGACGTCTACTCGGCCCTCGGGGACCGCGTGGAGCACTGGACGACGTTCAACGAGCCGTTCTGCTCGTCGTTGCTGGGCTACGCGGCGGGCGTCCACGCCCCCGGCCGGCAGGACCCGGCGGCGGCCGTCGCCGCGATCCACCACCAGCACCTCGCCCACGGACTGGTGGTCGGCGAGCTCCGGGGCCGGGGTGCCCAGCACCTCGGGATCACCCTCAACCTCAGCAACTCGATCCCCCGCGACCCGGCGGATCCGATCGACCTCGACGCAGCGCGCCGGTTCGACTCGCTGCAGAACCGGATCTTCCTCGACCCGATCCTCCGCGGGGCGTACCCCGAGGACACCCTCGCCGACCTCGAGCAGTTCGGCATCCGGGACGTCATCCGGCCCGGGGACCTCGAGATCATCGGGGCGCCGATCGATTTCCTCGGCGTGAACCACTACCACGACGACCTCATCAGCGGACACCGGGACGACGAGGGCGGCGACGGCCACTCGGGCGGCGCCACCCGCCCGACGTCGTCGTGCTGGATCGGCTCGGAGGACATCGCCTTCCCGAGCCGCGGGCTGCCGCGCACCGCCATGAACTGGGAGGTCAACCCGGACGGCCTGCGGAAGCTCCTGGTCCGCCTCGGCGAGGAGTACGACACGCTGCCCCCGCTCTACATCACGGAGAACGGCGCGGCGTACGACGACGTCGTGAGCCCGGACGGCGCGGTGCACGACGCCGAACGCACGACGTTCATCCTCGACCACATCGCGTCCGTCGGGCAGGCCATCGACCAGGGAGCGGACGTGCGCGGCTACTTCGTCTGGTCCCTCCTCGACAACTTCGAGTGGTCCTGGGGCTACGGGAAGCGCTTCGGGATCGTCCGGGTGGACTACGACTCGTTCGAGCGGACGGTGAAGGACAGCGGCGTGGCCTATGCCGGCGTGATCTCCGCTGCCACCGCCCCGCGCCTCACCAGGGCGAGCGCCTGACGTAGGCTTCAGCCATACTGTCGAGGCTTCGGAGATGACGATGACACAGGACACAGGCGGGCCCCGGCCGGTCCCCACCCTGGAGATGGTGGCCGCCCTGGCCGGGGTGTCGCGCGCGACCGTGTCCCGTGTCGTCAACGATTCGCCGAGCGTCGACCCGGAGCTCGCGCAGTCCGTGAAGAAGGCCATCCTCGCGCTCGACTACACGCCGAACCGCGCGGCGCGTTCGCTGGCCAAGCGCCGGGCGAACGCCGTCACGCTGATCGTCCCGGAGTCGACGTCGAAGGTGTTCGCGGACCCGTTCTTCGCCTCGGTGGTGCAGGGGATCGCACTCTTCCTCACCGACACGGAGTACACGCTCAACATGGTGATCTCCTCGGAGTCGAAGCCCGAGAAGACGCGCAGCTTCCTCCTCGGCGGGAACGTGGACGGCGTCCTCGTGGTCTCGCACCACAGCGGTGACCACTCCTGGACGCACCTCTCCGGGTCGCTTCCCATGGTCTTCGCCGGGCGCCCCCTGGTGGGCGGCAGGGAGAGCTACTACGTGGAGGTCGACAACGAGCAGGCCGCCTACAGCGCCACCCGGCAGCTGACCGACAGCGGCCGGCGGCACGTGGCCACGATCGCCGGACCGCAGGACATGCCCCCGGGCATCGACCGCCTCGCTGGCTGGCGGACCGCGGTCCGGGAGGCGGGCCTGGCCGAGGGGCTCGTGGAGGTGGGGGACTTCACCCTCGCCTCCGGGGCCCGCGCCATGCACCGCCTCCTCGACCGTGGCACGCCGATCGACGCCGTCTTCGTCGGCAACGACCAGATGGCGGCCGGCGCCTACACGGCCATCCAGGGCAGGGGGCTGCGCATCCCGGAGGACGTCGCCGTCGTCGGGTTCGACGACGACTCCTTCGCCACCTCGGTGACGCCGGCGCTGACCACCGTGCACCACCCGATCATCGAGCTCGGCAAGAAGATGGCCGAGACGCTGGTGAACCTCATCGAGGGGAAACCGGCGGAACGCGTGACGAGGATGCCCACCTCGCTCGTCCTCCGCGATTCCGTCTGACCCCACCTCCCCGACCCACGTCCCGGATCCTCGCGCCCGGTTCTCCGACCGCACCCCTCGCGTCAGCGTGCCCTCCTGCACGCCGCCCTGTTCCCGAAAGGCCCACCCGATGCTTCCAGCTCCCGTCAGCACCATCGCCCCGTCCACCGCGACGGGCCGCCCGATCCGGTGGGGCGTCGTCGCCACCGGCTCCATCGCCGCCCGCGTGGTGCAGGACCTCGCCCTGCTCGACGACGCCGTCCTGCACGCCGTGAGTTCCCGCAGCGAGGCCTCCGCCCGGGCCTTCGCGCTGCGCTTCGGCTTCACCACCTCCTACTGGGACGCGGCCGGCGCCGCCGGCTACGATCGGCTCCTCGCGGACCCCGCCGTCGACGTGGTCTACATCGCCACACCGCACACCCAGCACCACGCCGTCGCCCTCGCCGCGCTCCACGCCGGCAAGAACGTGCTGTGCGAGAAGCCCATCACCATGGACGCAGAGCAGGCCCGCGAACTCGCCGACCTCGCGCGGGAGCGCGGCCTGTTCCTCATGGAGGCGGTCTGGACCCGCTTCCTGCCCAGCTTCCGTCGCGCCCTGCAGATCGTGCGGTCCGGCGAGATCGGCACGGTGCGCTGGCTCCAGGCGGACCTCTGCTTCACCGCGCCGGTCGATCCGGCGTCCCGGCTCTGGGACCCGGCGGCCGGCGGCGGTGCCCTGCTCGACCTCGCCGTGTACCCGCTCACCTGGGCGCTCGGGGCGCTCGGCGAACCCGGTGCCGTCGCCGCCCGCGGCACCCTCACCCCCGAGGGCGTGGACCTCCAGAACGCACTGACCCTGACGTACGACGACGGTGCGCACGCCCAGCTGACGACGTCGATCGGGGCCGAGAGCCCCAGCGTGGTCACGATCAGCGGGACGGAGGGCTGGTTGCGCTCGTCCACCCCCCTGTTCAACCCGGGAGAGCTCGTCGTCCAGCCCCGGCGGGGCACCCTCCGCACGGAGCGCTTCGAGGTCTTCGGCAGCGGCTTCGTCTACGAGCTGCGCGAGGTGACGCGCTGCCTGCAGGCCGGGCTGACCGAGAGCCCCTTCATGACGACCGCCGAGTCCGTGCGGATGATGGAGGTACTCGACGAGGCCCGCCGCCAGATCGGCCTGCGCTATCCGAGCGATGCCGACCTGGCAGCGGGAGTACCCGCCTGAGGACCGGTTCCCGACCGGCGGCGTGCACCGGCCCGGGTCCGGACCGGTGCACGGCGTAACGCTGCCGAAACCCGACGGGAGTAGCCTTGGGGGCATGCGCGAACTCCAGGCACAGATCATCGAGGAAATGGGCGTCAGGCCCACCATCGACCCGGCCGCGGAGGTCCGCAGCCGGGTCGCCTTCCTGAAGGACTACGTCAGGTCGACCGGCACCCGCGGGTTCGTCCTCGGCATCAGCGGCGGACTCGATTCGACCCTCGCCGGCAAGCTGGCCCAGCTCGCCGTCGACGAGCTGCGGTCCGAGGGCGTCGACGCCGATTTCCTCGCGGTGCGCCTGCCCTACAACGTCCAGCAGGACGAGGCCGACGCCCAGGCGGCCCTCGACTTCATCCAGCCCCGCACGTCCCGGGTGTTCAACGTGGCCCCCGCCGTCGACGGCATCCAGCAGGAGTACGCGCAGACCACCGGCGAGCGCATCTCGGACTTCACCAAGGGCAACACGAAGGCCCGCGCCCGCATGGTCGCCCAGTACGCGATGGCCGGCCAGCACAACCTGCTCGTGGTCGGCACGGACCACGGCGCGGAATCCGTCACCGGGTTCTTCACGAAGTTCGGTGACGGCGGCGCGGACATCCTGCCTCTCTTCGGCCTCAACAAGCGCCAGAACCGCGCCCTCCTCAAGGAGCTCGGCGCGCCTGCGGCACTGTACGACAAGATCCCGACGGCGGATCTCCTCGACGACCTCCCCGGGCGGGCCGACGAGCACGAACTCGGCCTCACCTACGAGCAGATCGACGACTACCTCGAGGGGCGCGAGGTCGATCCCGACGCCGCGAAGTCGATCGAGCACCGCTACTGGATCACACGGCACAAGCGCACGGTGCCCGTGACCATCTTCGATTCGTGGTGGCGGGAGTAAACACCGCCGTTGGTAACGTAGGGTCCGTGAAGATCGCCACCTGGAACGTCAATTCCCTCCGTGCCCGCGCAGACCGCGTCGAAGCCTGGCTGAACAGGTCCGACGTCGACGTCCTGGCCATCCAGGAGACCAAGTGCAAGGACGACAACTTCCCCTGGGAGCTGTTCGAGAACAGCGGCTTCGAGGTGGCGCACTTCGGCCTCAGCCAGTGGAACGGCGTCGCCATCGCCTCGCGCGTGGGACTCGACGACGTCGAGCGCACCTTCCCCGACCAGCCGACCTTCGGCAAGCCGGGCACCGAGGCGGTCCAGGAGGCACGCGCCATCGCCGCGACGTGTGGCGGAGTACGCGTGTGGAGCCTGTACGTGCCGAACGGACGGGCGCTGGACGACCCGCACATGCCCTACAAGATCGACTGGCTGGACACCCTCCGGAACCATGCACAGCGCTGGATCACCGAGGACCCGCAGGCCCAGATCGCCCTGATGGGTGACTGGAACATCGCCCCGCGGGACGAGGACGTCTGGGACATCGACCTCTTCGTCGACGGCGGCTACACCCATGTCAGCCCGCCCGAGCGCGCTGCCTTCCAGTCCTTCCTCGACTCCGGCTTCGCCGACCTCGCCCGCCCGTACACGCCCGGGCCCGGTCTCTACACCTACTGGGACTACAAGCAGCTGCGGTTCCCCAAGAAGGAAGGCATGCGCATCGACTTCGTCCTCGGCTCCCCCGCCCTGGCAGCGCGCGCCTCCAACGCCTTCGTGGACCGCGAGGAGCGCAAGGGCAAGGGTGCCTCCGACCATGCTCCCGTCATCGTGGAACTCGACGGAGCGTGAGCCCCATGGGCGGTGCCCGACCGTTCCCGTACGTCTCGTACCTCCGCGTCTACGAACCGCTCGACGCCTTCTCCGACGCCCAGCAGCTGGCCATCCTGGAACAGCGGGCGCGCGAGCGGGACCTCACCGAGTCGATCGAGCACGAGCAGTCCCTGCGGCGCATCATGCGCAGCGTGTCGGACCCGTTCCCGCACCACGAGGCGGACCTCGTCCGGGTGACCCACTTCCCGAGCCTGAACGGCACGACGGCCCCCTACTACTGCCCCAACCAGCTCGCCGTCCGGACCACACTCGCCGCGGAGTCACTCGACCAGAGCCTGCGCGGCCCGCTGATCGACGTCCTCGTTCCCGACGTCGCACGCGAAGCGCACCAGGCGAGGCTGGACCCCGACACGTTCGCCGATTCCGTGGCGAAGCTCCATACCCGCTCGGCGACGTGGGGCGTGCCCTTCGCCTGGTTCGCGCTGATCCACGAGGACGACCTCACGGAGGTCGTCGAGGACGACGGTCGCGTCACCACGGTGCGGATCACGGCGAGGATCGGCGACTGCATCGACCGCGGACGCCGTTCGGTGGCGCAGCTCGCCATCGGGGCTCCGGAGATGGACCTGCTCGATGAACTCACGGAGATCGTCGAGTGGCTCGAGGTGTTCCGGCGCGACGCCGTGGTGGAGGTGGACTACGGACCCGTGGCCGACCGCGTGTTCCCGGACGATTCGCCGATGGATGTCCGCCTGGGCATCGAGAGCCTCGCCGAGGCGGACATGATGGGTGCCGCTGCGTCCTACCGGCGGCTCGCGTCCCGCTGGATCCCGATCCGGCAGCTCGCCCGCGCGTCCTGAGGACGCGGGGCGCTCAGGACGGGGCCGGCCCCGTCGACTGCCGGACGACCAGTGCGTGCGGCCGGGACGGCGGGTCGTCCGCCAGTTCGTTGCGCATCAGCTCCCCGAGCAGGAGATCGGCCGCGTAGGCGCCCTGTCCCGCGGGGTCCTGCCGGATTGTGGTCAGGCCCATCGGCTCGGCGAACTCGTGGTCGTCGATGCCGATGACCGACAGGTCGCGGGGCACGTCGATGCCCAGCTCGGCAGCCGCCGTCAGCACGCCGAACGCCATCTCGTCGGAGGAGCAGAACACCGCCGTCGGGCGGTCCCGGGGATCGGCGAGCATCGCCAGGGCCGACGCGCGCGAGGTGACGAACCGGAAGTCGCCGAAGGCCGTCCAGTCCTCCCGCACCGTCAGCCCGTGGTCGGTCATGGCGTCCCGGAAGGCCTGCTCCCTGAGTCGCGGCACCTCGAAGTCGATGTCGAAGGACCCCCCGCCGCGCATGTGGGCGATCCGCGTGTGGCCGAGCCCGATCAGGTGCTCCACGGCGTCGCGGGCAGCCTGTGCGTCGTCGATCCCGACGTGGCGTACGCCCTCGACCGCACCGCCGATCACGAGGTTCGGGTACTCCAGCTGCTGGACCGCCTTCCGCTCCTCCGGCGTCAGGTGCATGGACATGACGAGCAGGGCGTCGATGCGCCGTCGCAGGATGGAGCGGTGGAACACGCGGTCGCGGTTCACCCCGTCCCCGCCGAGGCTGAACAGCACGAGGTCGTAGCCGGCCGCGCGCAACCGTCGGTCGATGCCCTCGAGGACGGCCGAGAAGAACCAGCGGTCGATCACCGGGACCAGGACGCCCATCGCCATCGTGCGTCCGGACGCGAGTCCGGACGCCGACGACGACGGCACGTACCCCAGCTCCTTCGCCGTGGAGTTGACCCGCGCGCGCGTCTCCTCGGCCACTCCCGGCAGCCCGCGCAGTGCGCGGGACACCGTGGCCGTGGAGACGCCGAGGGACGCCGCGACGTCGTCGATGCTGGTCATGAGCTCAGCCCTTGAGGCCGCCGGCGAGGAGGCCGCGCACGAAGTAGCGCTGGAGCCCGAAGAACACCGCGAGCGGGACGATGATGGACACGAAGGCGCCCGCCGTCAGCCGCTGCCACTCACCCCCGCGGGAGCCCTGGATCTCGGCCAGGCGCTGGGTGATCGGTGCGACGTCCGCCCCGCCGCCGGAGAAGACGAGCGCGACGAGGAGGTCGTTCCACAGCCAGAGGAACTGGAAGATCCCGAAGGAGGCCAGCGCCGGCGTTGCCAGCGGGACGATGATGCGCCAGAAGATGGTGCTGTGACCGGCCCCGTCCACGCGCGCCGCCTCGATGACCTCACCGGGAATCTCCGCGATGAAGTTGTGCAGGAGGAAGATGGCCAGGGGCAGCCCGAAGATGGTGTGGGCCACCCAGAGCTGTGCGTAGGTGCCGCTCGGCAGCAGCTGGAACTCGCCGAACTTCAGGACCTGCGTGAAGAGCTGGAGCAGCGGGATCAGCGCCATCTGGAGGGGGACGATCTGCAGGGCGAAGACGAAGATGAACAGGCCGTCCTTCCCCCTGAACCGGCCCCAGGCGAACATGTAGGCCGCCATGGCGCCCAGGACCAGCGTGAAGACGGTACCGGGGATCACGATCGCCAGGGAGTTCACGAAGTAGGAGAGCAGGTTCGGCGACTGGCTGCCCCCGGGGCTGAGGACGTCGGCGTAGTTCTCCAGGGTGAACTGGCGGTCGAGGATGGCGTTCCACCAGCCGTTGCCCTTGATGTTGTCCTCGGGGCGGAAGGACGAGATCAGGAGCCCGAAGGTGGGGACGGTCCAGATCACGGCGATGATGATCGCGGCAGCGGTCGCCCCGCGCGACGTCAGCCGCTGCCGGACGCGCTTCTGCATGGTCGGTGTGCCGGCGCTGGCGTCGTCCTTGACGTCCGGCAGGAGCTCTTTGTCGTTGTGCAGGGGCACGGTGCTCATCGGATCTCCTTCTGCTTGCGGAGCAGCCGGGCGTTGTAGACCACCACGGGCAGCACCATCAGGAACAGGACCAGGGCCAGCGCGGCGCCCCGTCCGGGCTCACCCGCCCTGAACGCCTGGGTGTACATCTCGTTGGCGACCACCGACGTCTCGTACTGGCCTGCGGTCATGGTCCGGACGATGTCGAAGACCTTGAGCGTCCCGATCGTGATCGTCGTGATCACGACGATCAGGGAGCCACGGATCGTGGGGATGGTGACGTTGCGGAACTGCTGCCACGCACTGGCGCCGTCGAGCCTCGCCGCCTCGACGATCTCCGTGGGGATGCCCTTGATCGCGGCGGACAGGACCACCATCGCGAAACCGGTCTGGATCCAGATCATGACGGCGATCAGGAAGAACGTGTTCTCCGGGGCGTCGAGCAGGAACTGCTTGGGTTCCTGGCCCAGCCACACGAGGATCTGGTTCAGGAGCCCGATCTGGTCCTGCTCGGCGCCCTTGTAGGCGTAGACGAAGCGCCAGATCACGCCGGCTCCGACGAAGGAGATGGCCATGGGCATGAAGACCAGGGCCTTCAGCGCCTTCTCGCCCCTGGCGCGGTCGATGAACACCGCGTAGGCCAGGCCGATCGAGGACGCGAGCAACGGGACGAGGACCACCCAGATCAGGGTGTTCCTCAGGGTCACCAGGGCCTCGGGCTGCGTGAACATCCACACGAAGTTGTCCAGTCCGACGAACTCCCCGTTGCGGTCCGTGAAGGAGAGGTACGAGGTCTGGAGTGCCGGGAAGACGAGCCCGACGGCCAGCAGGATCAGGGCCGGTGCCAGGAACCCTGCGACCTGGAGCTTCTCGCGTCCGGACTTCGGAGCCCGGTCCACGACCAGCATGATGAGGCCGATGATGGCCGCGAAGATGGCGAGTCCCACCACCACCTGTAAACCTTTGTCAGCGAAATCTTCCACAGCCCAGCCTCCTTGGTGCGCGTGATGAAAGTGATCTTGGGAAAGTGCGGCCGGGCAGGCTCCACCGCCCGGAGCGGTGGAGCCTGAGCAACCGGCGACGGCCTGCACCGGCACCTTCTCGGGTGCCGGCGCCGGCCGTCAGCGCATCAGGACGCCGGCCAGCTGTCCTCGACGGACTGCGTCACTTCCTCCGTGGAGGAACCGTTGATCCAGTTCACGATGCCGCTCCAGAAGGAGTTGGATCCGACGGCGCCGGGCATGATGTCGGAGGCGTCGAAGCGGAACACCGTGTTGGGGTCCTGCAGCAGTTCGATCGACTGGCGGTCGAGGTCCGATCCTGCGAGCTCGGGGTCGAGCCCCTTGTTGGCACTGATCGCTCCGCCCTGGGATACCCGGGCGTTGGCGAACTCGGCGCTCGCCATGAAGGACTGCAGGGCGACGACCTCGGGGCGATCCGCGTAGGCGCCCACCATCTCGCCACCACCGGTGATCGCCGTACCCGCGGCAGGATCGACGGGAGGGGTCATGAAGGCCCAGACGTCACCGTCTTCGGCGACCTCGGTGTCCTCGGGCCAGTTGGCCGCCTGGAAGGAGGCCTGGTGGTGCATGGCGCACTGGCCGTCGAGGACGGGCTGGCCGGCCTCTGCGAACGCGGTCGAGAGGATGGAGCGCGAGTCGCCGAAGCCACCGTTGACGTAGTCGTCGTTCTTGAGGATGTCACCGACGCGGTCGAAGGACTCGACGATCCGGGGATCGTCGAACGGGATCTCGTGGGTCACCCACTGGTCGTAGACCTCGGGGCCGTGGTCGCGGAGCACCGCGTCCTCGATCCAGTCGGTTCCCGGCCAGCCGGTCGCCTCGCCGGACTCGAAGCCTGCGCACCAGGCCTTCATCTCCTCTTCCTCGCCGGCGATCTTCTCCGTCAGCTCCGTCATCTCGTCCCACGTGGTCGGGACTTCCCAGCCCTTCTCCTCGAAGGTCGCGGGGACGTACCAGACGTAGCCCTTGACGTTCGCGAGCATCGGCGCGGCGTAGAAGGTGCCGTCCACGGTGCCGTACTTCTTCCAGTCGGGGGACCAGCCCTCGTCGACGAGGTCCGAGACGGCCTGCGGGGCGGGCTTCAGGTTCTCCGCCTGCGAGGCGAGCAGGCCCGGCTGCGGGAAGATCGCGAGGTCGGGAGCCGTCCCGCCCTGCGCGCGGACGCCGATCTGGGTCTCGAACTCCTTCGAGCCCTCGTACGCGACCTCGATGCCGGTGCATTCGGAGAAGTCGGCCCAGGAGTTCTCGAGCCTTTCAGCCTCGACGTCGACGATCGTCGAGTAGACGCTGACCTCGGCGTCCTCGAACGTCCCGTAGGACTCGTAGGCGGCGCAGTCCGCGTCGCCCGAACCGGCACTGTCGGATCCTCCGGAACCGCACCCCGCGAGTGCGAAGAGGGAGACGCTGAGTGCTGCCGTGGGCAGCAGATACTTGCGTGAGCGAATATTCGCCATGGAAACAGACTCCTTTGTCTTGCGGTACTCCGTGAACCTGGCTGACAGCCACGAAAGCCGAGCGCCGGGGTTGTGCCGCCTCACTGAATGATGAGAGTCAGCGTAAGCGCTTGCAAAGCGCCCGACAACCCGGCGGGGACCCCACGCGGCTTTGATACGGAATCGTGACCTGGTCCACAGGGTCAGCTGACGCGCTCGGCCCTGGTGAAGCGGACGCGCGCCCCTGAACTGATGCTGATGAGCACGGGGGTCCGGTACCCCGTGACCGCATCCAGGGCCTCGACCAGGCGGGAGACCTCGACCGCGACGGTGTAGGGCGGGACCCCCTTCCTCGGGAACACCCGGACGCGCAGACCCGGGACTCCCCGGAGCTCCCAGGTGCTCACCGAGGCGCCGGCGAGGTCCGGACGCTCGAGCAGCGCGGTCTTGAGCGCCTGCTCGGCGGCCGCCGCGGTGATCGTCACCGATCCCGCGGTTCCGCCGTCGTCCGGACGCGGTGGGGAACCGCCCGGCCCACCGACGGCGGCGAACACCCCGGTCCGCCCCCTCCCCTGTGCGGCGATCCACAGCGCGAGCAGGACGACCAGCGCGAGGAGCACGGCTGCGAGCGCGGCCCACAGCCAGGTGTCCTCCTGCCCCTCGAGCGTGGTCCGGCCGCGGACGCCGTCGATGCCCTCCCCGATGCGCGGAGCGGTGACGCGCCACCAGGAGGCGACGGCGGGAACGGCGAGGAGCGCGAGGCCGAAGGCTCCGGCGGCGAGGGCGAGGAGTCCGACGACGGCGAGCACGAGCCGGTTGAGCACGCGCGGGGTGGTGTTCACTGCCCGATGACCCCCGACTCGGCGACGATGACGGTGATGCGGGGTTCGGGCACCACGCTCGAACGACGGAGGTCGTCGGCGACGGCCACCCGCACGGCATCGGCGTCCACGGGGACACCCGACGTCGGACGGACCTGCACGGTGACGGTCGTCCGGCCCACGGTCACGAGCACCTGCTCGGGAGCCACCCCTGCCGCCATCCGTGCCCTGCGGGCGAGCGAGGACGCCACCACCTCGGCGTCGACGACCACCGCGGCCCGCTCGTTCGGGATGGTGTAGCGGGGTCTCCGGCCGGGCAGCACGGCGAGCAGGAGGAGGAGTGCTCCGAGCACGAGCAGCAGGGCGGATCCGGCGCCGAGCAGGGAGGCGGGTGCTGCACCGGGCAGCGTCCCGACCCATGCTGCTGCGGCCTCGAGGTCCACGAGGAACGGCTCGTCCCCCACCGCTTTCAGCAGCGCCTCGAACAGCAGGACGAGGAGTGCCACGATCAGCAGGACCGCCGTTCCCACCGAGGCGATGGCCCGCGAGGAGTGGAGCTCCCTGCGCACGAGCCGGGCGGTGGATGCAGGTGTCGAGCGGTCCAGCGGATCCGCACTCACAGCACCCTCGCCCCCTTGGCGACGGTGCTGCCGATGACACGGATGTCGACGCGGCTCAGGCGTGCACCGGTGAGCGACTCGACGCGCTCCAGGATCGGTGTGCGGGCCGCCTCCACCCGCGCCCACAGGGGGCCGCCGAACGACTCCACGACGCCGGGATCGTCCAGCACGCGGGCCAGGGGCGGGACGGGCAGTGGTAGAGCCAGGAGGAGGGCGAGCAGGCCGCGGTCGTCGGTGAACGACGCCCGGACCTGCGCGGGCTGCACGCCGAGCACTTCCGCAGCGGCGGCCTGCGCGGTGCTCGTCAGGGCCTGGGTGGTGATGCGGTTGTGTCCACCGGGCGACGCGCGGTGCCGCGGCACCGAGAGAGGAGCCATGGAACGGGTGGTCGCGGCGTGGAGTGGCTCGGTGGTCACGAGGACGAGCGTCGGCCGGACAGGGCGTCGAGGACACCGCGCAGGTCGAGCCTGCCCTCGATGATGCGCCCGAGGACGGCACCGGCGAGGACCAGCACGAGGGTCAGCACGAAACCCCAGAACCCGAAGATGAGGGCGGCGAAAGCCAGGACGGCTCCGGTGGCCATGCCGATGATGGTGGGTGTCACGGCTGCCTCACTCGACCGGTTGCTTCAGCTGGGTGGAACCCGTCGTGCGGACGCGTTCGCCGGTCGTCTCGGCCGGAGGCGGCAGGTGCACGTCGAGGACTTCGACGTTGACCTCGATGACCTCGAGTCCCACCAGATCGGTCAGCGCCTCGTAGACGGCGACCCGGACGGAGTCCGCCAGGGCATTGAGGGCGTAGCCGTAGACGGCGACGAGGCTGATGTCCGCGGCGAGCTGGGTCTGCCCCACCTCCACTTTCACGCCGTGCGCCGGATCGTTCGCGCCGACGGCGTCCCGGATGGCTCCGAGGGCCCGTCCGGCACCGGGCCCCAGGGTGTGGACTCCCGGTACGGCCCGCGCCGCGATGGCTGCGATCTTCACCGCAGCAGCGTCACCGATCACGGTCCGCCCGGCGGGTGCGTCCGGCAGGGCTGACAGCGGCCGCCCTGGAGGTTGCTCGATCATCGACGTCGACCCCTTTCGCTTGTGCCCAGCCTAAGCCACGGCACGGCCTGCGGGGCAGGACGCCCTGCCAGAAGGACCGGCGCCGCCGGCGGGACGCGGTCAGGAGTGGGTGCAGTGCCGGCCGAGCCAGTCCTGCACGGGGACCATGGCACGGCGGAAGGCCTTCTCGTCGAACGTGCCCGACCCCTCCGGCGGGGCCTCGACGGAATAGGCGAGGGTGGTGAAGTCGTCGTGCAGGTCCGCCGGCACCTTCTCCCGCAGGTCGAGGATCTGCTGCTCGAGGGCGACGAGTTCCTCCGGGTCCGAGTTGGAGCGGAGGCTCAACGGCGCGAGCATGGCCGTGGTGACCCCGCCCGCCACGATGACGCAGTGGTCCGACGGGTCCGGGCCCACCGCCGACCCCGTCTCCTCGCCGCCCGCCGCTCCCTCCGCGGATCCGGCCGGATCCGGCTCCTGCGGGGGCATGGAGAGGAGAGTGGGCCCGGGAGACGGGCTGGCCGGCATGGTGAGCATGGTCTCGGCAGGGGCCGTCGCACCCTGGCTGCACCCGGCCAGGGCCATGGCGAGTGCCAGCCCGGGGACCGCATGCAGGAGTCTCACGAAGGCCCTTTCGTCTTGAGGGGTTGCCGGGGGTTCAACGCTTGAAAGCTCCACAAATATCCCGGGTGGTTCCCCTGGGCAACCGCAGGGTGCCCAGGGGGTACCGACCGGTCCGGACGGACCGGGCATGCCGGCCCACCGTTTCCGCTGCCGGCATCCGCCGTGATGCTACGGCTCGAACCCCGGCGTTGGCTGGGAACATCGGGCGCAGAAAAAAACCCCGCGTTCCGTGGGGAACTGCGGGGTTTTCGGCGGTGGCTCCGACCGGCGTCGATCCGGTGACCTTTCGATTTTCAGTCGAACGCTCTACCAACTGAGCTACAGAGCCTTGCGACCATCTTCGCGATGATCACCGTATCCAGCCCGACCGGAATCCCCGAGGGGATCCGGCCGCCTGAGCGACCCTGACGGGACTTGAACCCGCGACCTCCGCCGTGACAGGGCGGCGCGCTAACCAACTGCGCTACAGGGCCTTGCTATCTTTCCTTGCCGTTTTGCAAGAGTTCCAGCCTACCAGCACTTTGCAGTGCGGTTGACCGCCCGTGAGGGCATCTCGTGCGTACCCCCAACGGGATTCGAACCCGTGTCGCCGCCGTGAAAGGGCGGTGTCCTAGGCCACTAGACGATGGGGGCCAGAACCACAGTTCGGGTTCCTGCGACCTTCCGGAGGGCTAGCTTTTCCGGCGGATCATTCCCTGTCGTGGACCTATAAAACTATAGGGGCAGATTCTCGATTACACAAAATCGGCGCCTCGGCGGCGTCACCCGGCTCCTGGGTGCCCGTCCGGGGCGCGGGTGTGCGTTCTGTACGATCGGGTCGTGCCGTTCGAGATCCCACTCACAGAGTTCGAGGAAGCCGTCGACCACGCCATCGACCGGATCCCCGACGACCTCGCCCGCGCCATGGACAACGTGGCCATCCTCGTCGTCGAGGAGTACGAGCCCGGGCCCGGGGAACCTGCCGACACGCAACTGCTGGGACTCTACGAGGGAACCCCGCTCACCGAGCGCGATGCGTGGTGGGAGGCGGGGTCGCTGCCGGACCGCATCAGCATCTTCCGCGGACCCCTCATGCGACTCTGCGAATCCCGCGAGGAACTGGTGGAGGAGATCCTGGTGACGGTGGTGCACGAGGTGGCGCACCACTTCGGCATCGACGACGACCGGCTCCACGAACTGGGCTGGGACTGAGGCCCGGCCCTGCCGCGGTCGGCGGTGACGGCCCGTGCGCTACCGGGTCGGCGCGATCATCGGCCCGAACGAGCTCCGGTCCTCGAGTCGCGGGTCCGCCTTGTCGGGGACGATCAGCACCGGACCCCGGGCATGGTGCAGGACGCCCTGGCTCGTGGACCCCATGAGCATGCCCGCGAAGCCGCCGCGGCCCCGCGTGCCGACCACGAGCAGCTCCGACGTGGCCGAGGCCTCGATGAGCACCTCGGCCGGCGGCCCGTCCACGAGGTCCACCCGGATGTCCAGGTCGGGGTAGTGGCTCTGGAGCCAGTCGCGTCCGGCAGCGAGCTGGACGGCGAGGTCGGCATGGAGCGCTTCCCGGTCGACGGGCGCGGGCACCCAGGCGAGGGAGCCGTTGAAGGGAGCGACGGAGCAGACGACCCGGAGGGCGAGCCCCCGCGACCGCGCTTCCTCGGCCGCGGCCAGAGACGCCATGCGAGCCTGTTCGGAACCGTCGACGCCGACCACGACCACGGGTTCCACCACGGCGGGCGGCTTGTCCTTGACGGACTTCCGGCCCAGTTCCGGATGCCCGAGGCGGGCTCCCGTGCAGACCGGGATCACCGCCGTCGGACATTTCGCATGGGCAGGCAGGGCGCTGCTGACGGACCCGAGGAGGCGGCCCACGAAGCCACCGCGCCCGCGGGATCCCACGACCATCAGTTCCGCTTCCTCGGAGAGGTCGAGCAGGACGCCGGCGGCATCACCCGTCTCGATCCGCGGATGCACATCCACCGTGATCCCATCGAGGTGCCCGAGCGAGTCGTCGAGCACGGACTGCGCGCTGGCCCGGATCACGTCGTCGTCCACGGTGGCGTAGCCGGCGTCCATGCTGGAGGCCGCGAAGACCGGGACGGTGTAGGCGGTCACCACGTAGAGCGGAGCCGTGCGGCGCTCGGCCTCCTGGGCGGCCCAGAGCAGGGCGCACGTGCTCTGGTCGGAACCATCGACGCCGACGACTATCCCGTGCTGCGCCAGCCCCTGCGACAAACCCTCTGTGTGCTCGCTGCCCACGGCAGGCCTCCTTCGGTCGCGTGTTCCGCCGCCCGAAGCGGCCGGTCAACCATTTGTAGCGCACCGCAGATCATCGGTCTATCCACGGTCTGAAAAGTTATATAGGCTTCGAAGACCCGTCGCGGAGGTAGGCTTCCAAGCCCTTTTCCCCCCGCGCGAAGTGCTCTTGGATGACCCGTTCGCAGCCAAGAGTCCGTACGGCCCGGAAGAGGCGCCGGGCCGTACGGGACCAATGCTTTCCAGTGGAGGTAACCCGGTGGATTCCTTGCCGCTCGACCCGGTCCGGTCTGCGTCCGCGATGCCCACGCCCGCGGAGCATACGAGCACCGTGGTCATCGGCTCGGGGCTGTCGGGACTCGCCGTCGCGAGCGAGCTGAGCCGCCGCGGCATCGATTCGATCGTCGTCGAGAGCCTCGAATGCTTCGACTCCGGCGCCATGCGGACGGTCATGACGGACTCCGTCTCCCTGTCGGAACGGACCGAACTCATGCGGCTCCTCCGCGGCTACGCGACGGCCCACCAGCTCGATGTCCGGCAGACCACCGTGGCGGAGAACCTCAGCATCATCGGGCATCCGAAGCTCATCAAGGGCCCCGTAGGGCACAAGAAATGGGCGGTGCAGACCGCCGACGGCGTGCTCCTCGCCGACCACGTGGTGCTCACCAAGTACCCCCAGAACGAACTGCGGAAGTTCCTCCGCTCCATGGGCATCGCGATCGGCAGGGACTTCAAGGCGGCCCTGCGCGCGATCGGCCTGCACCTCGTCGGCGTCGGCGAACTGCTGACGCCCACCACCCGGGAGATCGTCCGCCAGGCGAAACTCGTCAGCGACGCCATCGTGGCCCAGGGACCGGCCGCCCTCAACCGGATCGCGCCGCCCCTCGCGGCCATCTCGCCGCTGGGGGCATAGCCCTTCCCTGCTGCGGTCTGCCGGCCGGCCCTATTTGCCGGCGCCGAGCCGCTTGCGTGCCGTGACCGCCAGCGCGACGGCGATCGCCACGAGCGCCGCGATCATCAGGATGATGCTCCAGGGGAAGTCGCTGACGCCGGCCGTCTGCGTCTCGCCGGCCTGGGCCTCCTCCGTGTCCACCGGGCCGGCGGTGCTCACCGAGTCCGGTACCGTCGTCGAACCCTGCAGCGCGCTGAAGCCGAACGTGCCCTCGATGGGATGCGAGTCCGAGCTCACCACGCGCCAGTTGACCGTGTAGCTCCCGGCCGGTGCGCCGGTGCGCAGGGGCTGGGTCGCGGTCCGGTCGACGATCTGCACGGGCCCGTCCGCCCAGTCCACGCCGGACTCGTCGAGGACCTGCACCTGGGCGCCGATCCCCGAGGGCACGTTCGAGAAGGTGAGTTCCAGGCTGGGGGGCAGGACGTCGAGGGTCGCGCCCTCCGCCGGGTCGGTACCGGCCAGTTCGTCGTGCGCGTTCGCTGCGCCGCCGGCACCGAGCAGCATGGCGAGTGCCAGCACGACGGCGGAGACGAGCCCGGCAACCGCAGGGAGGGGACGACGCCCCGGCCGCGGGGTGGCCGGGAGCTGGGCGGGCGGGAGGAGGGAGGCAACCATGCTCCAACCCTACGCGGAGACCCTGAGGGGGCGCTGAGGACCCGGCAGCGCGCCGGCCGGAGGGGCGCGTAACGGACGCAGCCTTCAGGCATGCCCGCGATAGAATGTATCGCGATTGCTCCTCGACCCTTCCGCCCTAGGATCCCCCATGCTCAAAACTGGTTCCGCGCTGGATCGCTACTTCGACATCACGCAGCGGGGGTCGACGTTCTCCCGTGAGATCCGCGGCGGCCTCGCCACCTTCTTCGCCATGAGCTACATCGTGGTGCTGAATCCGCTCATCCTCGCCGGCGCCGACTCCTCGGGCGGCGAGCTCGGCTTCAAACGCGTAGCCGCCGTGACCGCCCTCGTCGCCGGCATCCTGACCATCCTGATGGGCGCCTGGGCCAAGTACCCGTTCGCGCTGGCCACCGGGCTCGGCGTCAACGCGTTCGTGGCGATCACCGTCGCCACCAACCCGGGCCTTACCTGGCCGGACATCATGGGACTCGTCATGCTCGCCGGCCTCACGATGCTCGTCCTGGTGCTGACCGGATTCCGGACGGCCGTCTTCAACGCCGTCCCGGAAAGCCTCAAGACCGCGATCGTCGTGGGAATCGGCCTGTTCATCGCGCTGATCGGCCTGGTCAATGCCGGCTTCGTGCGCCGCGTCCCCGACGTCGCCAACACCACGGTGCCGGTGGGCCTCGGTTTCGGTGGAGTACTGATCGGCTGGCCCACCCTCGTCTTCGTCTTCGGCCTCATCCTGACCATCGCCCTCGTGGTGCGGAAGGTGCGCGGCGCCATCCTGATCGGCGTCCTCGCCGCGACGGTGCTCGCGGTGATCCTCGAAGCCCTGTTCGACGTCGGCGCCAGCGTCTCCCCCGGCCAGGAGCCGAACCCCGCGGGCTGGTCCCTCGTGGTCCCGGAACTGCCCTCCGGCACGTGGATCGGCGTACCCGACCTCAGCCTCGTGGGCAACGTGAGCCTGTTCGGGGCGTTCGGGCACCTCGGCGGCACCGCCGCCATCCTGCTGACCTTCACGATCCTGCTCAGCATCTTCTTCGACGCGATGGGCACCATGGTGGGGCTCGCCAACGAGGCCAAGCTCGTCGACGCCAAGGGCAACATCCCGGGGGTCGATCGCGTGCTCGTGATCGACGCGCTCGGCGCGGTGGCCGGTGGTGCCGGTTCGGTCTCGTCCAACCAGATCTACGTGGAATCGGGTGCGGGTATCGGCGAGGGTGCCCGCACGGGCCTCGCGAACGTGGTCACGGGACTGCTCTTCCTCCTCGCGATGTTCTTCACGCCCCTCATCAGCCTCGTGCCGTTCGAAGCCGTGGCACCCGCGCTCGTGGTGGTCGGCTTCATGATGGTGGCGCAGGTGGGCCGCATCGACTTCGAGGACTGGGGCGTCGCGATCCCGGCGTTCCTGACCTTCACGCTCATGCCGTTCACCTACTCGATCGCGAACGGCCTCGGCGCCGGCTTCATCGCCTTCGTGCTGATCCGCGCCATCCAGGGCCGCGGCCGCGAGGTGCATCCGCTGATGTGGGCCGTGGCCGCGGCCTTCGTGGTCTTCTTCGGCATCGGCCCCATCGAGGAACTCCTCGGCATCTGATCCCAGTGGGCGGTCGGTCGCTCCGGCGTCGGATCCGCCCGGTGATCGGGGCCGATCAGTGGGCAGGTCCGAACCTGCCCGCGCATCGAGCGCTCCGGGTGGGAGGAGCGACGACGGACCGCGCGACGACGGGTGGCGGGGGGGGGGGGGGGGGGGGGGGGGGGGGGGGTTGTTGGGGGGGGGGGGTGTGGGGGGGTGGGGGGGTTTGGCTGGTGGGCGAGTAAC
>NZ_JBTNDU010000010.1:0-124357 GCF_054510835.1 Arthrobacter sp. TmT3-37 | reverse complement strand
CTCCCCACACCTAAATCCCTCCGGGTGGAAGAAGAGAAAGCGACCTTCGCGAAGAGGGGGGGCAACGACGGAGGAGGGGGAACCTCCTTCGTCGCTGTCCGGGGGACGGTCCTGCAGGTCGGTGCGCGGTTCAGCGCGCGGACCAGCCGCCGTCCATGACGTAGGACGAGCCCGTGACCATCCCGGCGTCGTCGCCCGCGAGCCATGCGACCAGCGACGCCACCTCCTCGGGTTCGACGAGGCGCTTGATCGCCGATTCCGTGAGCAGGATCTTCGAGAGCACCTCGTCCTCGCTGATGCCGTGCAGGCGTGCCTGGTCCGCGAGCTGGTTCTCGACCAGGGGCGTCCGCACGTAGCCGGGATTCACGCAGTTGCTCGTGACCCCGCGCTCCCCACCCTCGAGAGCCGTGACCTTGGACAGACCCTCCAGCCCGTGCTTGGCCGTGACGTAGGCCGATTTGAACGGCGAGGCGCGCAGGCCGTGGACGGAGGAGATGTTGATGATCCGGCCGAAACCCCGCTCGTACATCCCCGGCAGGGCCGCGCGGATCAGCAGGAACGGAACCTCGACCATGAGCTTCTGGATCCGGCGGAAATCGTCGGGGCGGAAGTCCTGGATGGCGCTGACCGTCTGGATGCCGGCGTTGTTGACCAGGATGTCCGCGTCGAGGGTCAGGTCTTCGAGGGCCGCGGTGTCGAGCAGGTCGACGGCCCAAGCCTCCCCCTCCAGATCCTGTGCCAGGGCCGCGGCGCCCTGCCCGTCGCGGTCGGCGACGACCACGGAAGCACCGCGGGCGGCGAGGCTGCGCGCGCAGGCCGCGCCGATGCCGCTGGCGCCGCCGGTGATGACGGCCCTCCGACCGCCGAGACTCCCCTCGGAACGACCGGCGGGCTGCGTGCCGGTCCTGCCCCCGGATCCGATGTAGGACATCGCCGCCGCTTCGTCGAGGCTCATGGCTTTCCTTCCGCGCATGCTCGGCGGGGCCGCTCCCCGCACACCACCTGAGTATTCCTGCACGACGGAGTGGGACCAATGACCACTTCGGCACGCCTACCCTGCGATACTGCACACATGGCCGCCCCGAACGCACAGGATCTCCTCGTCCTCCGGGCCGTCGCGCAGACCGGTCGCTTCACCACGGCGGCGGACAGCCTCGGTCTCAACCACACCACCGTCTCCCGACGGATCGCGGCCCTCGAGAAGGCCCTCGGCGGGCACGTCCTGTCCCGTGGCACGGGCGGCTGGGAGCTCACGGACCTGGGCAGGCGGGCAGCGGATGCCGCGGCGGGAGTCGCCGCGGCCGTCGCGCAGCTGGCCGGTGACGACGGCGGTGCGCTCACCGGCGTCGTCCGCATGAGTGCCACGGACGGCTTCAGCGCGTTCATCGCCGCCCCCGCCTTCGCGCGGCTCCGGGCCCGCAACCCGCGGCTGAGCATCGAGATCGTCGCCGCCACCCGCAGGGCCTCCCAGACGCGGACGGGCCTCGACTTCGAGGTGGTGGTGGGCGAACCGCAGGTGCACCGGGCCGAGGCCACGCGGCTCGGGGCCTACGTGCTCGGGCTCTACGCGTCCCGGGACTACCTGGAGGAGCACGGCACGCCGTCGGACCTGGCGGAGGTGGTCACCCATCCGCTCGTGTACTTCATCGACTCGATGCTCCAGGTGGACAGCCTCGACGCGCCACGGCGCCTGCTGCCCGCGATGCGAGATGCACTGAGTTCCACGAACGTGTTCGTCCACGTCGAGGCGACGCGGACCGGCGCGGGCCTCGGCCTCCTGCCGTGCTTCATGGCGGACCGGCATCCGGACCTCGTGCGGCTCCTGCCCGGACTGGTCGCCGAGCAGCTGGACTACTGGCTGGTGGTGCGTCCCGACGCGCTGCGTCAACCCGCCGTCGCCGCCGTGGTGGAGGCGCTGCGGGAGGGGACGCAGGCGCTGGAGCCGCAGTTGCTGGGCCGGTCGGGCGAGGTGTGATCGTCGTCGCGGCCGGCCTGCTCTTCCCGGATGTCGGCGACCGTGCACGCGTCGGGGCAGCACCCGGACGGCGCTAGGACGATCCGCCCCGCGGACGCAGCCGGGTCTCCTCGACGTCCAGGATGCGCTGCGCCTTCGCCAGCACGCGGGACGAGTAGGTGCCGCGTGCCCGCGCTGCCAAAAGCGCCTGCCGTTCCGCCTCGAGCACGGCCAGCCGGAGGTCCCGGTACTGGCGGTGCGGTGAGCGCACCAGCTTCTGCTCCGGCAGGCGCGCCTTCTCCCACTCGAATTCCGAGCGCATGCCGGTGTCGGTCCGCACCCGCTCCAGCACGTCCTCGTCCACCTGCACGTCCCCACCGACGATCTGCTGCGGGTCGTCCAGGATACGCAGCCCCTCGGTGCGCAGCTCGTCGAAGAGGGTGGCGGATTCCTCACGGTCGGTGTCCGCGTCGATGCCCTCGATCTTCAGGACGCGGATGAGTGCGGGCAGGGTGCTGCCCTGCACCAGGAGAGTGGTGACGGCGACGGTGAACGCGATCAGCACGAGCTGCTCCCGGTAGGCGAACGACTCCGGCAGGGACTGGGCGGCCGCCAGGGTGACCACCCCGCGCATTCCCGACCAGCCGAGCACGGTGGCGCCCCTCCAGCCGAACCCCTCCCGCCGTTCGAGCTCGAGGTCGGCCCGGCGTCGCTCGTACAGCCTCGTGAGGGCACGCTTGCGGCGTTCCTGCCGGGCGTCGAGCGTCGGCTGTTTCTTGAGGCGCCCGAGACCGCGGCGCAGCTGCAGCGTCCGCCGTTCCGCCCGGCTCGGCAGTCTCCGCATCAGCAGCACGAGCGGGAACACCCAGAGGAACCGCAGGAGAATCAGGGCGAGCGTCGCGAGGAGACCGATCAGCACCGTCTGCTGCACCGTCAGCAGGGACTCGTCGATGTTCTGCAGCAGGGTCCTGACCTCGAGCCCGATGAGGAGGAACACGCCGTTCTCCAGCAGGAACTGCACGGTCCGCCAGTTCACGTTGTCGCTGATGCGGGCCCGGGCGTCGAACTGGCTCGCGCTGCGGTGACCGGTGTAGATCCCGGCGACCACCACGGCCAGCACCCCGGACGCACCGAGCTCCTCGGCGGGGAGGAAAGCGACGAACGGGACGGCGAGGGACAGCGCCGTGTCGAGCACCGGATCGTCGAGCTTGGACCGGAGGAAGACCGTGACCACGCCCACGGCGTAGCCGACCACGACGGCGACGACGACGGCGTACACGAAGTCACCGACGGCCGCACCGAAGCCGCTCAGTGCCCCGGCGGACGCCGCGATGGCGCTGCGGAGGAGCACCAGCGCGGTCGCGTCGTTGACGAGGCCCTCGCCCTCCAGCACCGTGAGCAGCCGGGGCGGGAGGCCCAGCCGGCGGCCGATCGAGGTTGCGGCGACGGCGTCGGGCGGGCTGATCACCGCGCCGAGCGCGACCGCGGCGGCGAGACCCAGGCCGGGCAGCAGCGTGTGGAGGAGGAGTCCGGTGGCGAAGGCGGAGATCACGACGAGCGCGACGGACAGGCTGGCGATCGGCGTGACGTTCCGGCGGAAGTCCGTGACGGGCGTCTTGATCGCCGCGGCATAGAGCAGGGGCGGCAGGATGCCCGCCAGGATCCACTCGTCGGGGATGCTGAAGCTCGGGACACCGGGCACGAAGGAGAGCGCGATGCCGACGACGACGAGGATGAGGGGAGCCGCGACGCCCACGCGCCTGGAGAGCACCGCGACCGCCACGAGGACGGCGATCCCGATGATGCCCAGCAGACCCAGTTCCACGCTGCCAGCCTAGTGTGGACGGACCGCGTCCGGCGGCCGTACGCGCGACGGGGGCGCCCCTTCACGGGAGGGGCCGGGGGCGTTACGGCGCTCGATCCGGCAGCGCGGCCGGTCGAGCGGCGGGCCGGACAGCGCGCCCGACGGACCGCCCGTGAGGTCGGCATCGCTGCGGTATGGCGGTCGCGGTCCGCGCAGCCGGCCGCGCACGCCTCCGCGGGCGGTCAGTCCGCGAGGAGCTGCGCGCCGGCCGAGAACGTCCGCACCCGCGCGTCCTGCCAGAGGTGGGCGGGCACTCCCCCGCCCAGCAGTTCCCGGGCCAGCCCCGGATCCTCGCCGAGGGGCGCATCGCTCCCCGCGATGATCACGTTGCCGTAGCGCCTGCCCTTCAGCATGGCCGGATCGGCGATGATCACGGTGTGCGCGAACTCGGCGCCGATCGTCGCGGCCTCCCGCTTGGCCATCGCGAGGTTCGGGCTGTCGCCGCAGTTCACCACATAGACCCCGTCGGCTGCGAGAACGCGTTTGGCGGCCCGCGTGAATTCCTGGGTCGTCAGGGGCACCGGGGTCACGGCGCCCGCGAAGACATCCCGGATGACGAGGTCGCGGCTGTCCTCGCTGAGCGACTCCGTCACGGCGCGGGCCTCACCGACGCGGATGCGCACGAGCGGTGCCCGGGGCAGGTCGAACCACTGGCGCACCAGTTCGGCCAGCCGCCCGTCGAGTTCGACGACGACCTGGCGCGCCTGCGGGTGGGAGGCGGCGAAACGGCGTGCGAGCGAGCACGCTCCCCCGCCGAGGTGGAGCACGCGGAGCCTGTCCGTGGACGCCCAGCGCGAATCGACGAGCGATGCGATCCAGCGCATGTACTCGAAGTCGAGCTGCAGCGGATCGGCCAGGTCGATGTGGGAGCTGGGTACGCCGTTGATGCGCAGCACCCAGCCGTTCGGGTTGTACGGATCGGGTTCGAGCTCGCAGGTCCCGGTGTCGATGGGGAACTCGCCGATCTCGGGTCGTGCCCCCGAGGGCTTCGCCATCAGGTGCACCCTCTCATCGCTGGTCCGGACGGTGCATGCGGAACATGGGCCGATGGTGCCAGGTGGGCCCGCACAGCATCGAGGTGCCGTCGGGTTCGAAGCCGTTGCGGCGGTAGAAGCGCTCGGCCCGCGGGTTGCCGTTCAGGATCCACAGGTAGGCCGCCCGTGTGCCGATCGCGATGTCCATCAGGCGCTGCCCGAGCCCCGTCCCGTGCGTGGAGCGGAGGGTGTAGATGTGGTGCAGTTCGAAGTCGGGGCGGTCCTCGTCGCGTCCAGGACCGGAGGTCGCGATCGCGACCGGCGCGCCGTCGTCGTCGAACGCCAGCCAGCTCCGCGCGCTGCCGCGGGTGCGTTCCGCGTGCTGGAACGCCTCGCGCTGCCGCTCGATCATCGCGGGCAGCTCGGCGTCGTAGAACTCGTGGTACTCCCGCGGCATGATCTGCTCGTACGTCTCGTGCAGCCCTGCCACGTGGGTACGCGCGTACGCCTCGGCGTCGTCCACCGTGGCCGGCCGGATCAGGTAGGGAAGCGTCAGCAGGGGCTGTGTCACTGCCCCAGTTTAGTGGCCCCAGGCCACCGAGGTGCGGTGGTGCTCCTCATGGCGCCCGCCCGGCCGGTAACGCGACCATAACGCGGCGGTAACGCCGTCGGGCCTAGGGTGATCGCACGCTCCGGCGCCGACCGGCTGAGGAGCCGGGGGAACTCCGGCTGGTTCACTGTCCCGTGCAGGCCACGGGTCGCGCCAGGCGACGACGGACCGGCTGATGGCCGGCACCCACGCACCGCCGCTCGAGGAGAGACCATGACGAACGATTCGCCGGAACCGCTGGACCGCATCATGTCCCGCACCCGCCCGCAACAGGGCGACCCGCCCTCCGAACTGCACGACCCCCGGAACTACCTCATCTTCGACCGCCTGCCCTCCGCGGCTGTGCTCGGCGATGCGTCCAGCGCTTTCCGCACCGACGCGGAAGGGCGTATGACGGTCAGCGATCCCGGGACGGTCCTCGGCATCGTGGTGAAGGCGGTGGAACCGTCGACCCTGTCGGATGTCGAGGCCGCTGTCACGGATCTGCAGGGCCAGGAGGATCCGGCGGGCAGCGCCGGCTCCTCCTACATCCCGGACTGGGTCGCCGTCGCGCCGACGCCGGTCCTCGCCCCCGTGGTCGAACCGACCCGCCTCGTCCGCAGGAACGGGGCGAAAGTCCGCCCGGAATGGGTCATCGAGGGCGACGGCAGGTCGGCGTACTACCCCAACGCCTACCCCTTCTCCGTCGTCGGCCGTATCTTCGTCTGGACCGATGCCGCTGCACCGAACTGGACATGGTGGGGTACGGCGTCCTTGATCGGAGCCCGCAGCATCCTGACCGCGAGCCACGTGGTCCCCTGGGGCTCCGCGAACTGGAAGGCGCTCTTCGTGCCGGCCTTCTACGACGGCGCATCCATCCACGGCGCGTGGGCCGCGTCCTGGGTGACCGGCGCCCACGGGTACAGCAGCCACGCGCAGGGCGACGACATGGCGGTCATGCGGCTCGATGTCGCGCTGGGCAGCAGCCTCGGGTGGTTCGGTTTCCGGACCTACAACCCGGGCTGGGAGGACCAGAGTGTGTGGACTCTGCCCGGTTACCCCTGGGACAAGGACGGCGGCAACCGGCCGTGGCTCTTCCTCAATTTCCCGATCATCGACGACGACAACGACGGCGCCGGCGTGGAGCTCGAATACCGCGCCGACACCGAGGGCGGCCAGAGCGGCGCACCCGTCTTCGGGTGGTTCGGGGGGTCTCCCGATATCGTCGGCACCCACTCGGGCGGCGAGGACAACTTCGGTGAACCACGACAGAACGTCGCCGCCGGGGGCAATGCGCTGACGAACCTGCTGCACTGGGCGCGCAACACCTGGCCGTAGGCACGCGCGAGCCCTGTTTCCCGCCATCGGGGAGCCGGGCCGACTCCGGGCTCGCCCCGAACCGCAGGACTTCCTCCTGCCCCTGAAGGATCCACCCCGACACCCCTGAGGTTGAGTGACATGATCGAACCAGATTCCTCCGGCGACCGGCCCTCCGGCTCGGCACCGGAAACCACCGGACGCTTCATCGTGGTCTTCGCCGAGACCGAAGCCGATCCGCCTGCCTTTTTGAGGTCGGCTGCCGGCCTGTCCAACGTGGCGGACTCCCGCGACTTCGGCCATGGGCCGGTCGACCCGGCGACGGCCGGCGATGCCGATGCCACGGTGTTCGCCTCCCTCGGCGTCGCCGTCGTCACCGCGGATCCCCAGCAAGCCGGGGCGCTGCGCATGTCGTCGGACCAGTCGAACATCGAGTCCATCTCGCCGGAACTCGTGCACCACGCGCTGTCGCAGGGGACCCTGAGCCCACCCTCGGCACTGTTCCAGGACACCGAGCACTTCACGTGGGGCCTCCAGGCGACCGGCGCCGCAACGTCCCCCCGCACCGGCAAGGGCATCAGGCTGGCGGTGCTCGACACCGGCTTCGATTCGTCGCATCCGGACTTCGCGGGCCGTCAGGTCACGGTCGAGTCCTTCATCCCCGGCGAGGACCCGCAGGACGGGCACGGGCACGGAACGCACTGCATCGGCACCTCCTGCGGGCCGCGCTCCTCCCGTGAAGGACCGGGCTACGGCGTGGCCTCCGAAGCCGACATCTACGCCGGAAAGGTGCTCAGCAACTCCGGTTCCGGCAGTGACGGTGGAATCATCGCCGGCATCGAGTGGGCGCTGGTGAACGGCTGCGCCGTGATCTCGATGTCCCTCGGAGCCGATATCGCGCAGGTTCATCCGCCGTACACCGCCATCGGGCGGCGGGTGCTCGACCAGGGTTCGCTGATCATCGCGGCGGCCGGGAACAACGCGGACCGGCGCCAGAACGACTTCGGTTTCGTCGGCGCACCCGCCAACAGTCCGTTCATCCTCGCGGTGGGTGCACTCGACGAGCAACTGGATCTGGCGTACTTCTCGGCGCGGACACTACCCGTGCGCGGTGGGCAGGTAGACATCGCCGGTCCCGGCTACCGGGTGCACTCCTCCTGGCTGATGCCCGACCGCTACAACACGATCAGCGGGACCAGCATGGCGACGCCGCACGTCGCGGGTATCGCGGCACTGTGGGCCGAAGCCACCGGATACCGGGGGCGGGAGCTGTGGTCCGTGCTGGTGCAGGAGAGTTCCCGACTGCAGGCACCGTCGGTGGACGTCGGTTCGGGGCTTGCGATGGCGCCGCAGGAATAGCCGCATGAAGGTCACCGTGACGGTCGACGACGAGCACCGCCCATCGATCCACCATGTCGCAGAGCAGCTCGGCCTCCGCGGCATGGTGGTCGACCGGGTGCTGCCCGGACTCGGCATGATCACCGGTTCGGTGACGGCCGCTCTCCTGGCCGGGCTCGGCACGATCGACGGGGTGGCCGCGGTGGACGAGGAGCTGACCTATCGGCTGCCCTCCCCGGGCGACGCCGTCCAGTAGCCCACCTCACGCACCCGCCGCCTTCCCGCCGTCCTTCGCGCCGTCCTTCCCACCGACGTCGTCGAGGACGGTCTGGGCCTGGCGATCCACCAGGCCCGTGAAGAGTTGCTGAGCGGCTCCGAACACGATCGCCCAGGCGACGATTTGAGCGGGGGTGTCGAGTGCGCTCAGGCCCGGCACGAACCCGCCGCGCATCAGCTGCAGGCCGAGCACCGCTGTCAGTGCTCCGGCCGGCAGCTTCAGGACCGCGAGCGCGAGGGGCAGCCCGTAGGGCGTCGAGGTCCCCCGTACGTGGCGTAGTGCCGCGGAGCTTGATACCGCCGCAGCGATGAGGCCGAAGGACTCGATGAACAGCATGTCCCAGGGACGCGCCTCGGATCCGGTGGGGCAGGCCACCTGGTCGGGCGCCCCGAAACACAGGCGCAATTCCTCCGGGCGGATCCAGCCCGCAGCCGCGAGCACCACAGCCAGGACGGTGAGGACGAGGGCACTCATCAGGAGGATGTTCCGGAAGCTCCGTACACGGGAGAACTCCTGGCGCGCCTCGAAGCACGCCGCCCGGTAGGCGGACACCACCGCCATGCGGGTGGCCTCGTCCAGGGCCGCCGCCTGGGGCGATGTCCTGGCGGCCCGCTCGATGACCGCCCGTTGGGGATCGGTGGGCGGCAGGTGCTGGCGTGCGTGCGCCTGGAGGTTCGGCAGTTCGGACTGCACGAACCAGACGGGTGCCCGTCGTAGGAGGGCGACCTGCGCGGCTTCGAGGTGGCTCAGCGCGCGCTCGACCCTGGCGCCGTTGTAGGAGACCTGAAGTATCGGTGATCGGTTCGCGGCGATCCTGATCGCCTCGTCGAGGTGACCGGCGATCGCAGCATCCAGGACGGCGTTCCCGGCGCCCGATGCGGGATTGCCTGCAGTCGGCGGGTCGATCTTCGTCAGCCAGGCAGCGAGGGTGCGGACCTGGGCCGCACTGGCGACCGTGTGCTCACGCCACGTGGAGTTGGTCGGCCGGCCGAACGGAAGCTGTGCAGGTGCCTGGCGCGAGCTCATCGTGGTGGCGCATCGTTTCGCGGGTGAGCGGGTGCTGCAGCCCATCCGTCGCGGGTGAGGGCATCCATGACGGGGCTGCTGGTCATCGGCGCCAAGTGCTCCTCGGGCAGTACACCGTTCGAGGCAGGTACGCTCACGTGGTCGGGCTGGGGTGCGGCCATTCGCGTGACCGGGACCGTTCCCGCGTGCTCGACGACGACAACGCGGGCAGGTGCGGAGAGGGATGCTTCCGGCCGCCGGCCCATCGCGGGGGCGGGATCGAGCAACGGCGTGTGTGGTTCGAACCGGGTGCGCTCGGCCACGTCCTGACGACCGAGGATCCGGAGCAGGACCGACGTCATCGTCGCGGCGTCGTTGTCGAATCCTCCGTGGGTCGTCGCCGCGCAATGGGCGGCCGCCGGTCCTTCGCTGGGAGAGAACACCAGCTCCGCGGGCAGCGTCGGCAGGATGTCGGCCAGGGTGGAGCCCTGAAGGGGGCTGGTCAGGAAACGCTCCATGCCGAACAGCGGCACCTCCCCACCGCTCCGGCTGTCTGCGCCGCTCTCCAGGGCGTGCGAGACGAGCACGAGCAGCGACTTCTGGTAGATGCTGACCTTCCCCGTACCGACGACGTCGTTCATCTCCTGGTGGTCGCCCAGGCCGAAGGAGGCGAGTCTGCGGACGTGTCCCGACACCAGGTGCGGCAGTACCGCACGGTCGAACTCGTCGAGGCGGATCGCCGGAGCGAGCCAGGTCAGGGACGCGACGGGCACGCCCTCGTCCTGGAGCCTGGGCAGCAGGTTCGCGGTGAAGATGGAACCCGCACTGTGCCCCACGAGGTGGACCTCGAGGTCGTCGCCACCGGTCGCCCTGGCGTAGTCGGCGAGGCGCCGGACCAGGAGGGAGGCACCGGGGAGCCCTGCCTGTTCGTCGCCGGCCGCTCCGCGTTCGGCCCCCTCCGGTGGCAGGGGGCGCGAGGCGGCTGCCGCGTTCTCCTTCATCTCGGCCCACATCCACCGCAGGTTCGCGCGGGCGAACTTCTCGACGAAACGATCGGCCTGCTCGATGAGGTCGAACCCGATACTGCCGAACGGGAGTTTGCCGCGGATGAGGTCGTCCAGCCGGTTGATCATGGTCTCCACCGGGCCGCTCTGCCACGCGAAGCTGATGGGGTACACCTGGTTGTTCAGCCACCAGTTCAGCTGGGCCTGCGCACTCGCCAGTCCCGAGCGCTCATCGACGAGACCGCCGTGTGCGTACAGGACCACGCGCCGCACGGGCCGTCCTCCCGCCGGATCGCTCTCCTGCCAGAAGCGGTGGTACTCGTCCATGCGCTGCATGATCCGGTCGAGCTGCCGGGGGCTGCTGGTGAAACGACCCGTATCAGAGAGCTTCCCGTCGTTCCCGAGGTTCACCACGTGGCGGGAGAGCCGCACGAGGTCCGGTCCGGCCCCGCGGACGAGTGCGCCGGAGGTCCCCTCGACCGTCTTCGTGCGGTCCCTGGTCCGGATGACGGCGGGTACCCCGGGCCGGGCTACCCAGGCATCGTAGGCGGAGTCCAGCCAGTCGTCGTAGGGCAGCGTCGCGAAGCCACCGGAGCCCCACTCGGTCCCCCAGCTGTTCTGCACGAGGAACCCGATGTCGTTGTAGCCGACGATCACGAAGGCGTGGCCGCCGAGCTGGCCGGCCCCCGGTGTCCGCTCGATCAGGTGCACGTCCGACCTCCCCGGCTTGGCCACCCCGGTCGGCTGGATCCAGCCGGTATGGATCAGCGCCGAGGCGACGATGACGTTCAGTTCGTTGATCGCGGACTGCATGTCGTCGAGCCGGTGGGCGTGGACGCGGTAGAAGGCGCCGAGCGGACGGGCGAACGCCTTGTCGCTGAGGACGGGATCGCCGTCCAGATCGGGGTCGTCCAGGAGCCCCGGCCAGTCCGCGGCGGGCAGCACCCCGTGGTAGAACCAACCCTTCAAGGCTCCCCTGAGTGAGGATCCCTCGTCTGATTCGCCGTCGAACTCGTCATAGCGCCGCGCCATCCGGTAGAGCATGTAGGGGCTCACCCCGTCGGGGGCGTCCTTCGCCGTCACCACCGTGTTGATCATCGCTGCGAGGGCGTGCCCCGTGCAGGAATTACCCTCCTGCTTCAGGACGAGCGTGCCCGGGGGTCGCCGGTCGAGCACGGCGGGCAACGGAGCAAGCCGTGGCCGGTACTCGAGGTCCCTCGCATCGAAGACATCGGGCATGACGTTCGCCCGGAAGGTGGCCCCGTTGAACTCGACCACTCCGGCTGGCAGCGTTTTCGGCACCGCGGGCCTCCATCTCCTCGGGCGGCCTGCCTGCGGGCCACCGCATGACGAAGGAGTATCACCACCTCTGTTACTACCCCGTTACCGGCCGTCCGACCGGAGGCGGTGCCTGCGGGGTCGGTGCACGCGGTGGACCGGGGACGCCAGTCCCGCGGACTCTGCAGCACGGCCTGGACGAGCCCCCTTCACGCGGGTGAGTCGCGACTTCACGCGGGTGAGTCGCGACGAAGGTCCCGGAGGTGAGGACGCCGGGGTCCCGGTTCGGTTCTGCGCGGGGATCGGTGGCGGGACCCACCAGGCGTCAGGAATGGCCCTCGAACTGCTCCTGCTCGGCGAGTGCCGCCTCGAGGCGCTCGACCTTCCCCGTCAGCTCGCCCGTCCACCCCGGCCGGATGTCCGCCTTCAGGACGAGCGATACGCGGCTGCCGTAGCGGCCCACGGCCTCGGTGGCGTTCTTCACCACGGCCATCACCTCGTCCCACTCGCCCTCGATGGTGGTGAACATGGAGTCGGTGGAGTTCGGCAGACCCGATTCGCGGACGACGGCGACAGCGGCGGCCACGGCGTCGTGCACCGACCCGTCGGGGTTCTCGCGGGAGAGATCGGAGGAACCGGACGGGGCGACGCTGAAGGCTACGAGCATGGTCCCAGTCTGGCACGCGCCCCCGCCGGAGGTCAGCCTCCGGCGACCGCCTTGACGAGCTCGTTCGCGCCGAGGACGAGGAACACGACGGTCGTGATGGCGAGGAACACGTTCGACAGCCACTTGTTCCGCCACTGCTTCGCGAGACGTGTGCTGTTCAGCAGGACGAGCAGCGTGATGGCGAGGAACGGCATGAAGAGGGAGCCGAGGACCCCGTAGAGCAGGATCAGGAAGAAGGGGCGTCCGATGAGCAGCAGCAGCATCGGCGGGACCGTCAGCCACAGCATGTAGGCACGGGCCGGCTTGCTGGTGGCGCCGGGAGCGTCGTCGTCGGAGAGGTCGTCGGCCTTCTTGCGGAAGTTGGCCCAGAAGTCGGCGAACATGAGGCTGACGCCGTGCCAGACGCCCAGCAGCGAGGAGAACGACGACGCCCAGAAACCGATGAGGAAGACCTTCGCCCAGACGACGCCGTAGCGGTCCTCGAGTACCTCGCCCATGTCGAGCAGGCCGCGGTCGCCGGTCTGGAGCGAGATGTTGGCGGTGTATAGGAGCTCGGCGCCCAGGATGAGCATGCAGACCACGAAGATCCCGGTCACCATGTAGGCCACGGTGTTGTCCACCCGCATGACGTTCATCCACCTGGGCCGGTTCCACCCTTTCTCCCGCAGCCAGTAGCCGTAGGCGGCAAGGGTGATGGTGCCTCCGACGCCGCCGGCCAGCCCCAGGACGTAGAAGACGGAGCCCGCGGGCAGGGTGGGCACCAGTCCGGTGAGCATCGCCGGGATGTTCGGCAGGGCGAGGACGGCGGAACCGACCACCGAGATGAACATGATGGCGATCATCACCGTCATGATCTTCTCGAAGAGCCCGTACCGGCCGAACCACACCAGGGCCAGGCCGATCAGGCCCGACGCCACCGCGAAGACGTTCAGCGGGACCGCAGGGAAGAGTGCCTGCAGGGGCAACGCGGTGGAGCTCATCGCCGTCGCGCCGTACACGAAGCCCCAGATGACGATGTACGGGCCGAAGTACCAGCTGGTCCAGACGCCGAGGGTCCGCCACCCCTGGAAGATGGTCTTGCCCGTGGCGAGGTACCAGCGGCCGACGCCCTCGACGAGGATGATCTTGAGGACGCAGCCGATCACCGCCGCCCACAGGAGCGCGTACCCGTACTGGCTGCCCGCGATCAGCGTGGCGACGAGGTCACCCGCGCCGACGCCGGTCGCCGCTGCCAGCAGTCCGGGCCCGACGATCCGCCATTTCGGTTTCTCGAGACCGTCGACGTCCGCCCGTGCACTCTCCGCCACTGCCTGCTCCCTCGAAGTCGGAATGATCCCGTCGGAAGCTTAGCAAGGGCCCTGAGCAGTTCCGGGCCCGGTGCCGGACAGCGCGACGGCCCGGACGGCGTCGAGCGTCGACGACTGCTCCAGGAGCCGACCCTGACCGGGTTCGCTCCCGAGCCGGAACCCCGCCGGACGCCGTAACCTGCGGCTCGCGGGGCCTCGTGCGTCCACTGTCCGACGGTGGACGCACTAGGTTCTTAAGGGGCGCCGTGCGGGGATGCCGACGGCGCGGGAGGAGGACGCATGCTGGGAGTGCTGGGCGGATTCGCCGTCGTGGGTGCCGTGATCCTCGTCGGCTACATCGCCGCACGGCTGGTCATCGGCGGACCGCAGGCGGGTTTCGCCCTGAACCAGGTGGCGTTCTTCGTGACCAACCCGGCCCTGCTCTTCACCGTCCTGGCCGACGCGGATCTCGGATCGGTGTTCTCCGAGTACATGCCGATCGCGCTCGTCTCCTCGCTCGCGATCGCCGTCCTCTACGTCCTGATCAGCAGGTTCCTCTTCCGCCGGCCCGCTGCCGAGACGGCGATCGGCGCCATGGCGAGCTCGTACGTGAACGCGAACAACATCGGCATCCCCATCACCGTCTACGCCCTCGGCGACGCGACGCTGATCGCCCCGGTGCTCCTCGTCCAGCTCCTGGTGCTGGCTCCCCTCTACCTGACGATCCTCGACCTCACCTCGAGCCGGAAGCCCTCGGTGCGCGCGGTGCTGACTCAGCCGTTCCGGAATCCCATGATCATCGCGTCGCTGCTGGGCGTCGCGGTGTCCGCGACCGGCTGGCGACCGCCCGCTCCCGTCTGGGACTCCCTCGCCCTGATCGGCGGGGCGGCCGTCCCGATGGTGCTGATCTCGTTCGGCATGTCGCTGCCCGGCAGCCGACCGCTCAGGCCCAGCCCGGACCGACTGCAGGTCCTCACGGCCACGGCGTTGAAGAGCGCCATCATGCCGGCCGCCACCTACCTCATCGCCCACTTCCTCTTCGGGCTCGACGGCGAGAGGCTGCTCGGCGCCGTCGTCGTGGCCGCACTGCCCACGGCGCAGAACGTGTTCATGTTCGCGAGCCGCTACGACCGCGGCATGACACTGGCCCGTGATTCCGTGCTGCTGTCCTCGGTGCTCGCGATCCCCGCGCTCGTCGTCGTCGCTGCCCTCCTCGCCTGAACGACGGGCTCCGGGCTCGGGCGCGGAGCGGGAACCCGGTACCGGAGCTTGTCCGGCGCACGTCCCGGCCCTACCATTCAAAGGTCGCCGTTCCCCCTCCGGCCGACGGACGGGATGGTCATGGACAGCAGGATCTCACCGGACGAGCCCTTTCCGGCCGACCTCGGCCGGCTCCGGACCGAGGACGTCGAGATCCTGAACAGCAAGGTCCACCGGGAGATCGAGCACGAGTTCGCCGCGGACGGCGAGATCGACGCCGAGACGGCGTCCCGCAAGGACGAGCTCACCGAGGAACTCGACGACCGCGAGGCCGGTCCCCGCCTGACGCTCGTGCCGCACCAGGCCGAGGGGGACGAGGCACCGTCGGGCGACGGGCACACCGGATCGGATACCGCCGCCCGGCAGGAAGGCGGTATCTCCGCCGGCGCCGCCCCCGGCCGGTCCTGGTATGACGCCGAACGGCAGTGACGCCGCAGGAATGCCGCGCGCGCCATCGGCGTTGCGACAGGGGTCAAGGATCATTCTCGTCTTGACTGAAGTAAGCCCTTCGGTTTTCAACGGAGCAGCCGGGGCCCGACCTCCGGATCTCCCATGATTGGTACCCCTTGTCTGTTTCCTCCCCGCCGGTGAAGACCACCGCGCCGTTCCCCTACGTCGGACTGCTCTCCCTCGCGGGCGCGATCTTCGTGTCCGTGACCAGTGAGTTCCTGCCCACGGGCCTGCTGCCCGCCATGGCGCGGGACCTCGATGTCAGCCTCTCCACCGCCGGATTCCTCGTCACGATCTTCGCGGGGACCGTCGTGGTCGCCACCACCCCCCTCGCCGCCATCACCCAGCGGTACTCGCGCAAGTCGCTGATCGTCGTCGTCCTCCTCGTGATCGCCCTCGCGAACGTCCTCGCCGCGGTCGCGCCGACCTACGGTGTCCTGGTCGCGGCGCGCATCCTCGGCGGCCTGGCCCACGGGCTCTTCTGGGCCGTGGTCGCCGCGTACTCCGCGCACCTCGTCCCGGCCCACCAGCTCGGCAAGGCCGTGGCCATCACCGCGGGCGGCGGAACCGCGGCCTTCGTGCTCGGTGTCCCGGTGGGAACGGCGATCGGCAACGCCCTCGGCTGGCGCACCGCCTTCACGATCATCGGGGTGGTCGTCGCCGTCCTGGCCCTCGTGATCGTGAAATTCCTGCCACCCGTGGACCACCACGGCGAGCGCACACCCGGGGAGGAGCGAGTGCCGCTGCGCCGGGACCCCAGCTTCCGCGCGGTGATCCTGCTGTGCACCGTCATCCTGATCCTGCTGACCGGGCAGAACACGTTCTACACCTACATCGCGCCCTGGCTGACCGATGTCTCGTCCTTCGAGCCCGGCTCGGTCGCGCTCGTCCTCTTCCTGTACGGCGGAGCGGGCATCATCGGACTCGTCGGCGCCGGGTACGCCGCCGACCGCTTCCCCCGGAAGGCCTTCGTCGGCGTCGTCCTGGTGGTCATGGCCGCCGTCCTCGCGCTGGCCCTCGCCACCACCAACACCGTGGTGGTGCTGGTCGCCGTGATCGTCTGGGGCGCGGCCTTCGGCGCCATCCCTGCCATGCTGCAGACCCGTATGCTGCGTACGGCATCCTTCCGGACACGCGACCTCGCGGCCGCCCTGCAGACGACGGCGTTCAACGTGGGCATCGGCGGCGGTGCGCTCCTCGGCGGACTCCTGCTCGACGGAGCGGGCCTGGAGGTCCTCCCGTTCGTGCTGATCGCCCTGGTTGCCGCGGGGCTGGGACTCAGCCTCGCGACGGACACCGTGAAGGACCGCAGGGAACGGCACCGCCTGCACGCCGCCTGAGCCCGTCCTACGGCATCGGACGGCTCCCGTCGATGGGTGCTTCGTCACATCCGGGCGGCTCCGGCAGGGCCTCCTCGGGACTCGCCGCGGGCCGTGGCTCCGCGCCCCGGGGGTGAGCCGCGGCCGATGCCCCGGCCGTCCGCCCGCCGGGCTTCGATCGGCGGAATGACGGCGAAGCAGCGGCACCCGGGGTGGCCGGCCGCGCTCCTCCCCCGGCGCGCACCGCCGACGACCCGGCCCTCCGCGCGGCGTCTGTGCAAGGACCATTCGGGCCCGCTCCCCACCGGACCCCGCCGCCGCCACCCGCGTACCCTAAGCCGTATGTCTAATTCCACCGAGCCCATCCACGGATCACCGCCCAGTGAGGACACGCCCTTCGAGGCTCCTCCCGGAGAGGCCCCCGCGAAGGCTGCGCTGGACAGGCCGGTCCTCTTCGTCTCGCTCTCGATCGTCATCCTGCTGATGCTCGTGGCCGTGCTCTTCCCGACGGCGTTCTCGGACATCACCACCTCCGTGCTGAACGGACTCGTGGCGAACTTCGGCTGGGCCTTCGTGCTCACGGCCACCGGCTTCGTGGTCTTCGCGCTCTTCCTCGCCTTCAGCAGGTACGGGCGCATCCCCCTCGGCAAGGACGGCGAAAAGCCGGAGTACTCCAGGGCGTCCTGGATCGCGATGATGTTCAGCGCCGGCATGGGCATCGGCCTCATGTTCTACGGCGTCACCGAGCCCATCTCCCACTACCTCACCCCTCCTGTCGACGGCATCGCGCCGGGAACGCCGGAAGCGGCCCGGCAGGCCATGAACTACACCCTGTTCCACTGGGCCATCCACCCGTGGGCCATCTACGCCGTGGTCGGTCTGGCGCTCGCCTACTCGGCCTTCCGCAAGGGCCGGGGAACCGGTTTCAGCGGCGCCTTCACGGCCCTCTTCCGCGGCCGTCCCACGCCCAAGGCCCTGCGCGCCATCGACGTCTTCGCGATCTTCGCGACCCTCTTCGGCTCGGCCACGTCCCTCGGGCTCGGCGTGCTGCAGATCAACGGCGGCCTCACGGAGGTCTTCGGTGTGGGCAGCAGCCTGCCCCTGCAGATCACCCTCATCGCGGTTCTCACCGTCTGCTTCATCATCTCCGCGGTCAGCGGCGTCAGCCGCGGCATCAAGTGGCTCTCGAACGGCAACATGGTCCTGGCGCTGGCGCTGCTGTTCTTCCTGTTCGTCGTCGGCCCCACGGTCTTCATCCTCGAACTCATCCCGGCGTCGGGCGGCAACTACCTCATCGGCCTGCCGCAGATGGCGTCCCGTACCGGCGCTTTCGGCGGCCACGCATGGCTGGCGGCATGGACCATCTTCTACTGGGCGTGGTGGGTGTCCTGGACGCCCTTCGTCGGTTCGTTCCTCGCGAAGATCTCGAGGGGTCGCACCATCCGAGAGTTCATCATCGGCGTCGTCGCCGTCCCCAGCGTCATCAGCGTCCTCTGGTTCGGCGTGTGGGGCGGATCGGCCCTCAACCTGCAGGACAACGGCGTGGACATCGCCGCGGCGAACGCGGAGAGCCAGGAATCGGCGATGTTCGCGCTCCTCGCGGAGTATCCGCTGGCGTCGGTGACGTCCATCCTCGTGGTCGTCCTCGTGGCCGTGTTCTTCATCTCGGGTGCCGACGCCTCCTCGATCGTGCTCGGCTCGCTGTCCTCGTTCGGCGCAGCCGTCCCGCGCAAATGGCTCACCATCCTGTGGGGCGCACTGACCGGAGGAGTGGCCGCCGTCCTGCTGTCCGTGGGCAGCCTCGAGGCCCTGCAGACGCTGACCATCATCGCCGCCGCCCCGTTCCTCCTCGTGATGATCGGGCTCTGCGTGGCGCTCATGATGGACCTGTCGAAGGACCCGCTCGTGACAGGCGCGCGGCGCACCGGATCGCGCGCCGCGCGCAGGACGGTCCAGCCGAACTCCTGACGCGCCCTCAGGGTGATGTGCCGGGCGGGGAACTCCCGGGGCAGAATGGTGCGATGCGCGCTGTCTGCTTCGACGGGTTCTCCGCCCGTCCCGTCCTCCGGGACGTCCCCGAACCCGTTCCGTCCCCACGCGGCGTCGTCGTCCGCGTCGAGGCGACCGGCCTGTGCCGCAGCGACGTGCACGGCTGGCTCGGGCACGACGCCGGTATCACCCTCCCGCACGTCCCCGGCCACGAACTGGTGGGCACCATCACGGCGATGGGCGGGGAGGTGCGCCGGTTCTCCGTCGGGGACCGCGTGACGACGCCCTTCGTGTGCGCGTGCGGCGCCTGCCCCGAGTGCCTGTCCGGCAACGGCCAGGTGTGCCGCAACCAGACGCAGCCGGGCTTCACGCACTGGGGGTCGTTCGCGGACCTCGTGGCCCTGCACGACGCCGACACCAACCTCATCGCCGTGCCGGCGTCCCTCGACGCAGGGGCGGCAGCCCTGCTCGGCTGCCGGTTCGCGACGTCCTACCGCGGACTCGTGCACCAGGCGCACCTCCAGGCCGGGGAGACGCTCCTCGTGGTGGGCTGCGGCGGCGTGGGACTGAGCGCCGTGATGATCGGCGCGGCACTCGGCGCGCAGGTGATCGCCGTGGACGTCGACGACGCGGCGCTGGCGCGCGCAGCGCGGTTCGGTGCGGCCCGGACGCTCGACTCGACCGGGCTGTCACGGACGGAGGCCCTCGCGGCCGTGCGCGAGGCCGCACCGTCGTCGGGCATCGACGTGTCCGTGGATGCGCTGGGACGCGAGGAGACCGCCGCCCTGGGGATCCTCTCCCTGCGGCCCCGCGGACGGCATGTGCAGATCGGCCTGTTCCCCTCGGACCCGGTGGTGCCCATGGCCGCGGTCATCGGCGGGGAGCTCTCCGTCCTGGGCAGTCACGGCATGCCGGCCCGGGACTACCCCGGGCTGCTGGACCTCGTGACCACCGGCCGCCTCCGTCCGCAGGACCTCATCGAGCGGACCATCTCCCTCGCGGAGGTGCCGGACGCCCTCGTGGCCATGGCCGGTGACCGCTCGGCGGGCGGGATCACCGTCATCGACACGGGCTCATGACGCCGCGGCGCCGAGATCGAGCACGAAGCGGTAGCGCACGTCGTTGCGGCGCAGCCGGTCCAGCGCCTCGTCGATCCTGCCCACCGGAAGCACCTCGACGTCGGCGGTGATGCCGTGCTCGCCGCAGAAGTCGAGCAGGTCCTGCGTGGCCGCGGTGCCGCCGCTGCCCGCCGATGCAAGGCTCTTCCGCCCGATCAGCAGGGCCATCGGATCGAAGTCCAGGCGATCGGCGATCCCCAGGACGCACAGCGTGCCATCCATGGACAGCACACGGAGGTAGGGCGTCAGGTCGTGGGGCGCCGACGCCGTGTCCAGCACGAGGTCGTAGGAGTCGGTCCGCGCAGCCATCGCAGCGGCGTCGGTGGAGAGCACGACGTCACCGGCTCCGAGCGCGTACGCGGCGTCGGCCTTGGCGGGGGACGTGGTGAAGACGGCGACGTGCGCGCCGAGCGCCTTGGCGAGCTTGACCGCGAGGTGCCCGAGGCCGCCGACGCCCACGACGCCCACGGTGCTGCCCGGACCCACCTGCCAGCGCCGCAGTGGTTCCCACACCGTGATCCCCGCACACATGAGCGGGGCGACGGCCGCGGCATCGAGCCCCGGTGGCACGGAATAGGCGAAGTCCTCGCGGACCACGTACTCCCCTGACCACCCGCCCTGCGTCCGGCTGCCGTCGTGCCGGTCGCGACCACCGTAGGTGAGGGTCGGGAAGTCGTGGCAGTAGTTCTCCTGGTGCGCCCGGCAGGCTGCACAGCGACCGCAGGAATCCACGATGTTGCCGACGGCGACGCGGTCACCGACGGCGAAGCGCGTGGCGGCGGAGCCCACGGCCGCCACCCTGCCGGTGAACTCGTGGCCGGGGACGAGCCGGTCCTCACCCTGCGCCGCCGACGCGATCGCGTCGAGGTCGCTGTGGCAGACACCGCAGTAGTCGATCGCCACGCGGATGTCGTCGGGACGCAGGTCCCTCCGCTCGAAGTCCCACGGAGTGACGCCGTCCGACCCCTGGTGCGATGCGAGACCACTGACCTGCCGCATGGGTGCTCCTCTACTTTTCCAACTGCCTGGTTACTTTCGGCCCAGACTACTCCCGTGCGGAAGAAAAAGAAACCAACCGGTTGGAATATGCTGGAGGGATGGGAAACAGCGACGCGACCAAGAAGCGGATCCTCGAGGCTGCCACCGAGGAATTCGCGCACTACGGCATAGCCGGAGCGCGCATCGACCGCATCGCCCGCCTGGCACAGGCCAACAAGGCGCAGCTGTACGCCTACTTCGGCAACAAGGAGCAACTGTTCAGCGCGGTGCTGAGCGAGCGACTCCGTGCGATCGTGGACGCCGTCCCCATCGACGGCGAGGACCTGCCCGGCTATGCGGTGCGCCTGTACGACGACTACCTGGCGCATCCCCTCGTCGTGAAGCTCGCCGTCTGGACCCGGCTCGAGCGCGCCCCCTTCGGCGGGCTCGGACCCGAGATCGGCACGCTCGACCAGGCGAAGTTCGCATCGATCGCCGCGGCCCAGGCGAAGGGTCTCGTGGACCCGGGGATCCCACCCGCCGAGCTGTTCTCCCTGGTGATCGCGCTGTCCATGGCGTGGTCGCCGGTGAGCACCACCGTCGCCGCCTCTCCCGACGACGACGAGGAACAGCACGAGCGCCGCCGGCACCTGATCTCGCTCGCCGTCCGACGCCTCATCACGCCCGACGCATAGCGCCCGGGCTTCCGGTTGGAGGTCGCGCGTGGTGATACTGGGTCATGAATGCTCCCTCCCCCGCCGTGGACGCCGTCCTCGAGCAGCCCGACCACCCGCTCGCCCACGGGAAGCGGGGCCGCTTCGAGGAGCTCGTGCCCGCCGGGCAGCGGACGTAGGTGGCCGGCATGGAGACCGCGGCGAATTCCGTCACCCTCCGGTTCCTCGCCTCCCCCACCGACCTCGGACACAGCGGCTCGGTGGACGCCGGCACCGTCCTCGAATGGGTGGACAAGGCCGCCTACGCCGCCGCCGTCGGCTGGGCGAAGACCTACTGCGTCACCGCGTACGTGGGGAACATCCACTTCGCCGACCCGGTGGCGGTCGGCGACCTGGTGGAGGTCGAGGCCACGATCGTGCACACCGGGACGTCCTCGATGCACATCCGCACGGTGGTCTCGTCCGGTTCCGTGTCGGGCGACGACGGCGGGCAGCGCAGCGAGTGCCTCGTGATCTTCGTCGCGGTCGGGCCCGACGGCAAGCCCGTGCCCGTCCCCGCCTTCGAGCCCCGCACGGACGCCGAGCGGCTGGACAGCGACCATGCCGTCGCGCGCATCGAGGTACGGAAGGCGATCGTCGAGGAGATGCGCCGCCAGGAGTACACGGAGGCCGGCACCGCGGAGCGCACGGTCCTCCGGTTCCTCGCAGCACCCACCGACGTCAACTGGGGCGGGAAGGTCCACGGCGGCACCGTCATGGACTGGATCGACGAGGCCGCCTACGTCTGCTCCACGCGCTACTGCGGACTGGACACCGTGGCCGTCTTCTCCGGCGGTGTCCGGTTCCTCAAGCCCCTGCGGATCGGCGACGTCGTCGAGGTGGAGGCGCGCCTGGTCTACACCGGGCACAAGGGGATGCACGTCGCGGTCCACGTGCGGTCCGGCAGCCCGAGGTCGCGGGAGATGGCGCTCACCACCACCTGCCTCACGGTCATGGTGGCGCGCGACGACGAGGGCACGGCCGTGCCCGTGCATGTCTGGGTGCCGCGTTCGGACGAGGACCGCCGGCTGCACGAGCACGCCCGGAACCTGCTGCTGATCCGCAGCCGGGCGCCCGGGAGCATCCTGCCCACGCACCTGCGGCAGGATCCGGGCGCCGAGCCCGGTGTCAGCCGATCGTCGCGGACCGCGCCGGGACGCTGAGCGTCTTGCCGTAGGCCGTCACGGAGCGCGTGACGGTCGTGGTGTTGACTGCGACGACGCTGCCGTTGGACAGCCGTACCACGGTGACGCCGGAGTACTTCAGCGGTGCGGCGGTGGCGTAGGCGCCCGATGTGACGGCCTTCGTGAGGGCCGTGACCTGTGTGTCGGCCGCGGTGACCGACGCCGTGGTGACCGTCTCGAAGTTCGAGTCGTCGTCCCAGGCGTTGTCCTGGCAGGTGGACTCGGCCTGCGAGAGGGTCACGGTCATCGGGCGGGCGGCCGCGGTGCGGGTCTGGAGCAGGTGCCCGAGCGTCATGCGGTGGTCGAGCGTCCGCCGGGTCTTCCCTGCCGAGACCACGGCCGCCCTCGTCCCGAAGCCGTCTCGCAGGCACGGGGCCGAGCTGCCGATGTCCTTGCCCTGGCCGTACGCGGTCGTGGGCAGTTCGCGCAGCGGCACCGAGTAGTCGTGCTCCACCACCGGCATGCCGGCCGCGGTGATGGCCTGGTACGCCGTGCTCGCCTGCTCGAGGTCGACCAGCGGCAGCGGACGGCCCGTGCCGTTGGCCACCACATGCTCCCGGAGCGCGAAGTCGACGGTGCGCGTGGCGGCCAGTTCCTTGGCGAGGTTCACCTGGTTGCTCCATGCCGGGTAGACGCCGAGGTTCACGGCGACGGGGATGTCGCGGCCCATCGTGCGGGTCAGGGTGGCGTCGAACCGTTTGACCGCGGCGATCAGCGCGCGGCCGTAGGCGTCGTCGTCGGCCCAGGGGCCCCATTGCCCGACGTCGACCATGTCCTGGCCGTGGGAGGGGGACATCGAGGCGTCGTCGAGGAAGAAGCCGTCGAACCGGGCGGGAGCCGCGTTCGTCGTCCCGCGCTGGGCGTCGGTGTTCAGGATCTTGCGCGCCGTGGCCGCGCAGGCGTCGGCGTAGGCCGGCGACAGGTTCGCCACCGTCAGGTACGGGAAGTCCGGGTAGCCGGCGAAGCCGTCCTCGCTCCGTGCCACCTTCGTGTTGGAGGTGGTGACGGCGAACTGGCGGCCCGCCGCCGTCGCGGTGTCCGCGCACGAGTTCTGGAAGACACCGTTCCAGGACTCGAAGTCCCTCATGGCGCCGATGTTCAGGTAGGCGAGGAAGGTGGTTCCCGGGTTGGCGGCCTTCATGTCGGAAAGGGTGCAGTCCCCGGGGGCGTCCGTCGTGGCCATCATGGGATCGACGATCGCCACGGAGACCTTGCCCGTGAGTGCGGCCCCGGGGCAGAGCAACTGGCCCTGCCGGTAGCCCTGCAGGTACGCGGGCAGCTGCTGCCCGGAACTCGTGGTCAGGCTGCCGGCACTCGCGGGCGTGGCGAGCGAGCAGACGGCGAAGACGGCAGCGAGTGCCGCGGAAACGAAGGTTGCCCCAGCGGCATTCAGTTTCATACCCACATGATCGGCGAGCCGGCGACCGCCGGACAGGCGGAAAGCCCTACTGGACGCAATCCTGAGGAGAACCTGCCGAAAGGACCGCCCGTCAGTGCGCGGGGCTGCCCGTCATCGTGCGGGACGCCGGAAGAGGACCCCTCGGTGCGGCTGGAGCACGACCGAACGTGGCGCGGGTCGGCCCTCGGAGTCGACGAGACCCGCCGGTATCCGCACCTTGCGGCGCCGCCTGCCGTCCCGGTTGAAGTTCACCGCTGCGAAGCCACCCTCGAACTCGCGCCACCAGGCGTGGTTCCTGCCCTGCGGTCCGGTCCGTGGAGCGCCGAGCTGCCAGTCGAGTTCGGGAGCGTGCTGGATGCGGCTGTAGTCGTCGTGGGCCGTGGCGGAGTAGGCTCCGCGGCCCTCCCCGAAGATCCAGAACGCGGAGAGGCCGTAGGTGAAATTGGGGTGGCGGTCGTCGCCGTCGGTGGGGACCCGGAGGATGGACAGCCCCGGTCCGGCCGCCTGTGGAAGCTGCGCCTCGGCGGTGACCGGATCGAACAGGTGCACGGGACTGTAGCCGAGCCAGACCTCCTCGAAGCCTCCGCCATACGCGGCATGGGAGGCCCAGCGCCCGGCCTCACGGCGCGACTCGGCGATGTTCGGCACGAGGATCTTCCCCACCCCGTTCAACGCCGTCCCTGCGGCGCTCACTAGCTCACCCAGCGCGGACCGGATCGCGAGCATGTCCGCAGCGCCTTCGATCGGCAGCTGGAGGCCGTAGTAGTCCTCGAACACGTCGTTGTCCGCCATCACGCCGTCGAACGGTGAATCGCGGAGCTCCTCGACCACGTTGTCCACCCAGCGGCGCTGGTACGCGGAGTCCCACACACGCATCTGCCAGTGGCCCGGATACCGCTCCCACTCGATGCGTGAGCCGTCGAGCCGCGTGGCGAACCAGCCGCCGTCCTCCTCCGCCTCGGCGAAGGAGACGCCCGAGGTGTAGACCGGGCCGGGCTCGTAGCTGCGCACCGAGGACAGGCACTTGTAGCAGAGCACCGTCATGTCGGGGCGGAGCCGTTTGAGCTCCTCGGCCGCCGTCCTTTCCCACGGCTGGAGGATCGCCACCCTGTAGTGCTCCGCCGCGAACTCGAGTTGCCCGGGCAGGATCGGCTCGCCGTACCGGATCCACGCACCGACCCCGGTCATGAGCCTGCCCTGCTGAGGTCCGCGAGATCCGCCGGCGTCAGGTTGCGCATGTCCGTGATGTCCCCGACGGTCCGGTAGATCTCGTTGTAGGAGGACATGATCTCGTGCATCTGGAAGAACTCCTGGACGCGGATGCGCGCGTTGTCCGCGTACTCGCCGTAGAGCGCGGTGTCGCCGATCACCGTCCGGATGCTGTCCGCCATCTGCTGCACGTCACCGGCGTTCACCAGTTCACCGCAGGCACCGACGGACCGGCCGTCCCCGGTCCGGAGCTGCTCGCCGATGAGCTGCCGCATCCCGCCGACGTCCGTGCCCACCGTGGGGATCCCCGCGGCCATGGCCTCGAGCACCACGATCGGCTGGCCCTCGTTGTAGCTCGGCAGCACGAGGAGGTCGAACTGGTCGAGCATGTCCCGCACGTTGACGGTCCCGTGGATGGTGACGTGGTCCTCGAGGCCGAGGCTCTTGATCTTCGCGAGGCAGGCCTCGTAGTACTCGGGCACGTGTTCCGTGGGGCCCAGGACGTCCAGGTGGAGGTTCGGGAAGCCGCCGCGGCGCAGGATATCCATGCTCGAGAGGAGGTCGAGGAGGCCCTTGATCGGCACCACGCGGGCGATGTAGACGAGCTTCCAGGTGTGGGTGGCTGCATTCTGGACCAGGTGCTGCTGGGCGGCGAGCCGTGCCCGGTACTTCTGCTCGAACTCCTCGATGACCATGGCGTTGGGCACCACGACGGACTTGTCGATGTCGGTCCCGAGGCGTGCCGCCTCCGTGATGGCCGTGGGGTAGAGGTAGGTGATGAGGCTGGCACTCGGGTAGCAGAAGTGCCCCATCTCGGTCCACCACGCCATCCAGGCGCGCTGCTCCGGGGTGACGTCGAAGGTCCGGTAGTCCTCCGAGGTGATGGACAGCGCCATGTTGCGGTCCAGCAGGGTGTTCACGGTGTCGCGCACGTAGAGGTTGTGTTCCGTCAGCAGGAACGACGTCCCGTGGTCCCGGGCGGCCGCCGCCCCCAGGAGGGAGGCGTAGCCCGTGGTGTGTGCGTGGTAGACGCGCGCCTTCGGCATGGTCTCGCCGAGGATGGCGAAGGCGAGCGAGAGGAAGTTCCGCAGGGTCCAGAACGAGTCGGCGAGGGACAGGTCCAGCTGCGGCATCCGCACGGAGAGCGCCTCCATGAACTCCCTCGTCCCCAGCAGGGCCCACAGCGGATAGGTGCGGGTGCGAGGGTTGAAGCCCTCGTCGATCAGCTGCCAGAGCGGCTCCACCTCGCGCCCCTCGGACAGCGCGTACAGGGCGTCGAACAGGCGGTCCGCGAGCTCCGCGCGCTCTGCCGGCCCCATCCCGAGGTCCTTGGAGGACACCGCCATGAAGTCGTGCCGGTGCTCCTGCATGCTCAGGTAGACGGGGCGCACCCAGGCCACGTTGTCGGGCATGCCGTAGAGATCGTCCTGGGGGGAAGCCGAGTCCCACGTGATGTGGATGATGCCGTAGGTGAGGTCCGGGTTGTGCGTGACGATGTCGTGGACCACGGCCGAGACACCCCCCTTGAGGTAGGGGTAGGTGGACTCCATGACGATCGCCACGTCCACGTCCTCGTAGTGGACCTGCCCTGCAGCCAGGGCCGGAGGGATCACGGCCGGGGACTGCTCGAGTGCTGCGCGACGGGCCTTCGGGGTCTTGAACACGTACATGGCTCTTCCTTGTGGGCTGGGCTGGTGGAGGGAGGCGTGGCGGGGACGGTTACCAGGACGTGGCGTGGCGCCAGAACAGCGTGTACTCGGGCTGGGCCCAGTGCCGCTTGTACAGCACCCAGGCGACGGCGACGAGCACGAGGTCCGCCACCACGAGCGCACCGTACGCGAGGGCCGCGCCGGCGGCGCTCTGCGTCGCCCCGACCAGCAGGAAGGCTCCCACGCAGAGTGCCAGGTGGATGCCGCCCAGGACCTGCGGAAGGACCTTCTCGCCGATGTAGTCCAGTTCGTAGCTGAGGAGCGTCAGGATCATGAACGCCCAGGATGCGACTCCGACGGTGACGGCCAGGAGCACGCTCACGGGCTGGATGCCCTCGAGGAGCAGCGAGATGACGAGCGTGAGCACCATGCCGACGGCGCCCGTGCTCAGGATGGCGCGGTCCACCGTCCGGCTCAGCCGCTTGGACCTCAGGGCGAGGACGGTGAGCGGTTCCTCGGCGATGGTCCGGTGGAGGGTCGCGACGGCCTCGTCCACACGTGGAGCGAGGTTCACGAAGTAGTAGTTGTAGGCGATGACGGCGGGCAGCATCGCGAGGAAGACGATCACCACCTGGAAATCCCCGCCCGTGACGAGGAACAGGACGAACTTGTCGGCCCACAGGACGGCACCGAGTAGGAGTCCGCGGACGAGGTCCGTCGAGAAGTCGCGGGCACCGAGGCGCTGGGTGAGGCTGATGGACGCGAGTCCCCGTCCCATGGCGGCGATCTGCGTGAGCGCTCCGAGCAGCGGCGGCAGCCACCAGACGGTGGGCGCCGCGAAGAGTGCCGCGGCGTAGGCGAGCCAGGCGATGGCCCAGAGTCCGCGCCGGTCGCCGACGTTGGCGAGGATGAGGGACTGGACGAAGAGGAGGTGGAGGGCGCAGAGGGCCGCGTAGGTGGCCAGGGCCGAGAAGGACCAGCGCGTCGCGAGCCAGAGCGGGACGGCGAAGACCACCACGAGCGGCACGGCCTGGACGAACATCGCCGGCCAGGTGGTGCAGAAGCGGCGGGTGATGGCCGCCATGTCGCGTTCCGCCATCAGGTCGCCGATCGCGCGGTAGGCGGGAAGGCAGGCGGCCTGCGCGAGCCACGGGACGGTGATGGAGGAGGCCAGCACCACGAGGGTGAGCTGCACGCCACCCACCTCGACCGCGGCCATCGCCGGGCTGACGAGCGGGTACACCAGGTTCAGGAGGATGACCGGAGCCAGGTACAGCAGGAGGCCGGCGCCCGGCCGTGCCCCGCTGTCGGCCGCCACCCGGTCGCTGCCGGAGCCGGCGGCACCGGGTCGAGCGAGCAGGAGCAGGGTGACCATGACCAGCAGGACGCCGGCGGCCAGCAGGGCGTAGGACCAGCCCGCAGGGAGGATGGTGTCGGCCATCGGCACGAGGGCCGTCAGGAGGAGCGCGACGATGATGACCATCGTGCGGCGTCGGGCAAAGGAGTCCTGAAGGAGGGACTGCAGAGAGGTCATGGTTTCCCCTGGGCCGCCCGCCGCGCAGGACGGGATGACGGCCTCGTGTGAGACGTGAGTGAGACAGGTGTGAGACGGATGCGGGGCGCCTGCGTGGAGCAGTCCCGGTCGTACGCCCATCCGGACGGGATGGATGCGTCGTCGCCGGCATCACCAGCGAGCACCGTTGTCAAGCTATCGGCCGGACCGCGACTGCTTCACGAGTACGACCCACGTGACTCCCTACGCAGGCCGTGGCCGTTCGGGCACCCGGCTACGTGGAAAAGGGTCCGAAGTACTCGCAGATCACGACGGAAAACACCTGCTCGCCCGTGATGGCGCGGGGGCTGCGAAGGAACACCTCTACCGGAAGGTGACTTATTTCACTTCCGCACCGGATCGGGCTCGTTCTGGCCGGCTCGGCGTCCGTTCGCGATCCGGTACGACTCGGCGAGCAGCTCCGACAGTTCGCCGGGATCGAGGGGATCGAGGCGGACGAGGACGAGTCCCTCGTACCGTTCGTGGTGCGGATGGAGGAGGAAGATCTCCGGCGCGGTGGCGAGCAGCGCCGGGCGTTCCTCCGTCTTCACCGTCAGCACCGTGTCGTCCCACATGCGGGCGAAGAGGGCGCGTGCGAACCAGGCCGGCCGGCTCCAGCTCAGCCTCTCCGAGGTCCCGGGCAGGGCGAGGCACACGGACCGCACATCGTCTTCGCTGACCATGGACCCACCTTGGCACTGCCGGCCCATGCGGTCCAGAGTCTCGGCGGCGTCAGCCCCGGAAGAGGGCCTCGAGCAGGTCGACGGCGATCACGAGGGCGTCCTCGTCGATGTCGAACCGGCGGTGGTGGTGCGGGGCGGGATTGGACGCGCCGACGAAGATATAGGTGCCGAGTCCGCCGGACTCCTGCACCTCGCGGATGAGCAGGTGGGCGTCGTCGCTGCCGCCTCCGGAGGCGCCGCTGGGCGTGTAGGCCGTGATGGCGGGAACACCCCGGGCCGCACGCGCGACGTCGTCGAGCAGTGCGTCGTCCGGCATCGACACCGCTGCCCTGCCGTAGGCCTTCGTGGTCGCGGTCACGCCGTACATGCCGGCCGCGCCCTGCACGGCGGCTTCGGCGCGGCGGTCGAGGTCGTCGAGGACGGCGTTCGACGTCGAGCGGGTCTCGTAGGTGATCGTCGCAAGGGCGGGGATGATGTTGGCGCTCCCGTCCGCGTGGAAGGTGCCGACGTTGACGCGCGTGTCGGCTTCCGCGAAGCGAGGAAGACCGAGGATCGCGAGGGTGGCCTGCGCCGCGGCGGCGAGCGCGTGCCGCCCCTTCTCCGGCGAGGCTGCCGCGTGTGCCGCCTCACCCTCGAACGTGGCCCGCCACTTGGTGGTCGCCATCGCGTCCGTGACGCCGCCGACCACCGTCCCCGTGGGCAGATCTCCACCGAGGTGCACGGCGAGCATGCGGTCCACTCCGTGGGTGACGCCGGCGTCGATCATCGGCTGGGCGCCGCGGACGCCCTCCTCGGCGGGCTGGAAGAGGATCCGGACCCGTCCGGGGAAGTTCCCGTCGCGCAGGCGGTCAGCGAGTGCGATCCCGATGGCGGCGTGGCCGTCGTGGCCGCACGCGTGCATGAAGGGGGTCGTGGAGCGGTAGCCGCCGGCGACGGGCGCGTGGTCGGCGGCCGTCTCCTCGTCCACCGGCAGGGCATCGATGTCCACCCGCAGACCCCAGGTGGGGCCGTCGCGGTTCCCCTCGAGCTCCGCGATGATCGCCGTGCCGTGTTGCTGGAAGTACGCGACGTCGGCGGACGGAGCCCCGGCAGCGACCGCGCGCCGTCCCCACTCGTCCTTCTCGGTCGGGGTGGGTGGCACGGCGATGCGCCCGACGTCGATCGCCCCGGCCCCCGTGGTGGCCGGCACGCCCCTCGCCGCGAGCTCCGCCAGGATCACGGACGCCGTCCGGTACTCGAGGAAACCGGGCTCGGCGTGGGCATGGAACCGGCGGCGGAGCGCTGTGATCTTCTCGGGCTGCATGGTCCGACCCTACGCATTGTCCGCGGCGTCGACGACCCGGCACCGGGCCCGACGGTCACTGCGGCATCACGACGCGCACACGGTTCGGACACGATCGCCCGTCCCCGGCTACGGTTCGGTTGCACCCCTGTTCCGGTACGGGCGCCGGGCTCAGGATAGAGCGATCCACCCACCTACGAAGGAGTAATCATGGGTCGCTCAGCAACTCCGGCACTACTGTCCGCAGGGGCGCTGTGCCTCGCGTTCGTCCTCTCCTCCTGCGGCACTCCCGAGGCCGGCTCCGACGCCGCAGCCCCGGACACCCAGGAGGCGCAGCCCGCGTCCGACACCGGGTCCCCCGATCCCACACCGTCCGCCGAACCGTCCGTCAAACCGTCCGCCTCCCCCTCCGTCGAACCGACCGCCTCCCCCTCCGTCGAACCGACCGAGCCCGCCCTCGACGGGGACTGGACCACGTACACGACGACGGACGGGAGCCTGTCCTTCGACCACCCGGCGGACTGGACCGTCGCCGCCGTTCCGGAAGCCCCGCCCGAGGGCGTGGCGGTCGTCGTCGGCGATGCCGGCGGGCGGCAGCTCGCGACCCTGCAGACGAACCTCGTCACGGGTGCCGTGTGCCCGGCGGAACTGCCCTACGCGCTGCTCGATGCGGAGGTGCTCCCTGCCCTCGACGCGGGCCCGGGGGCGCCGCGGTTCGTGTTCGAGGGGCGCACCGATCCCGCCGTTCCCGACCCGATGGCCGCCTCCGTGCTGGCCTACGGCATCACAGCAGCGCCGGAGCCGACCGGTCCGACGGCGTGCCCGATCTCGCACTTCTTCACGTGGCCTCCGTCGGGAGCAACGTTCGGCGGTGTCTACGACCCCTTCGAGGTGCACCCCGGGCAGCCCCAGCACGTCGACACCCCGCACGCCTACATGGAGACGGAGGAGTACCAGGACATCCGGGCCATGATCACATCGCTGCGCCCTGCCGGGTAGCGGGGCCACCCCCGGCGATCACCGCCGAACGCCGCACGCCGGGGGCGGGCAGGAGGAACGCGGAGATGGCCGCCGCGATCTTCCCGCCGCCCTGGAGGGAGGGCTCGATCGGGTTGGCGTAGTCGCCGTCGTCGTCGCACACCAGCCGGAGGTCCACGACGGACACACCCCGGGCGAAGGCCGACCTCGTGATGCAGTCGTTGAAGAACGCCAGGGCCGTGCGGATCACGGCGTGGCCGGGTTCGGAGGACGGCGTGTCGTAGATCGTGCACACGGCCAGGGGCAGGCCCACCGATGCGACGGCGTCGATCATCGCTTCGTAATTCCGTGCGAAGTCATCCTGCGCCCCGGAGAAGGCGAGCAGCGCATCGGCGACACCGCGCACGGGCCGCTGCAGCAGATGCTGGTAGCCGAGGGCGTCGTTGCCACCCACGCTGACCACCAGATGGGTGGCGTCCGGCGGTAGCGAACGCAGCTGGCGCGGGACGCCGGAGGTGACGTCGCCGTCGACCGCCAGCAGGGTGGCCCTCCAGTCCTCCGGCAGGACGGCCCGCACCTGCTCGACGACGTCGGGGCCACCATCGACGTACCGCCCGTTGTCGAAGATCGAATCCCCGAGCAGCACCACGTGTGCCATGCGGCCTCCTGATAGATCGGTTGCTTCATCGTCGCCCTCGGGCCTCCGGTGCCACCACTGCGCGCGTCGGTGGCATCGAAGGGCAAGATGGAGTAGGCAGGTTCGTCAGGAAGGCAGGGCAGGCATGGGATCGACGGTCGTCGTCACCGGACCGCAGGACCTCGTGCCGATCCTGCCCCGCCTGCAGGACGGCGGGCGCGTGCTGCTGGGGATCGCCGGCCCGCCCGGAGCAGGGAAATCGACGGTCGCGACGGCGCTCGCGGCCCTCGATCCGGCACGCTCGGCGCAGGTGCCCATGGACGGGTTCCATCTCGCCGATCAGGAACTGTCGCGCCTCGGGCTGCTGGACCGGAAAGGTGCTCCGGAGACCTTCGACGCCCACGGCTACGCGGCGCTGCTGGCGAGGCTGCGTGCCCACCCGGGTCATGCGGTCTACGCACCGTCCTTCGAACGCGATCTCGAGCAGCCACTGGCCAACGCCCTGCCCGTCGCACCCTCCGCGTCGCTCGTGATCACGGAGGGCAACTACCTGCTGCTCGACGAGCCCGGCTGGCGCGAGGCACGGGACCTCCTGGACGCGGTCTGGTTCGTCGGCGTCGATCCGGACGTCCGCCGTCGCCGGCTCGTCGAACGCCACGTCCGGTTCGGCAAATCACCCCGTGCCGCCGAGGAGTGGGTGCGGCACGTGGACGAGCCGAACGCGGTCCTCGTCGACGCCTCCGGACCGCGTGCGGACCGGGTCCTCGACTGCTCGGACTGGCGGCTCCCCTCGTCCGCCCCTCGTCCACCCCTCGTCCGCCCCTAGTCCGCCAGGAACCAGTCGCGCGCCGGGTTCTCCACGCCCGGAGGGGTGCGGTGCACGCCCTGCTGCGCCACCCAGTCGACGCCGTTGGCGAGCACCCGCTGGATCTGCGGATGGTGGTAGACGGGGTACTCCTGGTCGCCGGGGCTGAAATAGAAGATCCGGCCCTTGCCCCGCGAGAACGTGACGCCCGAGCGGAACACCTCACCGCCCTCGAAGGAGCTGATGAAGATCAGGTCGTCGGGTTCGGGGATGTCGAAGAGCTCCCCGTACATCTCCTGCTCCGGGATGACGATGGGGCTGTCGACGCCGGCGGCGATGGGATGCGAGGGCTTGACCGTCCACACCAGCTCGCGTTCGCCGTCGTTGCGCCACATGAGCGAGCAGGTGGTGCCGAGCAGGCGCGTGAGGATCTTCGAGAAGTGTCCCGAGTGCAGCACCACCAGTCCCATGCCGCCCAGCACGTGGCGGTGCACCCGCTCGACGACGTCGTCGGACACGTCGCCGTGGGCGATGTGCCCCCACCACAGCAGCACGTCGGTGCCCGCGAGGCGCTCCTCGGTGAGGCCGTGGTCGGGATCGGCGAGGGTCGCCGTCGTGATGTCCGAACCCGGGAAGTAGCGGGCGAGGGAGTCTGCAATCGCTCCGTGGATGCCCCGGGGATACATCTCGCCGATGGTCGCGGGTTCGTTCCGAGCCTCGTGGACGCCCTCGTTCCAGACGACGATCGTGGGTTTGCCGTCGAAGGTCACGTCGGGCGCCATATCGGGCGCCATACCGTTCGCCGTGTCGTTCGCCATCAGAGCTGGACCTCCCGGTGCTGGGCTGCGGAGACGTAGCAGGCGTCGATGACCCGGGCGCGGCTGAGGGCCAGGGAGCCGTCGTGCCGGCCCCACTCGGACTCGCCCGCGCGGATCGCGGCGAGGAAATCGTCGATCACGCCCTGATGGCCCAGCGACGGTCCGACGTCGGGCTCGTAGTCGCCGCGCTCGGAATAGACGTGGAGGGACTCGACGGCGTCCTCCGGTCCCCCGACCCGGCTCAGCTCGGCGCCTCCGTCGGTCCCGTAGAGCCGGAAGTCCAGGAGGTCGTCCGCATGGCGGTAGGCCGCCCAGCCGGCCTCGACGAGGAGCGTCGCACCGCCGTCGAGCCGGAGGAAGGCCGAGGCGAAGTCCTCCACCTCGAAGGCCGATCCCGCTCCCTGCGCGCCGTAGGCCCCACCGCCCCGGCCCTGCGGCCCGAGCTCCGAGTAGGTCGAGGCCGAGACGGAGAGGACCGCCGGTTCGCCCAGCAGGTGCAGTGCGTAGTCGAGCACATGGACGCCGATGTCCGCGAGCGGCCCCCCGCCCGCCATCTCCCGGTTGGTGAACCAGCTGCCGAGCGAGGGGATGCCGGAGCGGCGCAGCCACGACGCCTTGGCGTAGTAGGGCCGGCCGAGCTCGCCGTCGTCGATGATGCGCTTGAGCGCCGTGATGTCACCGCGGCGGCGGTGGTTGAAGGCGACGTCGAGCACGCGTCCGGCCTTCCGCGCGGCGTCGACCATCAGCTGGCCCTCGTCGCCGTTGCGGGCGATCGGCTTCTCGCTCAGGACGTGGAGTCCGCGGTCCAGGGCGGCGACGGTGATCGGCGCGTGGAGGAACGTGGGCACGGCGACGCTCACGGCGTCGAGCCCGTCGAGGGCGAGCAGGTCCTCCCACCGGGCGACGGCGTGCGGGATCCCGTACTCTTCCGCCAGTTCGGCGAGGAGATCCGGCTCCATGCCGGCCAGGCCGAGGATCTCGACGTCCTCGCTGTTCGCGTAGGCCCGGAGGTGCTGGCGTCCGGCCCAGCCGATGCCCACCACGCCGACCCTCAGGCGGGGCCGGCCGGTCGTCGTGGGCGCGTCGCCCGCCTTCTCGTGGCTCGCGTGCTCGTCCAAGGATGCGATCCTTCGCTGTCGGGTCCGGCGGCTGCGGTACGAGCCCCTCCAGCAGTCCTACCGCCTCGCCGAGGCTCCTGTCCACGTGCTTCCGGATCCGGTCCGCCAGGAGCACGAAACCTCCGGCCGGGTAACCCGTGCGGCGCGCCCGGGAAGTCTTTGCCCATCCGCCTCGTTACCGCCTGTAGACGCACCGAAAAGGTGCACGAACAGGAGGACACATGACCATCGTCATCACCGGAGCCACGGGACACCTGGGCCGCCGAGTCGTCGAGCAGCTGCTGGCACGCGGGGTGGACCCGTCCACCGTCGTCGCGGGAGGCCGCAACGAGGCAGCCCTGGCCGAGCTCGCCACGCACGGCGTCCGCACGGCGCGCGTGGACTACGCCGACCCGTCGACGCTCGACGTCGCCTTCGCGGGCGCGGAGAAGATCCTCCTCATCTCCGGCAACGAGGTGGGCCGGCGCTCCGTGCAGCACAAGGCCGTGATCGACGCCGCCCGCAAGGTGGATGCCGAACTGGTCTACACGAGCGCACCGAAGGCCTCGACGTCGGACCTCGTCCTGGCGCCCGAACACAAGGCCACCGAGGGGCTGCTCGAAGGCTCCGGGCTGACCTACACCGTGCTGCGCAACAACTGGTACACCGAGAACTACGACGACACGATCCGCCAGGCCGCCTCGACCGGGACCATCCTCACGAGCGCCGGCAGCGGCAGGATCGCCAGCGCGACGCGGGGGGACTACGCGGAGGCGGCCGCCGTCGTGCTGCTGTCCGATCAGTACACCGGTGAGATCCTCGAACTCGGCGGTGACGAGCCCTGGAACGCCGACGAACTCGCCGCCACCGTCTCGGAGCTCGCCGGCACTCCCGTCACCGTGAACAACGTGTCCACCGACGAGCACGTCGCCGCCCTCACGGGCCTGGGGGTCGACGAGGGCTCGGCCGGCTTCGCCGCGGCACTCGACGCGAACATCGCCGCCGGGCTGCTCGCCGACAGCGACGGCACCCTGTCGCGCATCATCGGCCGCCCGACCACGCCGCTGAAGCAGTACGTCGGGGAGCTGCTGGGCGCGTAGCGCGTCGACCGCCGCCGCGGCGTCGTGCCGGGTTTCGTAGCGCCTCGATTGCTGTCGCTGCGGCGTCGTGCACGGCTTTTGGGGGCGAAGTGCGTGTCGCGGGGCGACACGCCGCCAGATCCACCCATCGTTGTCCGAATGCCGTGCACGACGCCGCGCAGTAACGTCTCCGCCCGAGCAGGAAGGAAGGTTCCGTGCCCGACCAGGACCTCTCCGTAGGACAACTGGCTGCGCGCAGCGGCATGAGCGTCTCCGCCCTGCACTTCTACGAACGCCAGGGCCTCATCCACAGCCGCCGGACCTCGGGCAACCAGCGCCGGTACGACCGCTCCGTCCTCCGCCGGGTCGCCGTCATCGCGGCAGCCCACCGTGCCGGGATCCCGCTCTCCACCGTGGCGACGGCGTTCGCGGAACTGCCCAGGGACGGGGTGCCGGACCAGGCGGACTGGCAGCGGCTGTCCGCCGCATGGCAGCAGGAGATCGACAAGCGCATCGCCCAGCTCGAGCACCTCCGGGACAGGCTCGGAGGCTGCATCGGCTGCGGTTGCCTCTCGCTCGCGACCTGCGGATTCGTCAATCCGGACGACGCGGCCGGCTCGAAGGGCATCCGCTCGACCCTCCTCGACCCCTGAACCGCGGATTTGACCTCAACCATTGTTGAGGTCCTAGCGTGAAAGGCATGACAGCCCCCACCGGTCACGCCCTCCCCACCGCCGAGCTCTTCAAGGACGCGTTCCGGGCCCACCCTGCGGGCATCGCCGTCCTCACCGCGCAGGGCCCCGAGGGCCCGGTCGGCCTGACGGCATCCTCGGTGTCGTCCGTCTCGGCGGAACCGACCGTGCTCGCCTTCTCGGTCTCGACGGCGTCGTCGTCGGCCGCAGCCCTGGTCCAGGCGGACACCCTCGTGGTGCACCTGCTCGGCGCCGAACAACTCGGCATCGCCCGCCTCTTCGCGGCCCGGGGCGCCGACCGCTTCGGCGGAGCCGTGGACTGGCATCCCCTCCCCTCGGGCGAGCCGCTCCTGACCGACGCGCCGTGGGCCCTGCGCTGCCGCATCCTGCACCGGCTACCGGTGGGCGGCTCCATGATCCTGGCCGCCGAGGTCCTGTCCATCGAACAGGGCGCGGACGACGACATCGCGCCGCTCGTCTACCACAACCGGTCCTACCATCGCCTGGACGACCGGTCGCTGCTGGGCTGAGGCCACGGCGACTCTGCCATGATCCACGCGAGGGCCCGCCCGTCGACCCTGAACGAGCGGACCCTCGCCGCGGCCTGGCGGGCGTTCAACGGCGTCGACGAGGCACTCGAGGGCGCGGCCTGCCGGAGGAACGAAACTTTCGACTGTGACAGTTGACACACTTGCCCGGCAGCCCTACTCTCAATAATTGAAACGCTTCAAAAAGGGGCGCACACTTTCAAGGAGGAAAACGTGGCCACCATGCGGAGGAAGAACCGGATGCTGCTCCTGGGCGTAGGACTCAGCACTGCATCGCTCCTGCTGACCGCCTGCGGAGCAGGCAGCTCGGGCGACGGCGGAGGCAGCGAAGCAGGGGCGGGAGAATTCTCCTTCCTCACCAATGTCGAGAACACCACCATCCCCACCGAGCTGGAAACCCTCGCCGGCGACCAGTGCAAGACCGCCGCGGACGCGATGCCCCTCAAGGTCGACACGGTGCCCCAGACCAACCTGGACCAGCAGCTCCAGCTGCTGGCAGGGCAGGACGCCCTCCCCCTCCAGTACGCGGCCGGCAACGCTCCCGCACTGACCAAGGAGCTGGCGGCGTCCGGCAACGTCCTCGACCTGGAAGCGACCCTGACCGACCTCGGCGTTCTCGACCAGGTGGAGCCCGCAGCGATCGACACGATCAAGGCCCTGTACGGCGGCTTCAACGTCCTGCCCTACCAGTACAACGTCGAGGGCATCTGGTACAACAAGCAGCTCTTCGCGGACAACGGGATCGAGGTGCCGCAGACCTGGGACGACTTCGTCGCGGCCGCCGACACCCTCGACACCTCCGGCGTCACGCCCCTCTCCGCGTCGGGCGAGCAGGGGTGGCCGCTCACCCGCCTCATCAGCGGCTACCTGTTCAGCGACCTCGGCAAGGACGCCCTGCAGAAGGTCGCCGACGGCGAGGCGAAGCTCACCGACCCCGAGTACGTCGAGGCCGCAGCAGCCGTCGCCGACCTCGGGCAGAAGGGCTACTTCGGTGAGGGCGTCGGATCGATCGACTACGACACCGCGATCAACCAGTTCCTCAACGGTGAGGCCGGCATGCTCTACATGGGCAGCTGGGTCCTCGCGAACTTCAACGACGAGGCAGCCAACCAGATCGGCCTCGACAACATCGGCTTCATGCCGTTCCCCCGGGTCGAAGGGGGCGCCGGTATCGAGAACCAGTACGCGGCCAACGTGGGCCTGCCCATGGCCATTTCCGAGAAGGCCTACAACGAGCAGGCCGGTGAGTGGCTGAAGTGCATCACCGAGAACTACGGCAGCTCGGCTCTCGCGAACCAGGGTTCCATCTCGGGCTTCAAGGTGAACGAGGAGGTCGACGTAGACCCGCTCACCCAGACGGTGCAGCAGACCATCTCGGACACGAGCGAGAGCGTCCTCTGGTTCGAGGCCCTCTTCGGCACCCAGGCGACGACGGCGAGCCAGACCAACGCCGCGCCGCTGGTGACCGGGAGCATGAGCCCCGAGCAGTTCATGGACACGGTCCAGTCCGCCCTCAAGTAGGGCCGCCGCGTGGAGGAGGGGCCCACCCCTCCCCCACGCTTCTACCACCGCTCTCTCGCGGGCCGCAGCAAGGAGCGGTCGGCAGACGTAGACCAAAGGACCACCATGCAGTCAGTACTGGGCGACAAGAAAGCCCTCGTCATCCTCCTGGGCCCAGCGCTGCTGGTGTACTCCCTGGTGATGCTCGTCCCCATCTTCTGGTCGATGGGCTACACCTTCTTCAGCGGAAATGCGATCTCGGGATTCACCTTCGCCGGCACGGACAACCTCACGCGGCTGTTCACCGATCCCGAGGTCCGCACGGCACTCTCCTTCACGGTCCGCTACGCCGTCGTGATCACCGTGGGGCAGATCGTCATGGGCTACCTGCTCTCGCTGATGTACGTGTTCATCCTGAAGAAGTCCTCGAACATCATCCGTACGCTCGTATTCTTCCCCGTGGTCCTGCCGACCGTCGCCGTGGCCCTGCTGTTCCAGAAGATGTTCGAGATCGCCCCGCAGAACGGGCTCGTGAACAGCCTGCTCAACGGTGTGGGCATCGAATCGGTGGACTGGTTCGGCAACGCGTCGAGCGCCTTCTGGGTCATCGTCCTCATGGACATCTGGCGGTCCATGGGCTTCTACGCCGTGCTGCTGTACGCGGGCCTCGTGGACATCCCGGAGGACATGCTCGAGTCGGCGCGGCTCGACGGCGCCACCGGCTGGCGGCTCATCAGGAGCATCGTGCTCCCGCTGTCCATGCCCGTCCTGCTGTCCTCGATCATCTTCAGCATCAACGGCACCCTCAAGGTCTTCGACTCCATCGTGGCGCTGACCAACGGCGGCCCCGGGTCCTCGACCACCCCGCTGACGCTGTACATGTTCCGCACCTCCTTCGCCTTCGGCGACTACGGGTACGGCAGCTCGATCGCCCTGCTGCTGACGCTGCTGTGCCTCATCGTGACCATCTTCATCTTCCGGTCCTCGCGCCGCGACCTCACCAAGGACTGAGCCATGAGCACCCAGGTACCCGCCCGCAAGGCCCCGCTCGAGGCGATGCAGCGCCAGGAGCCGCGTCGCTCGCGCTCCCGCGCCGGCAAACGCCTCGCAAAGCTTCCCGTCCACCTGCTGATCGCCCTGCTGCTCGTCGTCGAGCTCTATCCGCTGCTGTGGCTGGTGCTCGGCTCGTTCAAGACGCAGCAGGAGTTCCTCAACGATCCGGTCTGGTCCCTGCCCGGGTCGCTGAACTTCGACAATTACATAGAGGCGTGGACCACCGGCAACATCGCAGTCTTCGTGGCGAACTCGCTCATGGCCACGCTGCCGTCGCTGGCGCTGATCATCGTGCTCGGCGTGGCCGCCGGCTTCGCCCTGGAGGTCATGGTGTGGAAGGGGCGCAACGGCGTCCTGCTGATCTTCCTGACGGGCATCATGGTGCCGGGCCAGATGATCCTGCTCCCCCTCTTCTCGGCGTACTTCAATGCGGGCCTGACCGGGACGCTGTGGCCCCTCATCATCACCTACACCGCCACCGGCCTTCCGCTCACGGTGTTCATGATGGCCACCTACTTCCGCGCCGTGCCTCGCGAGGTGTTCGAGGCCTCGACCCTGGACGGCGCGAGCATCATCCGGTCCTTTCTCTCGATCGGGTTCCCGATGGTCCGCAACGCGGTCTTCACCGTGGCGCTCGTGCAGTTCTTCTTCATCTGGAACGACCTGCTGATCGCCCTGACCTTCGCGAACAACAGCGACCTCAGCACCATCCAGGTCGGCCTGCTCAACTTCACAGGGCAGTTCGGAGCAGTGCAGTACGGTCCGCTGTTCGCCGCCATCTGCATCAACGTCTTCGGCACCCTGGCCATCTATCTCTTCCTCAACCAGCGCGTCATGAAGGGCCTGGCCGCCGGCTCCGTCAAGGGCTGACCCCTTCCCCCTCCCGCTGTGCCGCACCCGCTTTCGCCACCCCGGTGGCCACCACCAAAGGATCTCCCATGCCAACCACCGTCAGCCCTGTCTCCTTCGAGCACCACCGGGAGCCCCTCGGGATCGGCGAGCGGCGGCCCCGACTGAGCTGGAAGACACGGGCGGAGCCCGGCTGGGTGCAGCAGCGGTACGAGATCGAGGTCGTCCGCGGCACCGACACGTGGTCGTCCGTGGTCGTCACGTCCCCCGAGTCGGTCCTGGTGCCCTGGCCTGCAGGCGACCTCCCGTCACGGACGGCCGTCACGGTGCGCGTCCGGGTGTGGGGGGCCGACGACGTCGAACCGAGCGCGTGGAGCCCCGCCGCCACCGCCGAGACCGGCCTGCTCGACCCGACGGACTGGACAGCGCGCGCCGTGGCACCGAAATGGGACGAGGACCCGGAGGCGCTGCGCCGCCCTCCCCTCCTCCGCCGCGGTTTCTCCCTCGAGAAGCCCGTCCGCGAGGCACGCCTGTATGTCACCGCCCACGGGCTCTACGAGGTGGAGATCAACGGGCAGCGGATCGGCAACGAGGCACTCGCGCCGGGCTGGACGGTGTACGGCCGGCGCCTGCGCTACGCCACCTATGACGTGAGCGACGCACTGGTGCCCGGCAGCAACGCGATCGGCGCATGGCTCGCCGACGGTTGGTACCGCGGACGCCTCGGCTTCCATGGCGGCTACCCGAACCTGTACGGGAGTGACATCGCACTGCTGGCCCAGTTGCACATCACGCACGACGACGGTTCCACCACGGTGCTCGGAACGGACGAGACGTGGCGTGCGGGGTTCGGACCGATCCTCAGCACCGGGCTGTACGAGGGTGAGCACTATGACGCGCGCGAGATGCCGGCTGGCTGGTCCGCTCCCGGGTTCGACGACGCAGCATGGACGCCCGTGCGGGTCATGCCGCGGGATCCCGCGACCCTGGTGGCACCCGACGGTCCACCCGTCCGCTGCACGGAGGAACTCCCGCCGGTCGCGGTGACCACCTCCCCGTCGGGCAAGACCCTTGTCGACTTCGGGCAGAACCTCGTGGGCCGGCTCCGGCTCCGCCTGTCGGGCCTCGCGCGCGGACAGGAGATCCGCCTGCGCCATGCGGAGGTCCTGGAGGACGGCGAACTGGGCACGCGGCCGCTGCGCGGCGCGGCGGCGACCGACGCCTACATCGCGGCCGGCGACGACGACGCCGAGTGGGAACCACGCTTCACCATCCACGGCTTCCGGTACGCCGAACTCACGGGCTGGACGGGTGAGGACCCGATGACCGCCATCACCGCCCGCGTCTACCACACGGACATGGAGCGCACGGGCTGGTTCGAGACTTCGCACGACGGCGTCAACCGCCTGCACGAAAACGTCCGCTGGAGCATGCGCGGCAATTTCGTGGACATCCCCACCGACTGCCCGCAGCGCGACGAGCGGCTGGGCTGGACGGGCGACCTGCAGGTCTTCGCCCCGACCGCCACGTTCCTCTACGACTGCTCCGGCATGCTCGGCTCGTGGCTCAAGGACGTCGCCGCCGAACAGCTCGAGGACGGGACGGTGCCGTGGTACGTGCCCGTGATCCCCGGCGGCGAGGAGTGGACACCCATCCAGCCCGGTGCGGTCTGGGGGGACGTCGCCGTCCTGACCCCCTGGAAGCTGTACGAGCGCTTCGGCGACACCGGCGTCCTGGCCGCCCAGTACACCAGCGCCAAGGCCTGGGTGGACCTGATGGCCGCTCGTGCGGGGGACTCGTATCTCTGGAACACCGGCATGCAGCTCGGGGACTGGCTCGATCCCGCTGCGCCGCCCCACGATCCGGCCGACGCCACGACCGACCGCTACCTCGTCTCGACCGCGTACTTCGCCTGGTCGACCCAGCACCTGGCCGAGATCGCCAGCGTCCTGGGCCATACCGCCGACGAGCTCCAGTACCGTGAGCTCGCACGGAAGGTGCGTGACGCCTTCGCCTGCGAGTTCATCTCCCCGTCCGGCCGTGTCGTCAGCGACGCGCAGACGGCGTACGCACTCGTCCTGGCCTTCGGGCTCGCTCCCACCGAGGAGCAGCGGCGCCGCGGCGGCGAGCGGCTGGCGGAACTCGTGGGCCACGCGGGGAACCGGATCGCCACCGGGTTCGCCGGGACCCCGCTCGTCACCGACGCCCTCACGAGTGTCGGCGACGTCGAGACCGCCTATGCCCTGCTGCTGGAGGAGGAATGCCCGTCCTGGTTGTATGCCGTGGGGCAGGGCGCGACCACCATCTGGGAACGGTGGGACAGCATGCTGCCCGACGGTTCCATCAATCCCGGCAACATGACCTCGTTCAACCACTACGCGCTCGGCGCCGTGGCCGACTGGATGCACCGCGTGGTCGCCGGTCTCGCGCCGGCCGCCCCGGGGTATCGCAGCATCCTGTTCCGGCCGCGCCCGGGAGGCGGGCTGACCTCTGCGAGCGCCCGGCACGAGACCCCCTACGGCTCGGCGTCGATCACCTGGACGCTCGAGGCAGGCAACCTGTCGGTGGAGGTCACGGTGCCGACCGGCTCCACCGGTGTCGTCGACCTCCCGGGCCGGGACCCCGTGTCCGTCGGATCCGGTACGCACACGTTCGTCCAGCTGGCTGCGGCGCGCTAGGGGTCGCCTACCATAGGGATACCCTGCCCGAATCACCATCCCGTTCCGGGATGGTCCCCCGTGCGAACTCCGATCGAGGTGCCGTGCCAGCCGTCCAGCCAGCGAGCGATGACTTGTCCGCTGCCCCCAGCATGAACGACGTCGCACGTCTCGCCGGGGTCTCGCTCGGCACCGTCTCGCACGTGCTGAACAAGCCGGAGATCGTGTCGGCGAAGACCATCGCCCGTGTCACGGCCGCCATCGACGAACTCGGGTTCGTCCGCAATGATGCCGCGCGGTCGCTCGCTGCGGGGAGGAGCAACACGGTGGGGCTCATCCTGACCGATGTGGGCAACTCCCTGTTCGTGGACATCGCCCGCGGTGCCGAGCGGGCGGCCAGTTCGGCGGGGCGCTCCCTGCTCCTGGCGAACAGCGACGTGACGTTCGAGAAGCAGGAGTCCTACCTCGACATCTTCGACGAGGCCCGTGTCGCCGGCATCATCCTCGCACCGCTCGACGCTGGTCTCGACGGCGTGGATCGCGTGCGGAGGCACGGCCGCAACATCGTGCTCGTGAACTACGCGGGGGACCGCACCGACTGCTGCAGCGTGGTGGTCGACGAGGAGCACGGCGGATACCTCGCCGCCACGCACCTCATGGACCTGGGGCGCACCCGCCTACTCTTCGCGGGCGGGCCGAGCGACCTCCACGCCGTGAACGCCCGCCGCGAGGGTGCACAGCGCGCCGTGCGGGAACGCGGGAACGGAGTGACCCTTCAGGTGATCCCGAGCCGCAACCTCAAGAGCGCCAGCGGCCGTTCGATCGGGCGGCAGCTCCTCGAGGACGGCGCCATTCCCGACGGCATCCTCGCTCCGGCCGACCAGCTGGCGGCCGGACTCATCCACGAACTCACGGACGCCGGGGTCACCGTACCGTCCGATGTCGCCGTCATCGGCTACGACAACAACCAGTTCGCATCCGAGGCCGCCATCCCCATGTCCACGGTGAGCCAGCCGGGCCACGAGATGGGCGAGGAGGCCCTGCGGCTACTCATCGACGAGATCGACAATCCCCGCACCCATGAACACCGCCGCATCACCCTCGAGCCCTCGCTCATCGTGCGCAGGAGCACCGTCGCGCACTAGCGCGCACCTGCGGCCGGCTCAGGGCACCAGCACCAGGCGGATCGGGTTCCCCTCCTTGCGTTCGAGGCGCGCAACGGCGGCTGCGGCATCACGCAGCGGAAGGGTGTCACTGATGGACCGGGCGAAGTCGAGGCGCCCGAGCTCGGTGAGCGCCACGAGCTGCGGTACGTGGTGGGCCTCCGACCCGTAGTGGCCGCGGACCTGCTTGCGCGTGTAGGAGAAGGCGGTGCTGTCGGAGACGGTGATCGGGTTGCCGCTCAGACCCACCAGCACGAGCCGGCCCTGCAGTCCCAGGCTGGCGAGGGCCTGGGCGCGCACGGCGTCCACGCCTGCGAAGTCGAAGGCGACGTCGAGACCGCGCCCGGCGGTCGCGGCGGCCATGGCCGCCGAGAAGTCGTCGGCGCGCGGATCGAGCGCCACATCGGCGCCGAAGGCGAGCGCCCGCTCGCGTGCCTCGGGCAGCGGGTCGACGGCGATGATCGGGGCGGCACCCACCATGCGCAGCAACTGCACGCCGTGGGCTCCGAGCCCGCCGACACCCCACACCCCCACGGCCTCCGCGGCACGGACCTTGCCGGTGGACACGATCGAGGCCCAGGGCGTCGAGACGGCATCGGGGATGATCGAGGCCTGCTCGTAGGAGAAGTCCGCGCTCAACGGCACCAGCACTCCGGCGGGCACCACCACGTATTCGGCCCAGCCGCCGTCGTAGTCGACGCCCATGGTGAGGGTGACGCCCTTGTACTCGTACCCCGCCTGCAGCACCACGCGGTCACCCTCGGCCCAGCCCTCGACCCCGTCGCCCGGCAGGTCGACGCTGCCGGCGACCTCGTGCCCCAGGGTGACCTCGTCGCCCTGCAAGTGCAGCGGTTTGAGCAGTCCCTCGATGAGGTGGACGTCGGACAGGCACACACCGGCAGCCTGCACCCGGATCCGGACGAACCCCGGCCCGGGGACGGGTACCGGCACCTCCCTGACCTCGAAGGTCCCGGTGCTGACGTTGAGCCTTCCGGCGAGCATGGTCTCGTTCATGGGTCCTCCGTGATGGGTGATGGGGCGCTTTCATGCTAGCCAGCGTGGGCGAGGGGCCCCGAGGTGGAGGAACGCCTTGACCCGCCGCTGTGCGCCATGTCTCTCCACCGATCGTCAGTTGCTTAGGCAACCTAAGAGTAGAATGGAGTGCTGTCGAGGAAAGGACACAGACCGTGCGCGAAGCCCTGCAGAGGCTCGGATCCTTCGCCGCCGTGGGAACGGTGGCCTTCCTCGTCGACATCTCGGTGTTCAACATCCTCGCCCTCGGCTTCGGAGTCGGGCCCATCACCTCCAAGATCGTCTCGGTGGCGCTGGCCACCGGCGTCTCGTGGCTCGGGAGCCACTACGTGACCTTCCGCGCGTTCGCGGGACGGCCGAAGCGCGAGGAGGCGATCCTCTTCGCCCTCACCAACCTCGTCGGGCTCGGCATAGCCGCCGCCTGCCTCGTCGTATCCCACTACCTCCTCGGGCTGACGAGCCCCCTGGCGAACAACATCTCGGCGAACGTCGTCGGGGTCCTCCTCGGCAACGTCTTCCGCTACGTGGCCTACCGGTTCTTCGTCTTCCGCCCCGCGCTGCCGGCCGCGACCGCGACGCTCTGCGCCGCGGGTTCCTGAACGATCCCGTCGAACCCTGGCAAGCGATGAACGGCACGCCGACCGGGATGGGCACGACTCGCGCCCCGGCGTAGGGTAGGGACTGACAGTCAGCATGCTTCGGAAGGCTGCCCGCCCTTCCCGCCGTCGTTCCCCCACCTCCTGAAAGACTCCGCCATCCGCGCCCCCACCGCACTCACAGCCCTGGCCCTCGGCGGCGGACTCCTGCTCGCCGTGGCCGGACCGGCTCCCGCGCAGTCCGCGATGCCGATGACCCTGCCCGCAGCGCAGGTGGACCCGCTGGTTCCGGCCACTCCGGGTCCGGAGGAGGCCATCGCACCGCCGACGGCCGTACCCGGACAACCCGTGGTGACGGACCCGGCTCCGCCGCCGGTCGATCCGGGCACACTCCCCGGAACGGAACCCACGGGGGAGCCCACACCGACGGTCGATCCTCCTGCCGTAGAACCCGCGCCGTCCGAGTCTCCCGTCGTCCCGCCCGAGCCGGAGCCGACGGTGGCGAGCACCGAGCCCGAGCCGGGTGCGACCCCTGCTTCGCCGTCCCCGCGCGCGTCGGCGTCGGGCAGCAGTACGGCACCGCCGGAATCGTTTACGGAGTCGTCGCCCGCACCGGTCGTGGTCCCCGGCGACAACGCCGGCGGAGTCGGCGGGATGGAAGCGCCCGCACTGTCGCCGACACGGATCGATCCGGCCACCGGCCCGGTCGTGACAGGGCCGGACCTCTCCTCGGGCCGGCCGCAGACCGAGAACTCGGTGGCCGAAGCCGAGGCCCGGACCGGGGACGCACTGTCTGCACGTTATGTGGCAGCAGGCATCCTGAGCCTGGTGGCGGTCGCCCTGGCCCTGGGGATCGCCGTCGTCTCGCAGCCGCGCCGGAAGCGGCACACGCACTAGGAACACACAGAAGGAGCCGGGAGGATCTCCCGGCTCCTTCTGTGTGTGGCTTACGGGGCTAGCGGACCTGAAGGGTCAGCATGCCCGTCGAGTTGGACTGGACGACCTCGATCTTCGTCCCGGTGCCGGCGACGACGACGGAACCCTGCGGGTTCGTGGCGTCGTAGTAGGCGTTGGGGTTGGTGTCGTCGAAGACGGCGACGCCCGGCTGCGAGGGCGCCGTGAGCGTGGTCATGCCCGCCGCGGTCTCGCGGTGCAGGTTCAGCGCATCCGTCGCCTGCTTGCCGAAGGTGGCATCGAAGCTCTGGATGCGGTTGCGCACGACGGTGCCGTCCGACCAGGTGAGCGCCTTGGGGTGGGCGTCGACCGGCAGGGCCAGGCCGGCGCCCGGGTGCTGGCGCGTGTTGTTGTTGGTCTGCGCGGTGTTCCAGTAGGTCACGCTCAGGCCGTCCTGGTACGCGTAGTGCTCCACGGTGTCCGGCGCGGTGACGCCCCAGCCGAAGTTGTACGGGCCGGTGGCGAGCGTCGCGTCGTAGCCCGCGTACACGCGGTTCTCGGCGATGTAGAAGCGGTTCTTGCCGGCCGCGTCCTTGGGCAGGTTCACGACGACGGCCTGCGGGGCCTTCGTGGCGTGGAACGAGGGGCCGATCTTGTGGGTGGACTTCACGCCCGCCGTGGCGACGTCGTAGTCCAGCCAGCCGAGCTGCAGCTTCTCCCAGGCACCCATGTGGTTCGGGGTGGTGCCGATGGAGCCGTCCCCGTGGCCGAGCCACGAACCGGAGCTCATGAGCGTCCAGAAGCCGGTGCCGTTCTCGCCGCCGCTCGTGTCGTACAGGTCGGGCAGGCCGAGGTCGTGACCGTACTCGTGCGCGAAGACGCCGAGGCCGCCGTTCTCGGGCTCCGTAGTGTAGTCGCGGATCCAGATGTCGGAATCGCCGATCTTGATGCCGCCGAAGGGGTTGGCCGCGGGGCCGGAGGTGCCGCGCCCCGCCTGGCCGACGGCCCAGCGGTGGGACCAGATGGCGGACGACGCCGCGCCTGCCTCCTCGCCCTCGCCCGCGTGGATGGCCTGGAAGTGGTCGATGTAGCCGTCGGCCTCGTCGAAGTCGCCGTCCTTGTCGAAGTCGTAGCGGTCCCACTGGTCGAACGTCGCGAGGTGGGCGTCGATCTCGGCTGCGGTCTTGCCGGCCGCGACCTGCGAGTCGTACCAGGCGTTCGCGGTGTCCTGCACGAAGCGGGTCATGTCCGCCTGGCTCTCGGTCTCGCCGTAGCTCGCCGAGTTGTAGGGCACGGTCACCCAGTCGCTGACGTCGCCGTCGACCGTGTACCGGCCGCTGGACATCTCCTCGTAGACGCCCTTCAGCGACTCGCCCTCCTCGCTGAAGAACATGTCGAGGTAGTGCTCGCGGTCGAAGGTGTCGGACCAGTAGGTGGAGTTGTCCACCGCCCGGTTCGGCTCCTTGATGGCGTTGTGCGTCGGGCCTGCCGTCGAGGTCGGGAAGCGCGGGTCGATCTTTTCGCCGAAATCGACGAGGAAGGACAGGATCTGGTCGCTGTCCTGCAGGCCGTACTGTGCCCACTGGCCGGGAGCGACCTTGACGGCCTTCGAGCCGCCGCGGTCCTCGACCTTGGCCTCTCCGGAGAGGACCTTCGCCAGGCCCTGCTGGTTGAGGTCGCGGCGCTCCTCCGCTGCAGGGTCGGAACGGTCGTCGAGCTTCACGGCCGCGCCGTCGGCGCTGGGCGAGGAGGTGAAGGACGACGTCGCGGTCGATGCGTCCGCCGCGGTGCCGGTGGTGGCCTGTGCGCTCACGGGAGCGAGCACGACGGCGCTGGTCACGGCGAGCGCCATCGCGCACCGCAGCCCCCGGGTACGAGGTGTGAGATTCAAGGGTTCTCCTTAGTGAAATATCCCAGCTGATGCAGAACACCCTCAGGTTAGGTGCCCGAGGTTACGAACATGTTGCCTAGGTCACATGTTCTGGCAGGGACGCTAGCACCGCCCGGGGACACTTCGGAGGTCGGTTGCGTTCTATGAACCATCTCTCTGGTGTGCTCTGGCGCACCGGGACGGTACGCCCTATAGTGCACGGCCGGCGCGGACCGTGAGCGCGCACCCGTGGACGAGCCCGGGCACCTGTGGCACCCCGTCCTCAGACGAAATCCGCGAGCACCCCCGCCGCCTCGCCGAGGACCTCGGAGCGGGTCGTCGCGTGCACGGAGAGCCGGATGCGGTCCGGCCCGTGCAGCGTCACCGAGATGTCGGCGGCGGCGAGCGCCGCGTGCGCTTCGGCCGCCCGCCCCGGAAGGCCCGCGACCACGATCCCCGCCCGGTCCTCCCGCTCCCGGGGCGAGAGGACCGGCACACCTGCCGCGTCGAGCTGGTCGATCAGGGCACCCGCGTGCGTCGCGATGATGCCCTCGATGGCCGGCACGCCCACCGGCTCGATCAGTTCGAGGGCCTCCGCGAACGCCCCGGTCGCGTACGGGGACAGGTTCGAGATGGAGAAGCGCCCGGCCCCCGGCAGCGGCGCGTGCTCCTCGCCGTCGTACCGTCGGGCGTCGGCGACCCCCGTCCAGCCGGTGAGCAGGGGCTCGATGCGCTCGAGGCCCTGTGGCGACATCGCGATCCCGGCCACGCCCCAGCCGGCCCGCACCCACTTCTGCGCGCCGGCGATCAGCACGTCGGCGAGTGTCCATTCCAGATCGGCGACACCGAACCCCTGGATGCCGTCGACCACGAGGAGGCGGTCGGGGCCGATCGCGTCGCGGATCCCGGCGAGACCGGCCCGGTAGCCGGTGCGGAAGTCGACGGCGCTGACACTCACGGCAACGGTGTCGTCCGTCAGCCGGTGGGCGACGACGTCGGGGGTCACCCGGGTGCCGGGCTCCCCCATCAGGTCGACGCGTGCACGGCCCGCCGCCCCGGTGCGCAGCCAGGGATAGGTGTTGGACGGGAACTCGCCGGCGCCGACGAGCACCGTGCCGGAGGCCAGGCCGAAGGCCACCTGGAACAGGCCGAGCGAGGTACTGCCGGTCAGCCCCACCTGTTCGAGCGGGAATCCGCTGAGCCGTGAGAAGGCTTCCCGCGCCCGCTTGTCCTCGCCCTCGAGCGTGCTGCTCGCGCCGACGGCTGCCTCTCCGGCCGTCTGCATGAGGTGCGCCACGTGGTCGCGGACGGCGGTCGACGGCGGGCCGAAGCTCGCGAAGTTCAGATACCCGGGAGCCTCCGAGAAGGTGCCCTGATAGGCGGCGAAGAGTGCGGCGTCGTCCTGCGTGGCTCCCATGCAGTCCACCCTACGGTCCGGGACGACCGGAAGACCCGCGTCAGCGCCGCTTCTTCCTTCCCTTCAGGAGCGCGTTCGTGCTGTTCGTCGCGATCCTCGTCGACGCGTCGGCATCCGCACCGGCGGTGGTTCCACGGTTGGAGGAACCGAGCCCCCGGCCCCTGCCGACCGACGCGGCCCCGTCCGCGCTGCTGGCGATGCGCTCCTTGCGCACCTCCTCCCGCACGGTGGTCCTGCCGGCCACTTCGACCGTCCTCATGCTCACGCGCTCGACGGGCACCGTCTCCTTGCTCAGGACGGCGAGTTCCTCGTGTGCCACGAGTTCCACGGACTGCTCCTGGAACGGTACGCCTTCGGCCTCCAGGCGCACGGGCGACGAAATGGGTTCCACCTCGATCCGGATCTCCTCCCGCTTCAGCGGGACGGTCATCGTGGCCTCCTCGGTCACGATGTACTTCCGGAGACGCACGCGGGCGGCCTCGTACTGCTCGGTCCCGACGCGCAGTCGTTCCTCCGAGCGGACCACCCAGGGGGTGCCGCCCTCGTCATGCGTGTGCGTCCCACCCTGCGTCCGGGCGGTCGTGGGCGCCGGTGTCGCGTCGGACGTTCCTGCCGTGTGCATCGCGCGTGCTGCGGCCTCCCCCGTCGCCGCGCCCGGAGCAGCGGCCGACGGCGTCGTCGTGCGCGCGGCGGCGGATTCAGTCGCCGGCTCGGCGGCGGCATGTTCAGTTGCCGGCCCGGCGACGGCGGATCCGGTTGCCGGCGTCGTCGTGCGCGCGGTGGCGTGTTCGGTTGCCGGCGTCGTCGTACGCACGGCAGCGTGTTCGGTTGCCGGCTCGACGGCGGCGAACCGAGGGACCGGAGCCGCTCCGCGCAGCCCGTAGTGCCGGTACAGCGCAGCCTCGTCCTCGGGGCTGAGGTGGCCGTCGCGGTCGACGGACGGCGCGTGCCTGATGAGGTCGCGCGGATAGGCCACCACGAGGTCGCGCCCCTGCACGGATGCACCCTCGAGGGGCACGAATGACTCCCGGGTCCCGAAGAGGCCCGTGTGGACGGTGACCCACGACGGCCGGTCATCGGCATCGTCGAGGTACACCACGCCCACCGTGCCCACCTTGTCCCCCTCGCCGGTGACCACCGTGCTGCGGTGCCTGAGCAGCGGGTCGAGGTCGTTCATCGTGAGCATGCGGAGTCCTGTCGTCGGTATCGGCCGCGAGGAGCGGGTGAACCTCAGGGTAGGAGCGGCGCCCACGTTATAGCAAGCATGCTTACTAATCGGCGTGGCGGTGGACATCTCCTCCGGGTGGACGGGCAAGGGCGTCGCGGGAGCGGAGCAGAGCAGCAGCTCGACTCCCGGGCGGCGCCGTCGTCGCGGGATCCGGCACGGCCTAGGCCGCCGCCAGCTCCGCCAGCAGCTCGTCCGACGCCGCCTGCCCCTCGAGGTCGAACGCGCCACCGGCGACGAGCAGCTCGGCGGCGCCCGTCCGCGCCTGCAGGTCGATGAGCTGCCGCGACACCTCGCCGGGCGTCCCGTACACGGCGGTCGCGAGCGATTCGGCGACGTACCCCTCCTCCCGCGCGGAGAGGGGCTCGTCGCCGGCGGCCTCGAGCGGCGGGACGTAGCCCCGGGTCCGCGAGACGGCGAGCGCTCGGGCCTCGGGCAGGAGCAGCTGCCGCGCCTGCGCCGTCGTGGCCGCCACCGCGACGTTGACGGACACCGTCACGTGGGGTTCCTCCCACCACGGTGACGGGCGGAAGGCGGTCCGGTACCGCTCGAGCGCTGGATCGCCGTCCCGGAACAGGGCGGGCCCGCCGAGCACGACGGCGAGACCCGCCCGTGCCGCGATGTCCAGGCCCTGGCCAGTGGCCAGGACGAACACGGGCGTGCGCCCACCATCCTGCGGGCGCGCGGTGACCGGCGCCGTGCCGCCGAGGAAGGCGAGCAGTTCGGCGATGTCCTGCTCGAACCGGTCCGCATCCTCCCTGCCTGCCCGCAGCGCCGTCCGCACGGCCTGGGTGAAGCCGAGCGAGCGCCCGATGCCGAGGTCGAAGCGGCCGCCGGACAACGCGTTCAGCGTTGCGGCCTGTTCGGCGACGACCAGGGGCTGGTGGTTCGGGAGCATGATGCCGCCCGTACCGATGCGGATCGCCGTCGTGCGGGACGCGACGGCCGCCGCCAGCACCGCGGGCACCGACCCGGCGATGCCGGGCACGCCGTGGTGCTCCGCCACCCAGAACCGACGGTAGCCGAGCCGTTCGGCCTGCCGCGCGCGCTCGACGACCCGCTGGAGGGTCTCCACCTCGGGAGTACCGAGCCGGGATTGTGCGCGGTCGAGGACGGACAGGCCGGTGAAGGGAAGGGACATACTTCGTGGAACCGATGACGGTCCGGCGTCATTCCGATAGTGTTGCCGGACAGGCGTCGGCGACGGCGCCTGGGTCCGCCGGACAACGGGGTGCGGCAGACCCGGATCAGCAGCGGGGTCAGCACCATGAAGATCGTCACCAGGATCCGCCGTCGGGTGCTCGGCTCACCCGCGCCCACCACGCACCAGCCGCAGTCGGCGCAGCTCGACGATCTCGCGGCGCGCATCGCCGATTCCTATGCGCGGCGGATCGAGATCACCGACCGGATCGCGGGAGGCCGTGCCCTCCCGGGCGACGAGGCCCGCCTGCGGATCCAACGGGACATCACGGCGAGCTACCAGAAGCGCCTCGAGAAGATCGACCTGCCCACCGGCACGGGCGACGACGCCGAGGCCTGGTTGCGGTCCGCCGGCACAACGCGCGGCGCGCGGACGCGGCAGGACCGCCCGCACTAGCGCTTCCCGCAGCGGTTCCAGGAATGACGGTGGCACGCGTCAGGATGGGATTTCACCGCCGGCCGCTCCCCGCGGCCCGGCGTGGTCTCACCGAAAGGACTCCCCGCCATGATGGGCGCCCACCATGCTGCCTGCGGCGCCGCCGCCTGGGTTGCCGCCACCACCCGGATCGACGTGCATCCGGGCCACCTGCTGTCGGCGCTGCCCGAGTCGGTCACCCTCGGGTTCGGCCTGCTCGATGTCAGCCCGGTGGGCGTCGTCACCGGCGCACTGGTCACCGCGGGCGCGGCACTGCTGCCCGACGCCGACCACCACAGCGCCACGATCGCCCATTCCCTGCCGCCGCTGTCGAACCTGTTCTGCGCCGGTGTCGGCGCGATCTCCGGCGGCCATCGCCGCGGCACCCACTCCCTGCTCGGCGTGGCCGCGTTCGTCGCCGTGGCGTTCGTCGCCGGACTCTGGACGGTCGGGACCACCGACTTCGGCACCATCTATCCCGGTGCGGGGCTGCTCACGGTCCTGCTCGTGTCCTTCGCGGCGAAGGCCCTGAAGATCATCCCCGACAGCATGCGTCGCTCGCCGTGGGCCGTCGGGCTGACCGCGGGTGCGTTCGTCACCGCGTTCGCCCCCGAGGAGCAGTTCTGGTTCCCGCTCGCGGTCGGCATCGGCGTCGTGGTCCATATCCTCGGCGACATGCTGACCACCGGCGGCTGCAATCCCGTGTACCCGTTCCGCATCCGGCGGCCGCGGAGCCTGGCGGGCCTGCCGGTCATCGCGCAGGTGTGGCGGCCGAACGGCAATATCGCGGTACCGCTCCTCGGCAATGCGGGGTCGGTCCGGGAGTGGTGCCTACTGGTGCCCGTCTCGCTCTACGCGGTGGGCGGCATCGGATGGGCCATCACCCGGTTCGACGACGGCGGTGCGGTGGTCGCGCGCCTCTCCGGAGCCGGGTGACCTCCGAGCGGTACGAAAAAAGCCGGAAACACGGCCACGCTAGTGTCGGGGACAGCTACCGACAGCTGGAAGAGGTTTCATGCACCGCGACGGTTTGTTCTTCGATCCCCTGCAGGACGAGGCGGATGCGCCGACCCTGCCCGAGCCCGAGCCGGCTCGGCCCCATCAGCCGAGCGCCGACGAACTGCAACTCCAGCGTCAGCGGGAACTAGCGCGCGTGCAGGACGACCTGAAGAGGATGGCCCGGGGCTCCTCGCGGCGCTGACGGCCGCCGCGACGGTGGCCGCGCGGCCGCCGTCGTCCGGTGTGGACCGCTAGCAGCCGTCGGGACCGCACGCCGGTCCGTCGGCCGACGGCGTGAGGGACACCAGCGGGTGCGACTCCTGCCAGGCCTGGTCGAGAGCCTGGCGGAACAGTGCGGTCGGCTGGGCGCCGGAGATCCCGTACTTGCGGTCGACGACGAAGAACGGCACGCCCTGCACGCCGAGGGTGCGGGCCTCCTCGATGTCCCGGCGCACGTCGTCGGCGAAGTGGTCACCGGCGACGGTGTCGCGGATCTCGGCCTCGTCGAGGCCGATGCCCGTGCCGAGGGAGACGAGGACATCGACGTCGGACGTGTCCAGACCCTTCTCGAAGTGGGCGGACATCACGGCTTCCTTGGCGGCGTCACCCCGACTCCGGGACGTGGCGAGGTGCAGGAAGCGGTGCGCGGTGAAGCTGTTCCCCACCACGATGCGGTCGAAGTCGAAGTCCAGGCCCTCACCCGAGGCCTGCTGCGCCAGGTGCTGCCACATCTGCGTGACCTGCTCGGGGGCGATGCCCTTGCGCTCGGCGAGGTACTGCTGCTCGGTGCCCTCGTAGTGGTCGGGCAGGTCCGGGTCGAGCTGGTAGCTCTTCCAGGTCACCTCGACGCTGTCCCTGTGCGGGAAAGTCGCGAGGGCCTTCTCGAAACGGCGCTTGCCCACGTAGCACCACGGGCACTTCACATCGGACCAGATCTCTATCTGCATGTCCGGTAGAACGGCGGCGGGCCCGGGCGCTGTTCCCTGGGGAAGCGCCCGGGCCCGGCTACTACCTCCGGTTCAGCAGGTTGCGGAGGATGCCGCCCACCTTGCCCGACGGCATCGGCGTGCCGCGCCGTCCGGCGTTCATCCCGCCGCCTCGCGTCCGACCGGTGGTGGGTGTGGTGCCGGTTCCCGACCTGCCCAGGTAGCGGCCCGCTGCGTTCTTGACCATGTTGCTGATGCCCATGCCGATCTCCTTCGATTCCGCCTCTGCACCCGAAACATCAGGTGGCTTACGAGTTTACGCCGCCCGCCCGGTCGCGGCCAGACAGCGGGAGGGAACTCCGGAACCCGGGTACTAGGCCGTCCCGGGAGGTTCCACGGTCAGCCCCGACCGCCGGAGCAGCGCGTAGGTCTTCGGATGCTTCGGCCGGAAGAAGACCTCGTCGGGCGTCCCCTTCTCGACGATGACACCCTGGTCCATGACCACGATGATGTCCGCGATGTCCCGCGCGAACTGCATCTCGTGGGTCACGATCACCATCGTGGTGCCCTGGGCGGCGATCGCCTTGATCACCGCCAGCACCTCCTCCACGAGTTCCGGGTCGAGGGCCGACGTCGGCTCGTCGAACAGCATGACGCTCGGATCCATGGCGAGGGCGCGGGCGATCGCGACGCGCTGCTTCTGCCCTCCGGACAGCCTCGAGGGGTAGTTGTCCTTCCGGTCCAGCAGCCCCACCCTCTTCAGGTTCTCGAGCGCGTGCTGCTGCGCCTCGTCCCGGGACATCTTCTTGACGTCCTGCAGGGGTGCCATCACGTTGCCGAGGGCGGTCTTGTTCAGGAACAGGTTGAACTGCTGGAAGACCATGCCGAGGTCGGTCCGCTTCCGCGCGGTGATGGACGCCTTCTCGTCGACGAGCTTCCCGTCCCGCTCCTCGTATCCCACGAGGTGGCCGTTGACCAGGATCCGGCCGTCGTCGATCGTCTCGAGCTTGTTCATGCAGCGGAGCAGGGTGCTCTTGCCGGACCCGCTGGAGCCGAGGATGACGACGGTCTCGCCCTTGTGGACGTCCAAGTCCACGCCCTTCAGGACCTCGATCCGATTGACCTCCCGCCGCTGCCCCCGGAGGCGCTGCAGCAGGCTCGGGGTCTTGGTCACCACGAACGTCTTGTGGACGTCCCGCGCACTCACGATCACTTCGTCAGACATGGACCCTCGCTCTCTTCTCCAGGGCACTCACGATGCGGGACAGCGGGAGGCTGATCAGCAGGTACAGCAAGGCGGCCGCCGTGTAGACCTGCGTCGTCTCGAACGTCTGCGCGTTGATGACGTTCGCGGTCTTCAGGATCTCGGTCACGGCGATGACCGACGTCAGGGCCGTGTCCTTCACCATCGCGATGAAGTAGTTGCCGATCGGCCCCAGCGACACGATGAAGGACTGCGGAAGGACGACCTTCCACAGCGCCTGGCCGGGCGTGTAGCCGAGGGACAGGGCGGCTTCCGTCTGGCCGGCCTCGACGGAGAGGATCGCCGAACGGAAGACCTCCGACAGGTAGGCCGCATAGTTCAGGCCCAGGCCGAGGATCCCCGCCGGGACCGGATCGATGTTCACCCCGATGGCGGGCAGGACGAAGAAGATGTAGACGAGCTGGACCAGGAGGGGCGTGCCCCTCATGACCTCGATGTACACCAGGCCGATGCCGCGCAGGATCTTCGACTTCGAGATCCGCGCGAGTGCCAGCAGCAGCCCGAGGACGAGCGCCAGGGCCATCGCCCCCAGGGCGAGCTGGATGACGATCGGTGCGGCTGCCAGCAGGCGCGGGAAGTAGCTGAGCGTGCTCTGGATGAACTCGATGACCGGACCTTCCTCTCAACCTCGGTGGAACGGGACGGGACGGTCAGTCGACGGCGTTGCTCTCGGTCAGACCGTACTTCGTCAGGATCTCCATGTAGTCCGGGGACGCCTTCAGCTCGGCGAGGCCGGAGTTGAGTTCCTCCAGCAGCTGCGTGTTCTCCTTCGGCACGGCGGCACCGATCAGGCCGGGGAAGTAGGGCTCGTAGGGGTCGACGATCTTGATGGCGTCGTTGGGGTTCTGCACCAGGCTGTAGGCGACGACGGCGGCGTCGGTGAAGACGACGTCGACCTGCTTGTTCTCGACCGCCGTCAGCAGGGCGGCCTGGGAGTCGAAGTACTTGATCTCCTCCGGCTCCAGCGACTCCGCCAGCTCGATGAAGGTGGTGCCGGTCTGGACACCGATCACGGTGCCCTTGGCGTCGTCGCGACTGGTCATGGTGGAGTCTCCCGGGACGACCATGCCTTCGCCCTGCTGGTACCAGGTGTCCGTGAAGTTCACCTCTTCCTTGCGGACATCGGTGATGTACATGGCGTCGACGACGGCGTCGGCCTTCCCTGCCTTAATGGCCGGGATCAGGGTGGCGAACTCGGACACGAAGACCTCGACCTCCCAGCCCTTCTTGTCCGCGATCCAGTTGATCATCTCGCCGTCGATGCCCTGCAGGTCGCCGGCGTCGTCCGTGAAGGAGAAGGGAGCGTCGTTGGAGGTAGCGATGGTGATCGACTCGATGGCTTCGCCGTCGCCTCCGCCGCCCTCGCTGCCGCCGGAGTCCCCACCGCCGCATGCGGTCAGGGTGAGTGCGATCCCCAGTGCACCGGCTGCGAAGGACGTGAATGCGCGCCTGCTGTTCATGGTTGCTCCTTGGTCGATGCTGAGTCGTTCCCGAATCGGGTGATGCGGAGGTCGGCCGTGCGCTGATGCGCTTCCATCTCCTCGTAGGCGGAGATCTCGGACACCAGGGGGGCCAGCTGCATCGTCGCGGAACGATCGATGCGCTGGAAGGTGAGGGGCTTCAGGAACCTCGACACGGACAGTCCCGCCGAGGACCGCGCGCCACCGCCGGTGGGCAGGACGTGGTTGGTCCCGGTGATGCCCTTGTCGGAGTAGGCGACGGTGGACCAGGGCCCCAGGAAGAGCGAGCCGTAGTTCGTCAGGTTCTGCTGGAAGTAGTCGTCGTCAGCGGTGATGACCTCCAGGTGCTCGGGGGCGAGCACGTCCATGAGTTCGACGGCGGTCGCGTTGTCCTCGGCGACGTAGACGGTCCCGTAGTCCCGCCAGGCGGCCCCGGCGATGTCACGCGTGCTGAGGTCCACGAGCTGGCGGTCCACCTCGGCGATCACGGCCAGGGCGAGGTCCCGTGACGTCGTGACGAGGGCGGCCGGCGACTGGGGGCCGTGCTCCGCCTGGCCGAGGAGGTCCGCCGCCACGATCACGGGATCGGCCGTGTCATCGGCGATGACGGCCACCTCGGAGGGACCCGCCAGCAGGTCCATGCCGACCCGCCCGAAGAGCTGCCGCTTCGCCTCGGTCACGTAGGCGTTGCCGGCGCCCACGAGCATGTCCATCGGCTGCTCGCCCAGCAGCCCGAAGGCCATGGCCGCCAGGGCCTGGACACCCCCGACCACGAAGGCGCGGTCGACGCCGGAGAGGTAGGCGGAGTAGAACACCGCGGGATTGCCGGCCGTCGGGGAGGTGGGCGGGGAGCAGGCGATCACCGTGGGCACGCCCGCCGTCTTCGCCACGCCCACGGTCATGAAGGCGCTGGCGAGGATGGGGAACCGCCCGGCCGGCAGGTAGGCGCCGACGCGCTGGACCGGGATGTACCTGTGCCCGACCACCACCCCGGGCATCATTTCCGCCTCGAAGTCCTGCAGGTGCCGGCGCTGCAGGCCGGCGAACGTCCGCGTCCGCTCGGCACCGGCCTCGAGGGCCGCGCGCAGTTCCGGCGTCAGGGCGTCGCCGGTCCGGCGCAGCGAGTCCGCGTCCATCTCAACGTCGCCTCCGCCCCACCCGTCGAGGACCCGCGAATACTCCGTGACGGCGTCGCGCCCGCCCTTCTCGATGACCGACAGCATCTCCGATACCGTCTCGACGACCTTCGGCAGCCGCTGCGCCGGCACTCCACCGATCGCGGCGGTCTTCAGGCATTCGTAGGAACCTCCGATGAAGGAGGCGTGGTGTGCGTCTAGTTCCATGCGCAGAGCCTAGGGCGGAGAAATACATAGGGGAACCCACCCTTCGCCGATGCAGGATATAGCCTTTCCCTATGACGCTGAATCAGCTCCGCGCATTCCTCGCCGCCTACAGCTGCCGCTCGCTGAGCGCTGCCGCCCGGGAGCTGGGGATCAGCCAGGCATCGGCCTCCGAGTTGATCTCACGTCTCGAGCAGGAGCTGGGTGTGCCGCTGTTCACCCGCAACTCCAAGGGCCTCTCCCCCGCTCCTGCGGCCGAGGAACTGCATCCTCATGCACTGGACTGCGTCAATTCGGCGCGACGCGGGTCCGAGGCCGTGCAGGCACTGAGGACACTCAACGGTGGGGTCTCGACGTTCGGGGTGCTGCGATACGCCGCCAACTACGACCTCGCGGACCTCGTCGTGCAGTTCCATCAGAAATACCCGGGCGTCCGGGTCCGGATGATCGGGCTGAACTCGCACGTCGTCGCGGCCTCGGTGGCCAGTGGGGAGATCGAGTGCGGTCTCGTGGTGCTGCCCGTGGACACCGAGCATCTCGAGGTGCGCCAGCTGGCGCAGGACGAGGTGCGCTTCATCTCCTCCACCCGGCCCGCCGAGGCCGGGCCGGTGAGCATCCACGAACTGGCGTCCGCGAAACTCGTCCTCTACGACGCGCATGCCGGGTGGAAGGATCCCACCCGGCGGCAACTGCAGGACCGGGCGAACCTGGCGGGCCTCTCGATCGAGGCGGACATGGAGGTCGAGCACGCGGAGACGGCCTACAGCCTCGTGGCCGCCGGGGCAGGGGACTCGTTCATGGCCCGCGGCATCCTCGAGTCCCTGCGGCGCGAGGACACTGTGAGGAGTTTCCCCTTCGCCGATCCCCTCTACGACACGATCGCCCTCGTCCAGCGGAAGCACGGCTACCTCTCGCCGGCGACGCGCCGGTTCTCCGAGTTCGCAGAGCGGGCGGTCGCCGCCCAGGGCGGGCTGACCAGCCTCGTGTGACCAGCCCGCCCCGGTCCTCAGAGGTGGGTGACGAGGTCCGCGTCGAGGACCGCGCGCGGATTGTGGGAGTGCCGGACACCGACGGTGACGGCCCCCGCGGTCCGCGCGAGCGCCAGGTAGGTGTCGCTGTCCTCCAGCACGACGCAGGGCGGAACGCACAGGTCGCGGAAGATGGCCTCCTTGTCGCGCCCGTGCTCGCGGCGGGCGATCCGGACGAACCGGGCGAGCCCCCACTGCCCGAGCAGCGCCGCGATCAGGTCCGGATCCCCGTTGGAGACCACCACCTGCTCGGAGGCCGTGCCGTCGAGGGCCGGCATGAGGGAGGCGGCGAGCCAGGACGGGTCCAGCCCATGCAGCGCGGACGCGGCGACCACCTCGCCGCGTTCGCTGTGCAGCGCGGGAATCTCCTGCTCGGACGCCGGGAAACCCTCGGAGATCACACGCTCCCAGATCCACTGCTCGGTGTGCCCGACGAGATCCCCGAAGAAACCGTCGGCGAACTCGTAATGGCGCCGTTCCGCCAGGTCCCGGTAGCTCGCCTCGTGCAGCGGCTCGGTGTGCCCGACGACGCCGTCGAAGTCCCAGATGACGCGCGCGCCCACGGCTTCCCGCAGGATCCGCTCCGCAAGCCGCCGTGCTGCGTCGTCGCCGTTCGGCATCCGCGAACCCTCCTTGGAACTGTCGGTGCCGGCCGTCGAGGGGCCGCGCCTGATGTCGGCCATCGTAGGGTTCCCGGTAGCGGGAGGGCCACCCGGGCCGGGCACAAGTGCGTGCTGCACCGGCTGCGGGGCGTGACAGACCCCGAGGGGCCGGGCGTACGGTGGTGAGATGAGCGTGCCTACAGATTCCAGGGTCACCTTCGACGGTCGTTTCGCGCGGGAACTGCCCGAGATGGCAGTGGCCTGGCAGGCGGAGGAGGCCCCCGAGCCGCAGCTGCTCGCCCTGAACGAAGCGCTCGCGGCCGAGCTCGGCTTCGACGTGGAGTTCCTCCGCACCCGCGAGGGCCTGGCACTGCTGCTCGGCACCGCGGTGCCGGAGAGCGCCACGCCGGTGGCCCAGGCCTACTCCGGGCACCAGTTCGGCAGCTTCAACCCGCGGCTCGGTGATGGGCGGGCGCTGCTGCTGGGCGAGCTCACCGACACCGAGGGCCGACTCCGCGACCTCCACCTCAAGGGGTCCGGGCGCACCCCGTTCGCCCGTGGCGGTGACGGCCTCGCCGCCGTCGGCCCCATGCTGCGCGAGTACATCGTCAGCGAGGCGATGCAGGCGCTCGGCATCCCGACGACCCGCTCGCTCGCCGTCGTCGCCACCGGGCGTGCGGTGCGCCGCGAGACCATGCTCCCCGGCGCCGTCCTGGCGCGCATCGCGAGCAGCCACCTCCGCGTGGGCAGCTTCCAGTACGCCGCGGCGACCGGTAACCAGGACCTCCTGCAGCGCCTCGCCGACCACGCCATCAGCCGGCACTACCCGGAGGCTGCGTCCACGGACCGCCCGTACCTGGCCCTGTTCGAGTCGGTCGTGGCCGTGCAGGCGTCGCTCGTGGCGCAGTGGATGCTTGCCGGCTTCATCCACGGTGTGATGAACACGGACAACATGACCATCTCGGGCGAGACCATCGACTACGGTCCCTGCGCGTTCATGGACGTCTTCGACTACTCCACGGTCTACAGCTCCATCGACCACGGCGGCCGGTACGCCTACGCCAACCAGCCGATCGTCGCCGAGTGGAACCTCGCCCGGCTCGCCGAGGCGCTGGTCCCGCTGCTCGACGACGACCAGGAGCAGGCGGTGAAGCTCGCCGTCGGTGCGCTCGAGACCTTCCGCCCCCGCTACAGCGGCGCATGGCTCGCCGGCATGAGGACCAAGCTGGGACTGCCCGACGACGTCGCCGACGAGGTCGCCTCCCCGCTGGCCCATGACGTGCTGACCCTCCTGCAGGACAACCACGTGGACTACACGTCCTTCTTCCGGGGGCTCGGTTCCGTGGTCCGCGGCGACGCCCGGCCGGCACGGGACACGGTGCTCGACGTCGCAGCCTTCGACGCCTGGGCCGCGCGCTGGCTCGCGCTCGGCCCCGACGCGGACGCGATGGACCGCGCGAACCCCGTGTACATCCCGCGGAACCACCTCGTCGAGGAGGCCCTCGAGGCCGCGACCGCCGGGAACCTCGAGCCGCTCGACCGGCTCGTCGACGTCGTCCGCGCACCCTTCGACGAGCGCCCCGGCCTGGAGCGCTACGCCGCCGGGGCACCGGGAGACTTCGGGCGATACACGACCTACTGCGGGACCTGAGGCCGGCACCCGCACCCCGCAGCTCAGGGCAGGAGGTCCAGGAGCTTGAGGACGGCCGGGTTCGTGGTGTTCTCGTTCCACGCGACGTCCAGTTCGACCCGGTTGAGCTTGCGGACGGTGCGTGAGTCCTCGATCTCGTAGAACCGGACGTCCGCCGGGGCGAAGGATCGGGCCGACGCCGGAACGAGGCTCACCCCCAGGCCCGCCTGCACGAAGGCGAGCAGGGCGGGCACCTGGCTCGCGTACTGGGTGATCCGGGGGTGGACGTCGGCGCTGGAGAACAGCCGCAGCACGAGGTCGTGGAAGTAGCGCGCCTCGGCCGTCGAGTACATCATGAGCGGGCTGTCCCTGAGCGCGCTCAACGGCAGGGAGTCGCCGTCCACCGCGATGTCGCTGTCCGCGGGTGTCGCGATGACCAGGCGGTCCTGCATGATCGGGCGGGTCAGGACGCCGGGCCGGACGACGATGGGGCGCAGGAGTCCGATGTCCACGCTGCCGTTCACCAGCCCGTCCATTTGGTCGGTCGACACCAGTTCGCGGAGCACCAGGGACACTCCGGCCTGCTCCTCGGCGGTCCGGCGCAGGAGTTGCGGCAGTGCGGTCTGGCCCGCGATCGCCGTGTACGAGATGGTCACCGATCCGGCGCTGCCGTTGGCCACCCGGCGGACGTCCAGTTCGGTCTTGGCGGCGAGATCGAGGATCTGCCGCGCACTCGGGAGCAGCACGGTGCCGGCAGCGGTCAGCTCCACCCGCCGGCTGCTGCGGTCGAAGAGCTGCGACCCCACCTCCCTCTCGAGGATCTGGATCTGGCGGCTCAGCGGAGGTTGCGTCATGTTGAGGCGCTCGGCGGCTGCTCCGAAGTGCAGCTCCTCGGCGACCGCGACGAAGGACTGGAGCTGAATGAGAGTGAACATCGATACCCTTCCTGCATCGGGTGGTGTCCACATTAGCTTGGACGCGCATCAATATCCTGGCCTACCGTCGACTCAGAGCAGCAGCGTCGACGCTTCCATCCGTAGGAGACACAGTGAGTCAGCACATCGCCCGGGAAACCTCGCTCGGACTCGTGTCCATCACCCGCGTGGAGATCACGCCCGTGGCGTTCAGGGACCCACCCCTGCTCAACACGGTAGGAGTCCACGAACCCTTCGCCCTGCGCGCCATCCTGCAGGTCACCACCGATGCAGGGGTCTCCGGTCTCGGCGAGACGTACGGCGACGAGGCGCATCTTGCCCGGCTCCACCGTGCTGCGGATGCCGTCCTCGGCTGCGACGTCTTCAACATCAACGAGCTGAGGGCCCGCGTCGCGGCGGCCCTGGCCGCCGACACGACCCAGGGCGGCCACGGCATGAGCGGGATGGTCACGGGATCGAGCACCGCCGACCGCGTCCTGTCCCCCTTCGATGTCGCAGCCCTCGACATCCAGGGCAAACTCCTCGGCCGTCCCGTCAGCGACCTGCTGGGCGGAGCCATCCGGACCGCCGTCGATTTCAGCGGCTACCTGTTCTACAAATGGGCGAACCACCCCGGCGCCGCCCCGGATTCCTGGGGGGAGGCGCTGGATCCTGAGGGCATCGTCCGGCAGGCACGCACCATGGTCGACACCTACGGGTTCAGGGCCCTGAAGCTCAAGGGTGGCGTGTTCGCTCCCGACCAGGAGGTTGCGGCGATCAGGGCCCTGCGCGCCGAGTTCCCCGAGCTACCGCTCCGGCTCGATCCCAACGCCGCATGGTCCGTGGAGACCTCGGTGGAAGTGGGGACGGAACTCGCCGGGATCCTCGAGTACCTGGAGGATCCGACGCCGGGGATCCCGGGCATGGCCGAGGTCCGACAGCGTGTCCCCATGCCGCTGGCGACGAACATGTGCGTCGTGAGCTTCGCCGATGTAGCACCGGCCGTGGCGGCAGGATCGGTGGACGTGATCCTGTCCGACCATCATTTCTGGGGAGGCCTGCGGCGCTCCCAGGGGCTGGCCTCGATCACCGACACCTTCGGTCTCGGCCTGTCGATGCACTCGAACTCGCACCTGGGCATCAGTCTCGCGGCGATGGTCCACCTCGCCGCCGCGACACCCAACCTCGACTACGCGTGCGATACGCACTGGCCGTGGAAGGAACCGGGCGAGGACGTCATCCGTCCCGGCGCGCTCGAGATCATCGACGGCTCCATCGCCGTGCCCACCCTGCCGGGACTCGGCGTCGAACTCGACGAGGACGCGTTGCACTCCCTGCACCAGCAGTACCTCGAGTGCGGGCTGCGGAGCCGCGACGACACCGGGTACATGCAGAGCCTCCACCCGGAGTTCGAGCCGGCGAGCCCCCGGTGGTGAACCGCGACCGCTCCCCGTTGAAGGTGGTCGTGACCGATCCGATCATCAGCCGGTTCGAATCCGTCCTGCGGTCCACCGGGGACCACGAGTGGGTCATGGCCGCCGACTCGGATCCGACGCAGCAGCTCGAGGCACTGGGCGACGCCGACGTCGTCGTCTGCTCCCGCCTCCCGGAGGAGCTGGCGTCCGCCGCCCACAGCGTCAGGATGGTGCACGTCACCGGTGCCGGCTTCGAGAAGATCGCGCTCGACGCTCTCCGGCCGGAGGCATCGGTGGTGAACACCTTCCACCATGCGCGTCCGATCGCGGAGCACGTGCTCATGGTGACACTCATGCTGACACGTCGGGTGCTCCCAGTGGACCGGGAGATGCGCTCGGGCGTGTGGAGGACGATCGCGACGTCCCCGGACGTGCCGTTCCATCCCACGCTGGAGGGAAAGGTGCTGGGCCTCGTGGGACTCGGCTCCATCGGCACCGAGGTGGGGCGTCTCGCGTCCGCGCTGGGCATGCGGGTACACGCGGTGCGGAGTCATCCCGAGGGACCGACGCCTGCCGACCTGGTCCTCGACTGGGTGGGATCGACGGCGGAGTTGACCCGGCTGCTGGCGACATCCGACGTCGTCGTCATCTCGGCACCCCTGAACGAGGCCACGCGAGGCCTGATCGGCGGCCCCGAGCTCTCCGCCATGAAGGACTCGGCGCTGCTGATCAACGTGGCACGGGGCCCGATCGTGGACGAAGGCGCCCTCTTCGCCGCCCTGCGCGACCGATCCATCGCGGGCGCGGGGATCGACGTGTGGTGGGAGGCGCCTCCAGGAGGCGGCATGCCACCCGCCCGGCATCCGTTCACGTCCCTGGACAACGTCGTCCTGACGCCGCACTACTCCGGACACGCGTCGGTGACGTTCGAGCGGCGGGCGGCGGACATCGCAGCGAATGTCGCCCGCCTGGCCGACGGGGTGCCCCTGGTGAATGTGGTCCGCGCGGGCCGCTGAATCAGCCGAGCACGAGTTGGCCCAGCAGGAGGACGGCTCCCAGGGCCGACACGGTCAGCGCGAGGAGTCGGAGCCGGGCCTGGTCCAGGAACCGGTTGAGGTAGCGCGAGGCCACATATCCGGCCAGGACGACCGGGACCATCCACAGGGCGAGGAGCAGGATCTCCCGGGTGATCGCGCCGGCGATCGCGAGGCCGCCCAGCGACACGGCGCTGCCGACCATGAAGAAGGCGCTCATGGTGCCGCGGAGCCGTGCGCCGTCGAGCTTCTGCCAGATCAGTGCCATGGGGGCACCGCCGATGGACGTGGCGGTTCCCATCACCCCGGACGCCGCTCCCGCCGCGATGAGGTTCCTCCGCCTGGGCGCCGGTGTCCACCCCAGCACGGCGAACGCGACCCCTGACAGGACAGCGAGGGCCACCAGCAGCGACAGACCCGGGCCGGGGAGCGCGACGACGAGGAGGACCCCGGCGACGCTGCCCGGGATGCGTCCCACCAGCGCCCACCCCGCCCCGTGGAGATCGAGGTCCACGCGCTCCCGGATGGTGACCAGCACGGTGACGATGAGCGCGAGCAGGATCACCGTGCCGGGCAGCAGGTGCGGATCGACGAGGGCGATCACCGGGGCGGCCAGCATGCCCATGCCGAACCCGATGGAGGCCTGGAGCGCGGTCGCCGCGAAGATCACCGCGCCGATGAGGGCGTAGTCGGCGGGGCTCAAGGGGTCGGGGTGAGCTCCCCACTCCGCACCCGGATGGTGTCGAGCGGGAAATGGCATTCCGACAGGTGCAGGGGGCTGCCCGGGGCCTGGTCCGCAGGGGGTGCCTGTTCGGCGCAGATGTCCTGTGCCTGCCAGCACCGCGTGCGGAAGCGGCAGCCCGATGGCGGATCGAGCGGGGAGGGTATCTCACCGCGGAGGATGATCTTCTCCCGTCCCGCGGTCGAGCGGTCCAGCCGGGGCGAGGCGGAGGTGAGGGCCGCCGCATAGGGGTGGCGGGGGCTGTCGAACACCTCCTCGGCGGTTCCGGTCTCGATGATGCGGCCGAGGTACATCACCGCCACGCGGTCGGCGACGAAGCGGACCACCGAGAGGTCGTGCGAGATGAAGATGTAGGACACGCCCAGGCGTTCCTGGAGTTCGTTGAGCAGGTTCAGGACCTGCGCCTGGACGGAGAGGTCCAGGGCGGAGACGGGCTCGTCGAGGATGATGACGTCCGGGTCGAGCGCCAGTGCGCGGGCGATGCCGATGCGCTGGCGCTGGCCACCGGAGAATTCCTGCGGGGATTTCCGCGCGTCCGAGGGGCGCATGCCCACCAGGTGGAGCAGTTCGTGGACCCGGGCCTCACGATCCTTCGACGAACGGTACATGTCCCGGTGCGCCCGCCACGGTTCGGAGATGATCTCACCGGCGGTCATGCGCGCGTTCAGTGACGCGAAGGGATCCTGGAACACCATCTGGACGCGGCGCCGCCAGGCCAGCAGTTCCTTGCCATGCATCGCGAAAGGATCGGTGCCGTCGAACAGGACCGTGCCGGCATCGGGTCGTTCGAGCATCATCAGCGTCCGCGCCAGCGTCGACTTGCCGCACCCGGACTCCCCCACGAGTCCGAGCGTCTCGCCACGGCCGAGCGTGAGGCTGATGCCGTCCAGGGCACGGAGGCGGTTGTTGCCCGAGGGGCTCTTGGCGACGTGGAAGGTCTTCGTCACGTCCCTGACGTCCAGCAACGGCGGCTGCTGGTCGCGGACGGCTCCGACGAGTGTTTCAGACATGCGCGAGCTCCTCGCTGAAATGGCAGGCTGCCGCCTGCGCGACGGTGCCGGGATGGTGCACGCCCGGTGCGGCAGTGGCGGACGCCGGACGGACCGGCAGCAATTCGGGCCGGGTGATCCTGCAGACCTCCTGCACCAGCGGGCAACGGGACTGGTAGACGCACCCCGAGGGGACGTTGTGCAGTTCCGGGGGGTTCCCGGGAATCGAGGACAGGGTGGACCCGCGGACGGCGTCCACCGGCACGGACTCGAGCAGGCCCCTGGTGTAGGGGTGGCGGGGATTCGCGAAGACCTCGGCCACGGTCCCCGTCTCGACGACGTTCCCGGCGTACATCACGGCGACCGTGTCCGCTTCCTCGGCGACGACGGCGAGATCGTGGGTGATGAGGACGACCGCGAGGTTGTTCTCCTCCCGCAGGCTCCTGAGCAACGCCATGATCTGGGCCTGGATGGTGACATCCAGGGCTGTCGTGGGTTCGTCCGCGATCAGCAGGCTCGGGTTCAGGGCCACCGCCATGGCGATGAGGATGCGCTGGCGCATGCCGCCCGAGAACTGGTGCGGGTACGCGTCGACCCGGGACTCCGGTTCCGGGATGCCGACTCTCTGCATCAGTTCGACGGCCTTGCTGCGTGCCTGCCGGGCGGAGAGTTTCTGGTGGATGCGGAAAGCCTCACCCAGCTGGGTCCCCACCTTGTAGACGGGGTTCAGGGCCGTGAGGGCGTCCTGGAAGACGATGCCGAGCTGGGGACCGGCGACTTTCCGGCGCTGCCGCGCCGTCATGGTGGCGAGGTCATGGCCGTCGAGGATCATCTGCCCCTCCTCGACCTCGGCCACCGGGTCGAGGAGACCGGCGATGGCCTTCGCGGTCATGGACTTCCCGCATCCGGACTCGCCCAGCAGCGCCAGGGTCTTCCCCGCCTGGGCCTGGAAGCTGACATTGTTGACCGCCCGGACGGTTCCGCGCGGTGTGCGGAGCGTGACGGACAGTCCCTTCACGTCCAGGACGGGGCTCGGGGTGGATGCCGTATCGATGGTGCTCACTTGGTAGCTCCCTTCAGGGCCGTACCGAAGCGGCGGCCTCCACGTGTGCGGGGTAGCGACAGGCGCCAGCGCTGGGCGGGGTCCGTGGCGATGCGCAGCCAGGCCGCGAGGATGTTCGCAGCGATGGTGGTGATGACGATCGCCAGACCGGGGAAGATCGAGAGCCACCACGCCGTCTGGAGGTACTGGCGGCCCTGGGACACCATCAGGCCCCAGCTGACATCGGGTGACTGGATACCGATGCCCAGGAAGCTCAGGGACGATTCGGCGAGCATGACGTAGCAGAACTCGAGCGTCGCGAGGGTCAGCAGGGTGGGCAGCACGATCGGGATCACGTGCCGGCCGATGATGGCGGTCGGTCTGGAACCGAAGGTCCGGGCCGCATCGACGAAGGTGCGGCTCTGCAGCTCAGCGGATTCGGCGCGCGCCGTCCGGAGGTAGATCGGGATCCGGGTGATCGCCAGGATGAGGATGATGTTGCCGAGGCTGGGGTTGAAGACGTACAGCACCACGACGGCGAGCAGCAGCGACGGGAAGCTCATGATGACGTCGGCGATCCGCATCGAGATGGTCTCCCGCAGGCCGCGGTGGTAGCCGGCCCAGACTCCCCACAGTGAACCGATGACCAGGGCGATCCCGACGGCGGGAAGCGCGACGGAGATGGTGGTCCGCGTCGCGATGACCAGGCGGCCGAGCATGCTCCGGCCGAGCGAGTCGCTGCCCAGGACATACCCCCAGCCGTCCTCGAGCGAGAACGGCTGCTTGTTGGCGGCCAGCAGGTCCTGCCGTGTGGCGAGATCCCCGACGAGCATCGGCCCGAGGACCGCGACGAGTCCCACGAACACCAGGACCAGAGCGGCGAGGGTCGCGAACTTGTCGCGCAGCAGCAGCCGGAAGAGGGACAGCTTCTTGTCCCCCAGGTCCTGTGCCGGAGGCGCCGGGACCGGGCGGATGTCCGCGGCCGGAGCGGTGGCCGGCGCGGGCGGGTCGGTCTCGGGATGCTGGTGGCCTTCGGGTTGCAACAGAGGCGTAGCCATGGTTCCTCCTAGGCCTTGACGGTGGGTCGGACGCGGGCGTCGAGCAGTGCGTAGCCGAGATCGATGAGGATGTTCAGGACGAAGATGGCAATCGCCGTGATGAGGACCGCTGCCTGCAGGACGGCGAAGTCCCGCTGGAGGATGGAGTCGATCATGAGCTTGCCGATGCCGGGCCACCCGAAGATGGTCTCCACGACGACGGCGCCGTTGACCAGGCCCACGGTCAGGTCGCCGGCCACCGTCAGGGCAGGGGCTGCGGCGTTGCGGAGGGCGTGGTGGCTCACGACCCGCGCGTCACTGGCCCCCTTGCTGCGGGCGAGCTTGATGTAGGGCTCGGAGAGGGCCGACACCATGGCGCCGCGGACGATCTGGACGAGCACGCCGAAGGGCCGCAGCATGAGCGTTGCGATCGGCAGTATCCACGCCTCCCCACCGCTGACCCCCGACGTCGGGAGCCACCCGAGGGTGATCGCGAAGATCCAGATCCCGACGATGGCCAGCCAGAAGTCCGGGATGGACGCGGCAGCCATGGACACGAAACTGGAGATGCGGTCGGCGATCCCGTTGGGCTTGAGCGCAGCCCAGCATCCCACCAGCACCGCGGCCACGATGGCGATCACCATCGTGGTCGCGGCGAGCTGCAGGGTCGCGGGGAACGCCCGGAGCGCCATCGCGGCGGCGGGCTCCCCCGTGCGCAGCGATTCACCGAAATCGAGCCGGAGGACGCCACCGAAGTAGTCCGCCATCTGGACCAGCAATGGCTGGTCCAGGCCCTGCCGGGCCGTGAAGTCCGCTCGCATCTGGTCGGTCGCATTCAGCGGCAGGTAGAGGCTCGCGGGATTGCCGGTGAGCCTTGCGAGCGCGAAGACCCCGACGACGACGACGACGAGCGGCAACAGGCTGGAGATGATGCGTTTTCTCAGGTAGACGAGCATGATTCCGTCCTCGGTCCGGTGAAGGGTGTGATCAGTTGGCCGGGGTCATCTCGGACAGGCGCAGCTCGTCCCCGGATGAGGAGTTCGGCTCGTAGTCCACGTTCGCGGATTTCCCGATGATGCCGGTCTGGTGGGCGATCGTGGCGAACTGCACGACGTTCTCGTTCTGGTAGCCAAAGACCTCCTCGTAGGCCGCCTGACGGTCCTCTCCCTCGGTCAGCCCGGCGTCCGCGATGAGAGCGTCGAATTCCGGGGTCCCGAACGTGCTCTGGGCACCGGTGCTGAGCATGTACTGCTCGACGGTGAACGCCGCGTCTCCTGCCTGGTTGCCGTGCTGGACCAGGAGTGCGATCGGGCCTTCGTTCGTGACGAAGGGCCGCAGCTGGTACTGGAGGTGCTGGGAGGTTTCGACCGTCTTGAGCTCGACGTTGAGGCCGGCCTGGCTGAGCTGTTCCTGGAGGACCTGGGACAGCTCCGTGACCTTGGGGAACTGCGCGCTCCGCACGACGAGGGTGATCTTCGTGTCCACGGGGACACCGTCGGCCTTGGCCTCCGCCACCAGCTCCTTGGCGCGGTCGAGGTCGAACGGCCAGGGTTCGAGGTCCTCGTCGTGACCTACGATGCCCGCGGGGACGAGCTGTGCGGCGACCTTGTCGGTGCCTTCGTACAGGCTGCCGACGATGGTCTCCTTGTCGATGGCGTAGTTGATGGCCTCCCGGACGCGGATGTCGTCGAGCGGGGCGATGTCGCCGGTCAGGCGCAGTGCGATCGTCTCGTTGTTGGGGTAGCTGACCCCGAGATCGCCGACACCGTCGTCGGGCCCGATGCCCATGGCGACGTCCGCCTCGCCGCTGGTGATCATCGCGGCGCGAACGGTTCCTTCCGAGCGCCACTGGTACTCGGCCTTCGAGTAGGCCGGGGCGTCTCCCCAGAAGTCCTCGTACGCGGCGAGCGTGATGCGCTGGCCGGCATCCCACTGCTCGATCGCGTACGGGCCCGTTCCGATCGGCTCGCGGACCTTCTCCGAGGTGCTGGTCGACGTCGGGACGATCTCCACGAAGGACAGGCGCAGGGGGAGGATGGGGTCCGGCGTGGCCGTCGTCACGGTGAGCGTGGTGTCGTCGACGGCTTCGACGACGAGGTCGTCGTCACCGAAGACGTAACCCTCCACGTTGCACCCGAGATCCGAGTTCACCGCCCGGTCGATCGTGAAGGCGGCCGCTTCCGCGGTGAAGGGCGTGCCGTCATGGAAGGTGACGTCGTCGCGGAGCTTGAAGGTCCACTCGGTGTCCGAGGTCGCCTCCCACTCCGTGGCGAGCAGGGGCTCGAGGTCGCCGGTCGTCGGATTCCGTTCGACCAGTGGCTGGGTCACGTTGGACCGTACGACGACCCCCGTGGAGGTGAGGTTCGCCTCGCAGGCCTCCAGGGTCGGTGGCTCCTGGGAGAGGACGACGCGGATGGTGTCCGATGCTGCTGCACCGTCACCTTCGGCTTGTTCCGAGTTGGCGACGGAGCAGCTGCTCAGCAGGAGCGCGCTACCCACCGCGACGGTCGAAAGGATGACGGGATTCGATCGCGGGGCGTGCGATGCAGAAGAAGACTTCATTGGTTTCCTCGGGTGTGTAGCAGGCTGGTGTCTGGGTGCCTGTGCTGCGGGATCCGCCCGAATGGACGACGGCCGTGCTGGTCCTAGAAGCATGGCGAGAGGCCCCAGACCCGTCAAGACGCCCGAAATGCGCCGATTCCAGCCGGAAATGCCCCCTCGGGCTGTGATCGGCGCCACTCATCGCCGCCATTCCGCGGATTCCGCCATCGATCTCACCATCCATGCCTCCGAGGTATCAGATGATGCTACTTTCGTGTTGTTAGTGCATCGATACAAAATCTAGTCTCGTTTCATGACAGTCCAGAATGCAGTGCTGCAAGTGGGTCCACTCATGCCGATGGTGCAGACCGCGATCACCCGCGACCACGACGCCCTGGAGTTGCCCGCCGGCGCGGGCAGGAGCGCGTTCCTGGCCGACCACGCGAGCAGCATCACCGTCGCTGTCACGTCAGGCCGCACCGGCGTGGGCACGGACCTGATGCAGGCCCTGCCGAACCTCCGCGCAGTGATCAACTTCGGCGTCGGCTACGACACCACCGACGTCGAGCAGGCCGTCGAACGGGGTATCGCCGTCAGCAACACACCGGAGGTCCTCAACGACTGCGTGGCCGACACGGCGCTGGCACTCTACCTCGACGTGCTGAGGGGAATCAGCGCCGCTGACCGCTTCGTCCGCCGGGGCGACTGGCAGACGAAGGGCAACTTCCCCCTCGCGACCCAGGCAAGCCACCGCCAGGTCGGCATCGTGGGCCTCGGAAGAATCGGGTCGGTCATCGCCCGACGCCTCGAAGGCTTCGACTGCACGATCAGGTACCACAATCGGTCGGAGGTGACCGGCAGTCCCTACGAATACGTACCGTCCCTGCTGCAGCTCGCCCAGACCTCCGACGTCCTGATCGTCGCCGCCGCAGGGGGCGCCTCGACGCACCATCTGATCGGGGCTCCCGAACTCAGCGCCCTCGGGTCACGTGGCTACCTGATCAACGTCGCGCGCGGAAGCGTGGTCGACCAGAGTGCGCTCGTGAAGGCCCTCACCACCGGCGCCCTGGCAGGAGCGGGACTCGACGTCTTCGAGGACGAACCCGCGGTGCCGCCGGAACTGATGGCCCTCGAGTCCGTCGTCCTCCTTCCGCATCTGGGCAGCGGCACGCACGAGACCCGTGCCGCCATGGCCGACCTGACCCTGAAGAACCTGCGGCAATACCTCGCGGACGGCACCCTGCTGACACCCGTGACCTAGACCGATCCGCTATCCCAGGAGCACCGCATGCGCATTCTTGTCGGCTATGTACCAACGGACGAGGGCAGAACCGCCGCCCTCGCCGCCATCAGCGAAGCGCTCCTGCGCAGCTGCGACCTGCTCGTCGTGGGACCGGCAGCCGATCAGCAGACGCCGGAGGCCGACGCGGAGATCCGCCAGTTGCTGGCCCAGGCCTCTGCCGCCGGCTCGACAGCCCGCCTGCATCCGCTCCGGGCCGACGAGGATCCCGCGGACGCCCTGATCGATCTGTCCTACGAGGACGACGTCGAGCTGGTCGTCATCGGGGTGCGGCGGCGCTCCCGGGTGGGAAAGCTGTTCCTGGGGAGTACCGCGCAGCGCGTCATCCTCGAGGCCGGGTGCGCCGTGCATTCGGTCAAACCGCGGCTGCGCGACGACAAACAGTGATGCACCGAAACAGGTCCCTGCCCTCCATCGATACCCGTCAGGTATCCGCGGATGCGAAGCCGGTCTTGGACACCCTCGTCCGGCCATCCCTACGCTGAACCCATTCCACCCCCCTCCCGGCGCACTGCAGCGCCGCATCCCAAAGGACATCCCCGTGGCTCCACTGAATCCGGCTGAACTCGCGACGACCGTGAAGTCCGGTCTGCTCTCCTTCCCGGTCACGCACTTCACGCCGACCCTCGAATTCGACGAGACGCGCTACCGGGAGCACCTGGCCTGGCAGTCCGGCTTCGACGTCGCCGGGCTCTTCGCTGCGGGCGGCACCGGCGAAGGGTTCTCGCTCACCACACAGGAACTCGACACCGTCGTCCGGGTCGCGGTGGACGAGGTCGCCGGCAAGGTCCCCGTCATCGCTCCCGCGACGGGCGGCACGTTCTCGGCCATCGAGCACGCCCGGGCTGCCGAAGCAGCTGGAGCCGACGGCATCCTGCTCATGCCGCCCTACCTCACCGAAGCGGACCAGGCCGGCCTGATCGAACACGTCAGCGCCGTCTGTGCCTCGACGTCCCTCGGCGTCATCGTCTACAGCCGGGCCAACGCGGTGCTCACCGACGTGTCCGTCGACATCCTGGCGAGCCGCAATCCGAACCTCATCGGCTTCAAGGACGGAATCGGCAACATCGAACAGATGTCCCGTATCTACGCCCGCGTCGGGGATCGTCTCATCTACATCGGGGGCCTGCCGACGGCGGAGACCTTCGCGCTCCCGCTGCTCCAACTCGGCGTCAGCACCTACTCCTCCGCCATGTTCAACTTCGTCCCCGAATTCGCGCTGTCCTTCTACAAGGCGGTCATCGCCCAGGACCGCACCGCGGTCTACGAGAAGCTGAACGACTTCGTCATCCCCTACCTCGACATCCGCGACCGGGTGAAGGGTTACGGGGTGTCGATCATCAAGGCCGGCCTCGATTGCGTAGGGCGCGACGGCGGGCCCGTCCGGCCGCCCCTGCAGAATCTCACCGAGGCCGACCGCGCGGAACTCGCCGGCCTGATCAAGCGAATCAGCTAGGAGCACGACCATGGACACCACGACCCGCCCCGCCGTCACCGGCCGATCCATCATCGCGGGAACCCCCGTCACCGGATCCGCCGGCACCATCCGTGCCGTCGATCCGGCCACCGGGCAGGACCTCGAGCCGGCCTTCGGCCTGGTGACCGGAAGCGAGCTCGAGGCAGCGACGGCGGCGGCAGCCGAGGCCTTCGACGTGTTTCGCGCCACCAGCCCGGAGGTGCGGGCCGCCCTCCTCGAGCGCATCGCGGACACCATCGACGCGCTGGGGGACGAACTGACCGAACGCGGCGTCCTGGAAACGGGACTGCCTGCCGCCCGCCTGTCCGGTGAGCGCGGCCGCACCGTGGGCCAGCTGCGCCTCTTCGCGGGCGTCGTCCGCAACGGCGACCACCTGCAGGCCCGGATCGATCCCGCACAACCGGACCGCTCGCCCGTGCCGCGGGTCGACATCCGCCAGCGGCACATCGCGCTCGGTCCGGTGGCCGTCTTCGGAGCCAGCAACTTCCCCCTGGCCTTCTCCACAGGAGGCGGCGACACCGCCTCGGCTCTCGCCGCCGGGTGCCCCGTCGTCGTGAAAGCCCACAACGCTCACCCCGGGACCGCCGAGCTCGTCGGCCAGGCCATCAGCCAGGCGGTTGCCGAGAGCGGCCTGCCGGCAGGCGTCTTCTCCCTCGTCTTCGGCGCCGGGGCCTCGGTCGGGCAGGCGCTGGCCGCCGATCCGCGCATCAAGGCCATCGGCTTCACGGGTTCGCGCGCCGCAGGCATCGCCCTGATGACGACAGCGGCAGCGCGGCCCGAGCCCATTCCGGTCTACGCCGAGATGTCCTCCATCAATCCCGTGATCGCCCTGCCGGGAGCACTCCTCGCCGACCCGCAGGGGCTCGCTGCCGGTTTCGTCGCCTCCCTCACCATGGGGGCCGGCCAGTTCTGCACGAATCCCGGACTGGTCTTCGTGCCTGTCGGGGCCGACGGGGACGCCTTCGTCTCCGCGGCCGCTTCCCTGCTCGGCGACGCACAGGGTGCCACCATGCTCACCGCTGGGATCGCCGCGTCCTGCCAGGCCGGGATCGACGATCTCCGGACGAGGAACGGCGTGGACCTGGTCACGGAAGGTCGGCCGGGCGATACCGAGAACGCCCCCGCACCTGCCCTGTTCAGTACCTCGGCCAGCACCTTCATCGCCGACCCGACGCTCCAGGAGGAGGTCTTCGGCTCAGCGGGAGTCCTCGTCCGCTACGCGAGCGAGCAGGAGCTGCGCATGGGCCTGGAAGCATTGCAGGGCCAGCTGACGGCGACGGTCCATGCGGCGGACAGCGATCATCCGACCGCAGCGGACCTCCTGCCCGTGCTCGAGCGCAAGGTCGGGCGCATCCTCTTCAACGGCTGGCCCACCGGGGTGGAGGTGGGCCACGCCATGGTGCATGGCGGCCCCTTCCCTGCGACATCGGATTCACGCTCCACCTCGGTGGGGACGCTCGCCATCGCCCGCTTCCAGCGTCCGGTGAGCTACCAGAATCTTCCCGACGCCGTCCTTCCGGCAGCGCTGCAGGATGCGAACCCGTGGTCGCTGAACCGTCGGATCGACGGCACGGTCCGGGCTGAGGGCTGAACCGTGTCCGATCAGGCACCTGTCATCACATCGGTCGAGGTCGTCCCGGTCGCCGGCTACGACAGCATGCTGCTGAACCTCAGTGGCGCGCACGGCCCGTTCTTCACCCGCAACATCGCGATCATGACGGACAGCAACGGACGCACGGGCCTCGGCGAGGTGCCGGGCGGTGAAGCGATCCGCGCCACGATCGAGGATGCTGCGGCACTCCTCGCGGGTCGACCGGTCGCGGCGTACCGCAGCCTGCTGCGGACCGTCGCCCGGACCTTCGCCGATCGGGACGCCGGAGGGCGGGGACTCCAGACCTTCGACCTCCGCACCACCATCCATGCCGTGACCGCCCTGGAGTCCTGCCTGCTCGATCTGCTCGGGCAGCATCTGGACGTTCCCGTCGCGGAACTCCTCGGCGACGGCCAGCAGCGCGACCGCGTCCAGATGCTCGGCTACCTCTTCTTCGTCGGTGATGCGGGAGCGACGGATCTCCCCTATCTCGACGGCGACGACCCGTCGGACCGGTGGGGTCGGCTCCGGCGCAGCGAAGCGATGACGCCCGACGCCGTCGTGGCACTGGCGGAAGCCGCACAGGAGCGGTACGGGTTCCAGGACTTCAAGCTCAAGGGCGGCGTCCTCGCCGGCGACGAGGAGATCGCTGCGGTCACGGCGCTCGCCGCCCGCTTCCCCGACGCTCGCATCACCCTCGATCCCAACGGCGCGTGGTCGCTGGCCGAAGCCGTGCGGCTGTGCTCGGGCCTGGAGGACGTCCTCGCCTACGCGGAGGACCCGTGCGGCACGGAGAACGGCTTCTCCGGTCGCGAGGTCATGGCGGAGTTCAAGCGGGCCACGGGACTGCAGACGGCAACGAACATGGTGGCCACCGACTGGCGGCAGATGGCCCACGCCATCCGCTCGAACGCCGTGGACATCCCCCTGGCCGATCCACACTTCTGGACGATGCAGGGCTCCGTGCGGGTGGCGCAACTGTGCGACGACTTCGGGCTGACCTGGGGCTCCCACTCGAACAACCACTTCGACATCTCCCTGGCCATGTTCACCCAGGTCGGTGCGGCAGCACCCGGACGGGTGACGGCTCTGGACACGCACTGGATCTGGCAGGACGGCCAGCCACTCACGAAGCAGCCGCTGCAGATCCAAGGCGGCTACATCGAGGTGCCGGCCCGCTCCGGCCTGGGCGTGGAGCTCGACCGGGACGCTCTGCAGTCCGCCCACGAACTGTATCTGCAGCACGGGCTCGACGCCCGGGACGATTCGGTGGGCATGCAGTTCCTCCTCCCGGGCTGGGCCTTCAACCCGAAGCGGCCGGCACTGCAGCGCTGAGCGCCATACCCGCCGGCAGGAGAACGAAGACGCCCCGGAATGGACTCCCGGGGCGTCTTCATGCGCGGACGACACGATCCCGCGGCTCCCGAGGTGGAGCCGCGGGAGCCGACAGGTGCCCTACCGCACCCCCGCACGTCGACGGCGGTCGTTGCCGGACCGCAGGTCCCGGTTGAGGCGGCGGTCGCCGTGGTACAGGATCGACTCCCAGTCGGCTTCCTCGGCCGTCTTCGCGATGACCTTCGACTCCTCGACCTTCTTCTTCCGCGGCGACACGTACAGCCAGTTCAGGACGCCGAGCCCCATGTCGACCATCGAGTTCTTGATGCCGATGTACGCGCGGATGGCGCCGGCCGCGAGCAGCGCATTGAGCCCCGCGAAGACGGCGTTGCCCCAGTTCTGCTCCATCACGTCGCGGGCCAGGGTGAGCAGCGAGAACGCCACGATCGCGTACGGGATCACCACGTAGAGGCCCGGCGCCGCGGTGCGGTCCTTGACCTTGGGCGTGCGGACGAACGGGATCTTCTCCCCCGTGAACGCCTGCTGGATGGACTTCAGCACGCCCGCGAGGTTGACGGGCAGCAGCACGAGGTTGAAGCCGTAGATCCGGAAGATGTCCGAGAAGCGGTGCCCGCAGTCGCGGAGGTCGCTGCCCATGGCCAGGAAGTACGGGGCAGCGGCCAGGAAGACGACCGGGCTGAGGAGCCTGCTGTCGTAGGGGTACGCGAGCAGGAACAGCAGCCCGAAGCTCGCCCAGGCGATGGACGCCATGTAGTTGACGCGGAGCAGCACCTCGCGGGCGAGGACCTGCTCGCGGAGGTGGCGGCGCCGTCGTAGCTGGTTCCACAGCTTCGGCAGGATCAGCAGGCCACCGTTGGCCCAGCGCCGCCGCTGCACCACGAGGGAGCCGAAGTCCGGCGGCGTGGCGCTGTAGCTGAGGCGCTCGGGGTAGTTCATGAGCGTCCAGCCGTGCGTGCCGAGGTCCACGCTGGACTCGGTGTCCTCGATGACCGTGCGGTCCTGGATGTACGTCTTGATCTCGAAGCCGCCCACATTGTCGACCTCGACGATGTCCTCCACCGCGCGCTTACGGATCACGGCATTCGCACCCACCCAGAAGGTGGCCCCGTAGTAGGACATGCCCTGGTGCAGGATGTGCTGGATGTCCGTCGTCGCGCCGGCTACCCGCTCGATGCGCGTGGGCGCTCCGCGGAAGGACGAGTACGGCGTCTGCGTGACGGCGATGCGCTCGTTGCCAGGGGATTCGAGCAGGTGCACGAGCCGCAGGCAGTAGTCGCGCAGCAGCAGCGAGTCGGCGTCGAGGGTCAGGAGGTAGGTCGAGTCGGGCACGTCGAGGACGTCGTCGGCCACGTCGCCGCCGTCCGCCGCACCCATCGGCCGCAGCACCGTCCCCGCGGCGGTGTGCTCCTTCTGCCACCGCTGCCCCATGAGGGAGATGTAGGCGTTGAGGTTCATGGCCTTGTTCGCCTCGTGGGACAGGGACGCGTACGCCTTCCGCTCGAACGTCTCGAGCCGCGTGTTGAAGATCCGCACCAGCCGCACGTACAGCTCGCGGACGCGTGCCGGCTCGGGCGCCTGGGACTGCGCATGGGCGGCGTTGAGTGCGTAGATGGTGAGCCGCAGCTCGCGCGCCAGGCCCATGATCACGAGGTCCACGAAGAACTCGTCCACGTGGTCCTCCACGCGCTCGGCGTCGGCCATGTCCTCGAGCCACGCCGCGGCGTCCTCGTAGGCGGCGATGACCGCCGGCAGTTCGGAGCACGACGCGTCGTCGCCGTCGTGGGCGGCCAGTCGCGCCTCGAACGCGGCCAGTGCCGCGGTCGCGCGGGTGGAGGGCTCGAGGAGGCTCGATTCGATCTCGAAGCTCAGCGCCCGGGTGGCGTCGAGGCGCTGGCGGACCACGGGGTCGGTGGGGTGCGGCGGATCGTCGAGGAGCAGCACCACGCGGATGTTGGGGAACTCCTGCAGCGCGGCGGACCACAGCGTCGCGCGCACCACCGCGGGCTCCTCCGCGTACGAGGGGACCAGCACGGTGATGCCCTCGTGGTGGTCGGCGAAGTGGCGGTCCAGCTCACCGCGTGGCACGCGCTTGTGGTCCCGGAACCGGTACAGCGCACCCTGGCGCGCCAGCAGGTACATGAGCGCGGAGAACGTCAGGAACGTGACCACGATCAGGTACGACGTCGCCTCCACCTGGAACCGGAAGCCCGCGTTCGGGTTGTTGGCGAACTGGCGCAGGATCGTCGTGACGATGTAGGTGAGCCAGGCGAGCACCGTGATGACGATGCCGAGCCGGCCCAGGGCGATCTTCCGCGAGGACGGCGTCGGGTGCACGATCGACAGCGGCTCCGAACGCCGCTCGGCACCCCACTGGCGTCGGCGTGGCGGTGCCGTATCGGGGGCGGCCGCGGCCGCCAGCTCGAGGATGGCGGTCTGGGCGGCGGGCGACGACGGCATCGCGGACGCGCCGGCCGCATCGGCCGGCGCTGCGTCGGACTGCGCACGTGCCTGTCGTCTGGAGGCTCGGTACTCGGCGGCATCGCGGGATCTGGACATTGCTTCCTCGGCGGTCGTGGGACGGGTGAACGCCTTCCATCGCCCCGGCGGCAGACAGCGTCACTCTCCACCATCGGCCCGCATCGGTTCGGCGTTAGTGACAGGGGTGACGGCGGCCCTTTTTTCCCCTACGCTTCAAGCGTCTCGCGCATCCGAAGTGCGCTCTCCCGCCTCGTTCGAGGCTGTCATCTGGGGTTCCTGTGTCTGCTCGTTTTCCTGGCCGGAAGCTGTCCGTCGTCCGCCTCGCTGTCCTGTCCGTCGTGCTCGGCGGTGTCGCCGTCGGCGGCCTCACCGGCTTCAACCGCTGGGAGGACGCCAAGTCCGCCGAGAGCACCGGTGCCTTCTTCGCCGGCTACGTCGACGTGACGGCCACACCCGCCTACGCGTTCGAGGTCCCGTCCGCGGACGCGGGGAACTCGGTGATGCTGTCCTTCATCGTGGCCTCGACGACAGACCCGTGCGAGCCGTCGTGGGGGACCTTCTACGGACTCGACGAGGCAGAGGTGGCGCTCGATCTCGACCGGCGCGTGGCCCGCCTGGTGCAGGACGGCGGCGAGGTGACCGTCTCGTTCGGCGGCCTGCTCAACGACGAGCTCGCGACCGCGTGCACCGACCCCGAGGACCTGAAGGACGCGTACGAAGCCGTCGTCGACCGGTACTCGCTGTCCACGGTGGACCTCGACATCGAGGGCGAGAACCTGAAGGACACCGCCGCCGGGGAGCGCCGCGCGGAGGCCATGGCCGCCCTGCAGGCCGAGCGCGCCGACACCGACACCCCCCTGAATGTCTGGCTGACCCTGCCGGTCGCGCCCACGGGACTGACCGCCGAGGGGACCGCCGCCGTCGCGCAGTTCCTCGAGGCCGGGGTGGACCTCGCCGGCGTGAACGTCATGACCATGGACTACGGGGGAAGCCGCCCGGAGGGCACCGACATGCTCACGGCGTCGCAGAACGCGGCCGATGCCACCCACCGCCAGGTGCAGGTGCTGTACGAGCGGGCCGGCAAGGAGCTCGGGCCGCAGGCAGCGTGGCGGAAGATCGGCCTCACCCCGATGATCGGGCAGAACGACGTCAAGGGCGAGGTCTTCACGCTCGACGACGCGAAGGCCTTCAACACGTTCGCCGCCGAGCGCGGCGTGGGCCGCATGTCCATGTGGTCACTCAACCGCGACGGCACCTGCAGCGAGAACTACGCCGACACCACCGTGGTCTCCGATGCGTGCAGCGGAGTCGACCAGCAGGGCATGCTCTTCGCACCGCTGCTCGGTGAGGGCTTCACCGGCCGCGCAGCGACGCTCGCCGAGGTGCCGGTGGCCGAGGAGTCGCCGGAGGCCCTGGTCGAGGACGATCCCGAGACGAGCCCCTACCCGATCTGGTCCGACGTCGGCACCTACCGCGAGGACGACCGCGTGGTGTGGCAGGGCAACGTGTACGTGGCGAAGTACTGGACGCAGGGCGACCTGCCCAACGATCCGGTGCTGCAGGCGGAGGAGACCCCCTGGACGCTGCTCGGGCCGGTGCTGCCCGACGAGCGTCCCGTCCCCGCGGTCACCGCTCCCGCCGACCTGTACCCCGCGTGGGATCCGGCCACGGTGTACGAGCGGGGCGCCCGCATCCTCGTGGACGGCCGCGTGTACGAGGCGAAGTGGTGGAGCCAGAGCGACAGCCCGGAAGCCGCCGTGCAGGGCTCGGACGCCTCACCGTGGCAGAAGCTCGACGACGCCGCGCTCGTGAAGATCATCGAGGAGAAGGCGGGCTCCTAGCAGGCCGGTCCGCGGCCCGGGGCGGGGCGGGGCTGGGAGTCAGCCCGCCTCGGGCACCAGCACCGTCACCCCCGCCGCCTCGAGCGCCGCCGCGAGCGCGGGGTCGGGAGCCTTGTCCGTCACCAGGTAGTCGGCACCCTCCAGCGGGACGATCTGCGCGAACAGCCGGCGGCCGAGCTTGGTGGAGTCCGCGAGGATGGCGGTGCGATCCGCCCGGCGCACCATGTCGGCCATCATCGTCGCGTCACCGAGGTTGGACGCGGAGTAGCCGGACGCGTCCACGGCTCCGACGGCGATGAGCGCGATGTCGCAGCGGATGTCCACCTCGGGCGTGTTCGCGTTCATCCTGAGGGTCACGGGACCCGTGGTCGCCTGGGTCAGGGTGCGCACGGCTCCGCCGAACAGATAGAGATCCCGGAACACCGCCGGCGAGATCTCGGCCGGGATGCGCAGGTTGTTCGTGGCGATGGTCAGGTTGCGGTGGTTCCGCAGGGCCCGCGCCACGGCGAGGCTCGTGGTGCCCGCATTGATCATCAGCACCGATCCGTCGGTCACCAGTTCGACGGCGAGCTGGGCGATCGCCTCCTTCTCCGCGGTCTGCATGCTGAGCCGCACGTCGATCTCCCGGTCGCGCCCTGCCCGCTCGGCGGCGCTCACGGCCCCTCCATGGGTACGGACCAGGACGTTCTCGCGGTCGAGCTGGTCGAGGTCCCGCCGGATGGTGTCGATGGACACATCGAAATGGGCGGCGAGGTCCGCGACCGTCACCCGTCCCACCTCGTCGACGTAGGCGGCCAGATCGGCCTTCCTGCCCGCCGGTAGGCGCCGCGAGCGCTGCAGTTCCTGCGAAGTCATGCACCCATTCGTAACACACGCCCTGCAGAAGATGCAGCATAACCGCATGAAACTGCAGACTCTGGCGCCTTGAGCGGGCTTCCGATACCGATCCGACGCGTAATCGCGACTCATAACTCTTGACGGAGGAGCAGGAGCAGGCGCACAATCGTGGTGAAAGACGCAAGAAACAGCATAAGCGAGCGAAATCCTGCACTATCTCAACGAGGAGACCTGATGTCCACCCATCGGCGTATGCGTAACCGAGTCACCCTGTTCACGGGCATTGCCACCACCGCGGTATCGATCGTCGCGCTCACCGGCTGCGGTTCAGGCGGTTCGAGCGGCGCCGAGGAAGCGGGCGGAGATGTCACCATCGAATTCGCCCAGTGGTGGGAACCTGAACTTCCCGACGGCGAGTTCCGCGCCCTCATCGATACGTTCGAGGAGGCTAACCCCGAGATCACCGTCGACCTCGTCAGCGGCCCCTACGCCTCCACCAAGGAGCAGTTGTTCGCGGGAGCCGCCTCCGGGACCATGCCGGATGTCGTCGGCCTGGACGGCGCCTGGGTCAGCGACTTCGCCGAGCAGGGTGTCATCGCCGACCTGACCCCGCTCCTGGACGAGGCCGGCTTCGACGACAGCCAGCTCGTGAGCCAGGTCAAGGTCGAGGACAAGACCTACATGGTCCCGGTCGTGAACTTCGTCTATCCCATGTTCACCAACGACGACCTCCTGTCCCAGGCCGGCGTGGCAGCACCTCCGGAGACCCGCACCGAGTTCGCCGATGCGGCCGGCAAGGTCTCCGACCTCGACGGCGACGCCTCCGGCTGGGTGCTCCCCCTCTCCCTCGAGGCTCCGAACGGCGTGCAGAACGACGTCATGTCCTGGGCCTGGGCCTCGGGCGGCACCATGCTGAAGGACGGCCAGCCGGACCTCACCAACGAGGACGTCACCTCCGCCGTCGACTTCATCGGCGGACTCTGGGACGACGGCGTGATCGCCCCCGGCAGCTTCACCATGAAGGAGCAGGACAAGGTCGAGGAGTTCACCAACGGCCGCGTCGGCATGATGATCGACTCCCTCGCGCACATCAACCTGATCCGCGAGACCAATCCGGACCTCAACTTCTCCATCTCCGCCGTGCCGGCAGCCGACGACTACTCGGGCGAGCGCGGCATCCCCTACGCCTCCTGGGGCATCGGCGTCGCCGAGAACTCCGAGCACAAGGACGCGGCCGCGAAGCTGGTCTCGTTCCTGATGAGCGAGGAGACCAACTCCGAGCTCTCCACCATGGCGAACGCCTTCCCCGGCAACACCGAATCGGTGCCCGCGTTCGTCGAGGACGACGACCTGTTCAAGAAGGCCTTCGACATCTACCAGGCGGGCTACCCCGCGAACGAGTTCGTCGGCCTGCCCGTGGCCGAGGAACTGATGCGCCAGCTGGGTGCCCAGCTGCAGTCCGCCCTCGATGGCCAGCAGTCCCTTTCCGAGGCGCTCGAGAAGGCGCAGACGGAATGGGAAGGCGAGTTCTAGGTCCTCCACCCACCGGATCGGGCATCGCTGTCCCCACGCGGTGCCCGATCCCCCACAAAGGTCGTCCCCATGAGCATCCGCACTTTCACCGCTCCCGACCCCGAGACCCTGGTCAACGGAGCCCAGCCCCCCAGGAAGCGCCGCCAGCTCCGCCGCGCCGGCGAGTCCTACGGCTTCCTGGCCCCTACCCTGATCCTGCTGCTCGTCCTCATGATCGTGCCGATCGTGATGGTCGTCGGCTACTCCTTCCAGGACAACGTGATCCTGAAGTCGTCCTCGGAGTTCACCGGGATCGCCAACTACGTCACCGTGCTGACGGACCCGGGCTTCTGGAAGGCCACGGGCAACACCCTCTACTTCTGCCTCATCAGCGTCGCCGCGCACCTCGTGCTGGGACTCACCTTCGCGATGCTGCTCAACAGCCGCCTCATCAGCGCACCGTCCCGGGCGTTCTTCCGGGCCCTGTACGTCCTGCCGTGGCTGTTCACGGCGGCCGTCATCGCAGTGCTGTGGAGGATGCTCCTGTCCCCCAACGGCATCGTGAACTTCCTGCTGGACACCGACGTGGAATGGCTCGCCTCCCCGCAGCTCGCCCTCGGGACGGTGACGTTCATCAACATCTGGGCCGGCTACCCGTTCTTCATGGTGAGCTTGCTCGCGGGCCTGCAGGGCATCCCGCAGGATCTGCACGAGGCGGCGAGCATCGACGGCGCGAGCCCCGTGCAGCGCTTCTGGAACGTCACCATCCCGCAGCTCCGCCCGATCATCGTCAGCCTGCTGCTGCTCGACCTCATCTGGACCTCGCAGCAGTTCGCCCTCATCTGGCTGACCACCGGCGGCGGGCCGATCGACGTCACCGAGATGCTCAGCACCTACACCTACAAGCTCGCCTTCGCCAACTACGACTTCTCGCTCGCGGCGACCTCCGCCGTCCTGGTGCTGCTGCTGTCGATGGTGCTGGCCGTGCTCTACGTACGCCACCAGAAAGCAAGGGATTGACATGGCGCTCACCACGCAAGGCCGGACCCGCCTGGCCCGCTCCGGAGTGCTGGCAGGACTCATTCTCGGCGCCGTCTTCGCCGCCGGGCCCGTCCTCTGGATGCTCTCGAGCTCGTTCAAGTCGAACACGGAGATCTTCGAGCTCCCGCCGCGACTGATCACCGGTTCGTTCTCGTTCGACGCCTACGCAGCGATCCTCACCGACTCCGAGACGCTCCGGTTCTTCTTCAACAGCTACCTCGTGGCCGGCGCGGTGACCATCCTGACGCTGCTGGTCGCGATCCACGCCGCCTACGCGTTCAGCCGCTTCGAGTTCCGCGGCAAGCGGGTGCTGAACGTCGTCATCATCAGCGTCCAGGCCGTCCCGCCGATCACGCTGCTGATCCCGTACTTCGGGCTCGTCGTCGGGCTCGGCCTCTACAACACCTACCCCGGCCTGATCCTCACCTACATGGTGTTCACGCTGCCCTACGCCATCATCATGATGACCGGCTACCTGAACACCCTGCCGCGCGAACTCGACGAGGCCGTCCGCGTGGACGGCGCCGGCTCGCTCACCGCCCTCTGGCGGGTCCTCGTGCCCATCTCGGTGCCGGGCATCGTCTCGGTCGGCATCTACACCTTCATGATCGCGTGGAACGAGTACCTCTTCGCACTGACCCTCACCCGGACCACCGAGATGCGCACCGTGCCCATCGGGATCCAGCTCCTCATGGGGCAGCACTCCTACGAGTGGAACCAGATCATGGCGATGAGCATCCTCGGGTCCATCCCGGTGCTGATCCTCTTCCTGGTGCTCCAGCGCTACTTCATCAGCGGCCTCACGGCCGGTTCGGTCAAGAGCTGACCCCTGTCCCCCGTCCGATCCATCCCGCGCACGTCATCTATCAAGGAGAATCACTGTGCTGTACACCGGTAAGTCCATCCTCGACATCGCCAACGAACACAACTTCGCCATCCCCGCCTTCAACATCAGCGACTGGGCCATGTTCAACGGCGTCATGGACATCAGTGAGGAGAAGGAGGCCCCGGTCATCATCGCGATCCACCCGGACGAGGTCTCCCACATCACCACCGACCTGATCGCCGCGATGCGCAGCCGCGCCCACCGCTCCAGCGTCCCCGTGGCCATCCACTGGGACCACGGCGGAACCTACGAGCAGATGATCACCGCCATCCAGGCCGGCTTCACCTCGGTCATGATCGACGCCTCCCTGCTGCCCTTCGACGAGAACGTCGCGCTGACCCGCAAGGTCGTCGAGGCGGCGCACGCCGTCGGCATCCAGGTGGAGGGTGAGCTCGGCACCATCGGAGCCAATGACAGCTACGGGGAGTCCGGCGCCGCGGAGATCATCTACACGAACACCGACGACGCCGTGCGCTTCGTGAAGGAGACCGGCGTGGACAGCCTCGCCATCGCGATCGGCACTTCCCACGGCCTGTACCCCGCGGAGAAGAACCCCGAGCTGCGCCACGACCTCCTCGAGGAGATCAAGGCGGCCGTCGGCATCCCGCTCGTCCTCCACGGAGGCTCCGCGAACCCCGACAGCGAGCTGGCGCGCGCCGTGAGCCTGGGCATCAACAAGATCAACATCTCGAGCGACATCAAGGTCTCCTACCACAACGCCATGCGGCGGATCCTCGGGACCGACGAGCGCCTGCGCGAGCCGAACGCCATCCAGCCCGAGGCCATCGCGGCGCTGAAGGTCACCGCCGCGGAGAAGATCGAACTGTTCGGCGCGGACGGCAAGGCCAAACTGTACTGAGGACTGCGACCACGCGACGGAGAACGGGAAGGGGATCGGTGCCATGGGAACCACGCTCGTGCTCGGGCTCGGCGGGACCGTCGACTACGAGGTGCGCTGGGATGCGGCGGTCGTCGAAGCCCTGGCCTCGCGGTTCGGCATCCGCGGGGCGGAGCTCACCACCATGGCACCGATCGTCGACGAGCGGTCGCTGGTGGTGACCATCCTCGCCTTCGTCCGGGACGGCGCCGGCGGCGAGCGCTTCGTGGTCTCCTCCGACGTGGTCAAGGACTTCTCGGAACGCTTCGCCACCGAGATCACCCTCGGTGGCACCGGGGTGCGGGCGGGCATCGCGCTCGACCGCCTGGGGATCCCGAGCGTCCAGCACCTCGTCAGCATCGACGACAACGTGCGCCGGCTGCTGCCGGGATCGATGTCCTACGTCAGTTCCGCGACGGAGGACACCCTCGATCCGCACCTGATCGTGCAGTACCCCGCCGGGACGGTCATCCGGCTCGACGACGGGGAGATCGTGTCGCCGTCGTCGAACCGGCTGATCTTCGCGAACGATCCGCCGAACCGCAGCATGGCGATCGCGCCGGAACTGGGGGAAGCGCTCGAGGACGCCGGGGCCCTGCTGGTCTCGGGCTTCAACACCATGCAGGACGAGGACCTCCTGGAGCGCCGCCTCACCGAACTCGACACGGCGATGGACCGCCTGCCGTCCGACGCGCTCGTCTACTACGAGGATGCCGGCTTCTACGTGCGGCGGTTCGCCGAGCGGATCTGGACCCACCTGCTGCCGCGCATCGACGTGTACGGCATGAACGAGGACGAGCTGCAGGAGTACGTGGCGCGTCCCGTGGACCTGCTGAACGCCAAGGACGTCGCCGCGGCCCTCCTCGAGGTGCACAGCCTCATCCCGGTGCCGGCGCTGCTGGTGCACACGCAGCACTGGGCCATCGCCATCGGACCCGCCGCCGGCCGGCACCGCGACGCCGTCGCGAACGCCGTGCAGATGGCGGCCACGCGCTTCCGGCTGGGCGACGGTTTCACGGCGGCCGACTTCGAGGCGACGGCGCTCCTCTCGCACAGCGTGCGGGGCGAGGACGTGGTGGACGGCGTGGAGCGGATGATTCCGGGCTCGGTGGGCGTGCCCGCCTTCCGGATCGACACCATGACGCCGACGACGATCGGGCTGGGCGACAGCTTCGTGGGTGGCTTCCTGGTGGTCCACGCGCCGGTGCGGGAGCCGCAGCCATGATCGAGCGGCTGCCCTCGAACCGGCCGCCGGAGCGTTTCTACCGCGGCGGTGCGCGCATCTCCGCCTTCCGCGGCGAACCGTCCGCGGCCGAGTTCGAGCCGGAGGACTGGATCGGCTCGACGACCACGATCTTCGGCGAGGCGGACCTCGGGCTCACCCGCCTGGCGGACGGCACGCTCCTGCGCGATGCCGTCTCGTCGGATCCCGGGTACTGGCTCGGGAGGGAGCACGCAGCCCGCTGGGGCAGTGACGTCCGGCTGCTGGTCAAACTGCTCGACGCCGGCCAGCGCCTGCCCGTGCATGCCCACCCCGACGCCGCCTTCGCCGCCCGGCAGCTCGGGCACAACCACGGCAAGGCCGAGGCCTGGTACATCCTGCAGGGTGGCACGGTGCACCTCGGTCTCACGCGGGATGTTAGCGAAGCGGAACTCGCCTCCCTCGTCGAGGCACAGGACGTCGATGCGCTCCTCGGACTGCTGCACGAGGTCGACGTCGCGCCGGGCGATGTGGTGTGGGTGCCGCCGGGCGTGCTGCACGCGATCGGCGCCGGGGTGCTGCTGCTGGAACTGCAGCAGCCCGAGGACCTCTCGATCCTGCTGGAGTGGCGGGACTTCGCGCTCGACGGCACGGCCGACGGCCACCTGGGCCTCGGGTTCGACGTCGCCCTGACGGCCATACAGCGGACGGCGGTCTCCCGCGAAGCGCTCGCGGGCCTCGTGCGGACGGCGCCGCCCATGGGCTCCGTGTTCCCGCCCGACGCCGATGCCTTCTTCCGCCTCGAGCGCGTCCCCGTTCAGGGGCAGGTTCCCCTCGATCCGGGCTTCGCGGTGCTGGTCGTCAGCGACGGTGCCGTCAGCATCGGTGGCCGGCCCGCTCCCCGCGGCAGCACCTGGCTGCTTCCGGCTGGCGCCGGCAGCGTCCTGCTCGACGGCGCCGGCGAGGTCTTGCTGGCCAGGCCGCCTGCCGCCTGACGGCCCTTCGGAGAGCAGGCGACGCCTGACCGGCAGCATGATGCCCGAGTGCGATGAATCCTGCCCGCCCGCCCCGTCCATCCTGCGTCGGACGAAGGTAGGGTCGGAGCGACGCCACACCGTGGCATGAGGAGCGCAGGATGTCTGCACCACAGATCTACATCAGCTTCCCGGGGACCGCGCGGGAAGCGCTGGGCTTCTACGCCGAGGTGTTCGGCGGCGAGGTGTCCCTCTTCACGTACGGGGACTTCGCCAGGACGGACGGGCCGCCGGACGCCGTGGCGCACGGGGTGCTCGACGGCGTCGTCGCCCTCGCGGGATCGGATGCCGCGGCAGGCGAGACGACCCTGCGCTGCGAGGGGCTGATGCTGTCGCTGCTCGGCACCGCCGAGCCACCCGTCCTGCAGGCGTGGTTCGACCGGCTCGCCGAGGGCGGGACCGTCGTCGACCCCCTGGCGCCGAAGCCATGGGGTGCCTCGGACGGGCAGGTCGTCGACCGCCACGGGCTGCACTGGCTCATCGGCTACGAGCCGGCCCAGTCGCAGCCGGAGGACGACGCACGCTGACCCGGCCGGTTCGGATCGTCTCCCTAGAATGGGGGGATGGTCTCCCCCGCGTCCTCGTCCGCGCCACTGCTGGTCCTGAAGAAGATCAGCGACATCCTCGATGCCTTCTCCCTGCGCCGCCCGGAACTGAGCCTGACCGACATCAGGGAAGCGACCGGGCTCCCGACGTCCACGGTGCAGCGCCTCGTGGGGAACCTGGTGGCCAACGGCTTCCTCGACCGGGTGGGCGACCACTACCGGGTGGGGCTCAAGATGTCCTTCTGGGCCGCTCCGGCCACCCAGGACCTCGACCGCCTGGAGATCGTGAAGCCGGTCCTGACCGACCTGCGGGACCGCCTGGGTGAGACGGCGTGCTTCTTCGAGTCCTCGATGCACTACCGGGTGTGCGTGGCGATGGCCGAGACGCACCACATGCTGCGCCGGGAGATGAAGGTGGGCCGGATCCTGCCCCTGCACGCGGGATCCGCCGGACGCGTGCTCCTCGCATGGACGGAGGGGCTCCTCGCCGAGATCGAGGCCGAGTCGCTGGACCGGTTGACGGACAGCACCATCACCGACAGCCGGGCCCTCCGGGCCGCCGTCGACCGGGCGCGCGAGGACGGCTACGCGATCACCACGGGCGAGCGGCAGTCGGGGGCGAGTGGCCTGTCAGCCCCCGTGTTCGACTCCCAGGGGGATCTCGTCGGCGCCGTCACCGTGATGGGGCCGACCCTCCGGATGCCCCTCGAGGTGTGCGAGCAGTGGGTGGAGGACCTCCTGGCGGCTGCCGAACAGATCACGAGGATGCTCGGGGGCAGGCATCCCGGCGAGGCGCAGCGGCCGTCGCCGGGCGGCGGCAGCTAGGCGGCGTCCTTCGGCAGGACCCACCCGAACGCCTTGGCCTCCGAGCGGGCTCCCTGGGCCGCCTTGGAGTGGCTCGCCTCGCCGACCTCGGCGGTGACTCCCTCGCCGAGGCGGACGAGTGCTGCGAACGTGTCCGGTGTCAGCCAGTCCGGGCGGAGCGCGAAGAGCAGGTCCTCGGTGGCGGTGTTCCCCGAGGCGCCCGGTGCGAACGGGCAGCCGCCCAGTCCGCCGAGGGCGCCGTCGATCATGGTCGCGCCGGCGTCGGTCGCCGCCAGGGCGTTGGCCACCCCCATCCCCCAGGTGTCGTGCCCGTGGAACACGATCTCCTCGAAACGGCCCGTGTCGCGGACCTTCCCGATCAGGGAGCCGACCTCGCCGGGAGAGGCCTGCCCCAGCGTGTCGCAGATGACGACGCCGTCGGTGCCCTCGGCGCGGGGATCGCGCACCAGGTCGAGGACGCGCTGCGGGTCGACGTCGCCCTCGAAGGGGCACGTGAAGGAGGTGGCCAGGCACAGCTGGATGGTCGCCCCGGCGGCATGCGCGAGCCCGACGGCCTCGGGCAGCGCGTCCATGCTCGCCTCGGTGGTGCGCCCGATGTTCGCGAGGTTGTGCGCGTCGGTGACGCTGAGGCAGTACTGCAGGTGCAGCGCGCCGGCCGCGAGCGCCCGGCGGACGTTGCCCGGGGTGGCGACCCACACGTGGCAGTACGCCCGTTCCTCCGGGGTCAGCAGCTCGAGGAGTTCGACGGTGTTGGCCATCGACGGCACGAGGTCCGGCCGGGCCATGGAGCCCACCTCGATGGCGGTCACGCCGGTGGCCAGGAGCTCGCGGACGATCTCCGCCTTCCTGGCCGTGGGGAGGATGCCGCCGGTGAGCTGCAGGCCGTCGCGGAGGGTGACGTCGCGGAGGACTGCGCGGGAGTCGGGGGTGTTCATACGGTCTCCAGTTCCGTTCGGGCGATGAAGTCGCCGGCCTGCTCGGGCGTCCTGCCGAGCAGGCCGACGAGGATGTCGTGGGTGTCGGCGCCGAGGTCGGGGCCGAGGTTGCGGATCGCCAGCGAGGATCCGCCGATAACGGGCATGATGCCCGGGAAGGCGACGCCCGGCAGGGTCCTCTCCCCGTCGGAGACGTCGAGGTGCTGGACCATGTTGCGGGCCCGGTACTGCTCGTCGTCGACGATGTCCCCGGCCGTGTAGATGGGCCCGGAGGGAACCCCGGCCTGGTCGAGGAGCGCGAGGGCCTCGGCGGCGGTGTGCCGGCCGGACCACTCGCCGATTGCGGCGTCGAGCTCGTCGCGCCGCGCCCAGCGCTGGGCGTTGCTCTCCAGCCCGGGATCGTCGGCGAGATCGGGACGCCCGATGATCTGCATGTAGCGCTTGAAGATGCTGTCGCCGTTCCCCGCGACCACGATGCTCCCGCCGTCGGAGCAGAGGTAGGCGTTCGACGGCGCGATGCCCTCCATCCTCCCGCCGGTTCGTTCCCGCTGGAGGCCGTAGGCGCTGTAGTCCGGGACCAGTGATTCCATCACCGACAGCATCGCCTCGTTGAGTGCCACGTCGATGATGCGGTGGTCGAGGGGCGGCCGCTGGATGCCCGAGTCCCGCTCGCGGGCGAAGAGTGCCATGACGGACCCGAACGCCGCGTAGAGGCCGGCGATCGAGTCGCCGATCGAGACACCGACGCGGACCGGCGGCCGGTCCGGATCGCCCACGAGGTGGCGGAAGCCGCCGTAGGCCTCGGCCACGGCAGCGAAGCCGGGCCGGGAGGACATGGGGCCGGTCTGCCCGAAGGCGGAGATCCGGGTGACGATGATGCCCGGTTTCGCCGCGTCGAGCTCCGCCGGGCCGAGGCCCCACTTCTCGAGGGTGCCGGGGCGGAAGTTCTCGAGCACGATGTCGCACTGCCCGACGAGGTCGAGGATGCAGCGGCGGCCCTCGTCGGTGCGGAGGTCCACGACCATCGACTTCTTGTTCCGGTTGATGGTCCGGTACAGCATGGACGTGGTGCCCGAGCCCAGCCGCCAGTTCCGCAGCTCGTCGCCGGTGCGCGGGCGTTCGATCTTGATCACCTCGGCGCCGAAGTCGGCGAGCAGCCGGCCGGCGGTGGGCGCCGCGATGTAGTTGCCGAGTTCGAGGACGCGGATGCCTTTCAGCGGCGCAACCTGGTCAGTGGTAGTCACGGTGCCCTTTCTAGAGGAAGAGACTGAGGATCAGGGTGAACCCGAGCGCCACCACGGACGCGACGGAGACGCCGATGGAGCAGGTCTTGAAGGTCCCCCGCGTGGTCTGGCCGAGCATGGACTGCAGCAGCCAGAAGGTGTTGGACGTGACGTGGACGAAGAACAGCGATCCTGCGCCGGCGGCCAGCGCGATGAGGACCGGGTCGAGTCCCAGCGTCGGTGCGACGGGCGCCAGGAGCCCGGCCGCGGTGATCGCGGAGATGGAGACCGACCCGACAGCCACGTGGAGCAGGGCCGCGATGCCCCACACCACGAGCAGCGGGGCCACGGACGAGGCGGAGAAGTAGCCGCCCAGGACGTCGCCCATGCCGCTCGCGGCGACGACGGCGGCGAGCGCGCCACCGGCGCCGGTGAGGATCAGGATCTGCCCGGACTCACGGAAACCGCCGACGACGGCTTCCTCGACGCGCTTGGTCCCGATGGTGCGGCGGGCGACGAAGCTGGTGCCGAGCAGGCCGATCAGGAGCGCGATGACCGGGGTGGAGAGGAAGTCGGTGACGGGCGACGTGAAGCCGGCCATCCCGGCCAGGGCGCCACCGCCGATGAGGACGAGGGACAGGAGCATGGGACCGAACATGACGAGCAGGCTCGCCTCCTTCGGGCCCCTCGCCGTGCGGGTCCGCACGTCGTAGGGGAGCAGTCCGACACGGCTCCGCGGGTCCGAGGCGGGCAGGACCGCCGCCGGATCGTCCGACGGCGCGACAGGGGCACCGCCGGGGGCGGTGCCGTCGGCACCGAGGTCCTGCGCCTCCTCCACCGGTTCCTGGTCCTTCTCCACGTTCCAGAAACCGCGCTGGATGAAGAAGTCCATGATGAAGATCGAGACGAGGATCGTCGGGATGATGACGAGCAGGCCGAAGATGAGCATGCTGCCCAGGGGGACGCCCAGCAGGCCGGCCAGCGCCACGGTCGCGACGCCCGGGACCATGAGGACGATGCCGCACTCGAGGCTGATGGCCATGGCGGTGGCCATCCTCGCCGTTCCGAATTTCCCGAGCTTCGGGGCGATGCGCCGCGCCAGGGGTGCGCTCATGACCAGCAGCACGTCGAGGAAGATCGACTGCAGCATGGTGCCGAGCGTCAGCCCCAGCGCGTACGGGATGCCCTTGGGCCCGAAGACCTTCATCAACCGCTCGACGAGTTTGTTGATGGCTCCCATCTCGTTGAGGATCGCGCCCATGAGGACACCCCAGGCGATGAGCAGCCCGACCTCGAACATGATGTCGCCGAAGCCCTGCATGATCGTGTCCGTCGTGCCCGTGGCCCCCAGGCCGGTGGCGAGGCCGAGGCCGGCGGCTCCGATCACCAGGGAGAGCGCCGGGTTGACCCGTAATTTGAGGATCAGGAACACGATGGCGATGATCGCCACCGCCGTGATCGAGAGGATCTGCCAGTCTGCCATGAGTCCCGCTTCGTCGTTGAAGGCCGATGTCGGCTGATTGCTACTCACAATCTGAACATGCGCTCATAATGTGAGTCAAACACCATTGACGCGAGCTGGACAGATTGCGAATCATCGTCGTCGGCGGCGGACAGCACGGCGGATCCCGCTGGTTGTCCGCGCCGCAGCGCGGGCAACCAGCACTACTCCCCGGAGGCAGGGGCGACGTCGAGGATCCAGGTGACGCCGAAGCTGTCCGTCAGCATGCCGAATCCGGGGGTCCATGCGGAGGCGGCCAGGGGTTCGATGACGGTTGCCGCGACGGAGAGCCTGGACCAGTAGTCCTGCACGGCGTCGAGGTCGGTGCCGCGGACGGAGACGAAGAACGGCTGGTCGGTGATCGTGGTGCCGTTCTCGCGCCGGGTCGACCCCGCGGTGTCCGCCGGACCGCCCGACTGTCCTGGGATGTCGTACGCCATGACACGAAATCCTTCCTCGGTCTCGACCTGACCGAAGACGACGTCGTCCGCACCGGGGAGTCCCGCGGGCATGCCGAAGTCACCGTACGTCGCGATCGTGACCTGGCCGCCGAAGACGGACCGGTAGAAGTCCAGGGCTGCCCGGGCGTCGCCGCGGAAGTTCAGGTGGGTGGTCGTGGTGATGCTCATGGCTGCTCCTTGTGGGATCGGATGCCGGGGCTCTCCCCGACGTTCCCGACTCTCGCAGGCATGTAGGACGGTTCCGGTCCTACACCGGACCTAGGATCGGAGGCATGACGACAACCGCCTCGCGCCTGTTGCAGCTGCTGTCCCTGCTGCAGATGCGGCGGGACTGGCCGGGGTCCCTGCTGGCGGAGCGCCTGGAGATCAGCCATCGGACGGTGCGGCGCGACGTCGACCGCCTGCGCGACATGGGTTACACCATCCGCGCCACGATGGGCCCCGACGGCGGCTACCGGCTCGACGCCGGCGGTGAGGTACCCCCTCTCTTGTTCGACGACGACCAGGTCATCGCCCTGGCCGTGGCGTTGCAGACGGTGCCCGCCTCCGGAGTGGGGATCGGGGAGGCGGCGAGCCGCGTCCTGGCCACGGTGCGCCAGGTCCTGCCCTCCCGGCTGCGGCACCGCCTCGATGCTTTGGACGTCACTGCGCTCCCCGCCTTCCCCGGCGACCAGGCGCGGAGAACGGTGTCACCGGAGGTGCTCATCACCCTCTCCGCCGCCATCCGGGCCCGCATGGTGCTGCGCTTCGACTACGCCGGCGGAAGAGCCTCCGCCGACGCCGGTCCCACGCCTCCCCGCAGGGCGGAGCCGCACCATCTCGTCGCCGCACAGGGGCGCTGGTACCTGGTGGCCTGGGACCTCGACCGGAACGACTGGCGCATCTTCCGCGCGGACCGGATCGATGCCCGCAGCCCCTCGGGTCCACGGTTCACGGCACGGCAGATTCCCGGCGACGACGTCGCCGGGTTCGTCGCGGCGCGCTTCAAAGGCTCCGGCCAGGACGATCGATGGCCGTGCACCGGGACGGTGATCCTGCACCGCCCGGCGTCCGAGGTGCTCCCGTTCGCCGGTGACGGCACCGTCGAGGATCTCGGCGCCGACCGGTGCGGCCTGACGGCGGGGGCCTGGTCGTGGGTGGCCCTCGCCGCCTCCCTGAACCGCTTCGACACCGACGTCGACGTCGTCCATCCGCCGGAACTGGCCGAGGCCTTCGCACACCTCGCGGTGCGTAACACCGCGACGGCGGCTGCGTTCTCCGCACAGGACGGCGGCCGGACCCTCCTGGCGGGCGAACGGCGATCGACCCCGACCGCCACCTAGGCGGCCGGGGTCGATCGTCGGTCCTGCGGCTACCGCTCAGGCAGCTACTTCGAGGCGCCCGCCGTCGAGCTCGTCGTCTCGTCGGCGTCGGGATCCCCCGCGCGGCCCTCCGGCTCGGCGGTGGTGACCCGCCCGCCGTCCACGTGGTGGCGGTCGTTCCGGCCGTCGTCGCCCCTGGTCTTGAGCAGGCTCGCGACGGTGGCGACGGCGATCGTGGCGCCGATGAATAACAGCGAGAACCAGATGGGGATCTCGGGGACCCAGAGGAGCGGCTGTCCGCCGTTGATGAAGGACAGCTCGTTGACGTGCAGGGCGTGGAAGACGAGCTTCACGCCGATGAACGCGAGGATGACGGCGAGGCCCTGGGCCAGGTAGACCAGGCGTTCGAGCAGCCCGCCGATGAGGAAGAACAGCTGGCGCAGGCCCATGAGGGCGAAGGCATTGGCGGTGAAGACGATGTACGCCTCGTTGGTCAGGCCGTAGATCGCGGGGATGGAGTCGACGGCGAAGATCAGGTCCACGAAGCCGATCGCGATGATGGTGAGCAGCATCGGGGTGACGAAGCGCGTGCCGCCCTTCTTCACGGTGAGCCTGTCCTCGTGGTACTCGTCCGTGACGGGCAGGACGCGGCGGACGAGCTGCATGAACTTGCCGTCGGCGGGGTTGGAGTCGTGGCTGCCGAACGCCTGCTTGTAGGCCAGGAAGAGCAGCAGGGCGCCGAAGATGTAGAAGACCCAGGAGAAGTTCTCGATCAGACCGGCGCCGATGGCGATGAATGCGCCGCGGAGGATCAGGGCGATGATGATGCCGATCATCAGCACCTTCTGCTGGTACTTCTTCGGGACAGCGAAGCCGGTCATCACGATGAGGAAGACGAAGAGGTTGTCGATGGACAGTGCCTTCTCCGTCAGGTAGCCGGCGAAGTACTCGCCGCCGAACGTCCAGCCCGACAGAACGCCGATCCCGACGCCGAAGAGCAGGGCGAGGCCGATGTAGAAGGCGGACCAGCGCGCGGACTCGCCGATGGTCGGTTCGTGGGGTTTGCGCACGTGCGCGAAGAACTCGTAGACGAAGAAGAGGATCGTCACGGCAATGGTGATCAACCAGATCAGGGGTGTGACCTGCATGAGGGGTACTCCAAAGGGTAGGCGTCGGACATAGGCGCCAAGGTCTCCTCCGCCCGGTCGGAACCGGAACCGATCGGCCCGGAATGCAGCGGTGCATCCGTATTGACGGGCCGATCACAGACGGGAGTACTCCCCTTGATACAAAAAGCCTAACGCACGTGCGCCCTGCAGGATTCCCGCCTCCGGATCTGTCGGCCGGATGGCTAGGCTGGGTGAATGGCCACGGTTCTCCTCGTGCGGCACGGCCGCACCACAGCAAATGCGTCCGGACTGCTGGCCGGGCGGGCCGACGGCGTCAGCCTCGACGAGATCGGCCGCGACCAGGCGGCCGCGACGGGTACGCGGCTCGCGGCCGTGCCCGTCGTCGGGGTGGTGTCCAGTCCCCTGCAGCGGTGCCGGCAAACTGCGCAGTTCATCCTCGACCGGCAGACCGGCACCCCGCACGCGCCAGTTGACGCCGGGATCACCGAGTGCGACTACGGGCAATGGCAGGGCCGCATGCTCGCCGATCTCGCGACCGAGGCGCTGTGGCCGGTGGTGCAGTCGCAGCCGTCCGCCGTCACGTTCCCCGGCGGCGAGTCCATGGCTGCGATGCAGGCCCGGTCGGTGGCGGCGATCCGCCGCCACGACGCTGCCTTCGAGGCGGAGTTCGGGCCGGGTGCCGTGTGGGTGGCGGTGAGCCACGGCGACATCATCAAGTCGGTCCTGGCCGACGCGCTCGGCACGCACCTCGACCTGTTCCAGCGCATCCACGTGGGCCCGGCCTCCGTCTCGATCGTGCAGTACGGCTCGAGCCGACCGACCGTCCTCGCCACCAACACCGACGCCGGGGACCTGTCGTGGCTGTCGGCCGCCGCCCCCTCCGGTGATGCGCCGGTGGGCGGTGGCGCAGGGCACACGACTCCCCCGACCGCAGGAGCCTAAGGTAGTCCTATGCCTACAACTGTTCACGAGTTCGAGTGGCCCGACCGGGTGGTCATCGGCACCATCGGCGTTCCGGGACAGCGCACGTTCTACCTGCAGGTGCGCACGGGGAAGCAGATCGTCAGCATCGCGATGGAGAAGCAGCAGTCGGCCCAGCTCGCCGAGAAGATCGACGAGGTCCTCGACCAGCTCATCGCCCTCGATGGCAACCCCTTCAGTATTCCCACGAGCACTCCGATCGAGCTCGTCGACAACGACCAGCTCGAGACGGTCGAGGAGCAGTTCCGTACCGGTGTCATGAGCCTGGGGTGGGACCCGACGACGGCGCAGATCGTCATCGAGGCCTATCCGCTCTCCGACGCCGACGACGACGAGGCGTTGCTCGAGGACGACGACGTCGACGCGGCCGAGATGCTGCGGGTCCGGATGCCGGTCGGTACCGCCCGTGCCTTCGCCAAGCGGGCCCGCGAGGTGGTGGGCGCAGGGCGTCCCATCTGCGAGCTCTGCGGCTACCCCATCGACGCCGAAGGGCACATCTGCACCCTCCCCGAGGCCTGATGCCGGCGCCCGACCTGGTGACCGCCGAGCTGACTCTGACGGGCCGCATCACGACGGCGTCGAACGCCACGTTCCTGGGCAGCATCAGTGACACGGCGGTCGTGTACAAGCCGATCAAGGGCGAGAAACCGCTGTGGGACTTCCCCGACGGTTACCTGGCCCATCGGGAGGTCGCGGCCTACCTCGTGTCCGAGGCGTTCGGCTGGAACATCGTGCCGCGCACGTGGCTGCGCGACGGCCCGTTCGGCGAGGGCATGGTGCAGCTCTGGCAGGAGACGGACCCCGACCAGGACGCCGTGGACCTCGTCACGGCTGATGACGTGCCGGAGACGGGTTGGAAGCAGGTCCTCGAGGGCCAGGACGAAAGCGGCCGGATCGTGGCCCTCGTCCACGAGGACACCCCGGCACTGCGGCGGATGGCGGTATTCGATGTTCTCGCCAACAACGCCGACCGCAAAGGTGACCACATCCTCGCGATGGGCGACGGACACCGGTACGGCGTGGACCACGGGCTCACATTCCATCAAGACCACAAGCTGCGCACGGTGCTGTGGGGGTGGGTGGGCGAAGCGCTGACCGCCGAGGAGCTCGAGGGCATCGATCGTGTGCGCGACGGTCTTCAGGGGTCACTTGGTCGTGAGCTTGCGGAGTTGCTCACGGCCGAGGAGATCGCGTCGCTCGCTGCTCGTTGCGCAGCCCTGGGAGCAACCGGGAGGTTCCCACCTCCGCACGGGGAGATGCCGGCGGTTCCCTGGCCGCTGTTTTGAGGTGACTGTTACAGTCATCGACGCGGAGCCTCGGGTGGCCCCATGCCCTGTGCCATGTAGCGGAACCTTTGAGCGGCGAGGAGTAGTGGCGCATAGATTTCGGCACTGACTATCGCTACACAAAACGGTGTCGTAAACGCCGTTGGACAACATCGATAAGGGATGTAGCGAAAACGTTCGTATGTGCCACTCTGGTTGGGCGCCCGAGGCAGGAATGCAGAACCACCCGTGGCTGAAGGCATGAGCTCGACTCCGAAGAACGTCGCCTGTCGATCCTTCAGTTTGCTCCACGTGTCCAGTCCGGGATCGCAGAGCGACTGGGAAGCGTTTCAGTCAGGTCACCATGTGATCGCGCCTGCCGGACTGGCGGGCTTCGGGAAGACCATTCACCCAAAACTGATGGCGCCCGCCGCCGTCGGCTTTCCTTGGTGGAAGCGTGCATCGCGGTGTCGCTAGGCGCTGACAACTTCTGCTTATGGATGAGCTGCTGCCCGATCTACGCAATGCACGTTCACAAGACTCGTTGTGGCTTTCATCCCCGGTTCATTCGGTATTGACCGCCCCGACCATTGCAGCGTGGAGCGTCGAGCAAGGGGAATTACCCCAGGCCACATCTGAAAGGGACATCACCTCATGGCATTTCGCCTGACCAAAACTCTCGCCACCGCTGTCGCCGGGCTGGCACTCGCCACCGTCGCGCCAGCTGCCGTCGCGCACGCCACGCCCGAGCAAGCAGGCGGTGCACCGATTCTGATCGGGCACCGCGGGGCTGCTGGCACCGCGCCCGAGAACACGGTCGCCGCGTTTAAGGATGGACGCGCATCCGGTGCCGACTTCTTCGAGATCGACGTGCAGCTGAGCGCCGACGGCGTTCCGTTCCTCTTTCACGATGACACCCCGGCGCGCACGACGAACGTCAAGGAGGTGTTCCCGGGCAGGGAGGACGACCCAATCACATCGTTCACCTGGGCGGAGCTGCAGCAGCTCGACGCCGGCTCCTACTTCAGCGACAAGTACACGGGCGAGCGGATTCCGCATCTGGACGACGCAGCCCAGGTCGCCACCATCAAGACCGGTGTGTATATCGAGATCAAGTCCCCCGTGTACTCCCCCGGGGTCGAGCGGGTCGTTGCCGACGCACTGCGCAACGACCCTCGATGGAGCCGGCTGGTCGCGGCGGACAAGATTCAGGTCCTGGGTTTCGACGAGGCATCAAACCGACGGTTTGCCGGTATAGCTCCGGAGATCGAGCTTCAGCAACTCACCGGCGTGGTGCCTCCGCGTGCGGTGGTCGAATCGTGGGCAACCTTCGCGGACTCGGTGGGTTCCAACTACCGGACGCTCACCGCGCAGAACGTCACTGATGTGAAGAACGCGGGCCTGGTCCTCGGCGTCTACACGGTGAACTCACCCGAGGCCGTGCAGTACTCGTTGGATCTGGGCGTCGACGCGGTAACCACCGATTTCCCCATACAGAACCAGCGCTTCCTCGAGGGTCAGCCGGTGTTCCCCGGCGCCGGTATCGAGATCGCCGATTCGCTGAACAATCCCGCCGGCGACGACGTTCAGCCCGAGACCGGCGAGTACGTGCTGCTGCGCAACACGTCAACAGCACCCGTCGATGTGAGCGGGGCGGTCATCCGCGATGCAGCCAGCACTATCCTCACCATCGGCGCAGGCTACGTGCTGGCCCCGGGCGCCGAACTGCGCGTCTACACCGGCCCCGGAACCAACTCCACGCAGGCCTACTACAACGGCGGCAGCGCTTCCGTGCTGAACAACGGCGGCGACTCGGTCGCATTATGGATCGGCACCCGCCTGCAGGACGTCTTCGCGAACTAGGCCCCTCACCCTTCGCGCTTCCAGCGCCCGCCAGCCGAAGCTCCGCCCGGCTGACGGGCGCTTTCTCGTCTCCCGCTTCATTCCGTCGCAGCTATGTTGGCCATTCACCTGTGAGCGAGTGGGGCCCGTAGGTGGAGCTCAAGGCCGTCCACCTACGGGTGAGCTGCCGCTGAGTGGAGCGTGTCGAGCTCGAGAGAACTGCATGGGCCTTGTATTCGGTTAGGCGGGGAAGCATTGGTCGAGGATGCAGCCGGAGGACCTTCCGCACGCGATTGATGCGGTACCTCGGACATTTGCCCCTCGGGTGCGCGGGTGCTGGTATGCCGCGTCATAAATCGCCTCCTTCTGCCAATCCTCCCGCTCCGCTTGGAACCATGGATGCACTGACAGCCGCTGACGGGAGGGTGCCTTGCGTTCCGATGAACAAAGAGACCAGCTGACGCAGATCGTGCAGGAGGAGAACCTCCACCTGTCTGACGTGTGGCTCCGCTACTCTACGCACGGAGGCCGCGCCAACGAGGACCAGTTCGCTAGGTATGCCGCCGGTGAGTATGAATTGGCTCAGCTTCAACGAGATCTGATCTCGATCGCCCTGCGTGAGCTGGTCGCTGAACGCCAGGAGTCACAGGGCATCATCGATACTCGGAACCGTCCCGGTTGCCGCCGCCCCGGCACGGACTGAAGCGTTATGACATGTTGTCGAGATCGCTGACGCTGCTTCCTTCCTGCTTAATTTCCCTAAATGCTCCGAGGGTCCTCTCATCGATGACCCTCGCTGTATGGAGCGGTGGGGGCCGGCGCTTTAGCAATAGATCTATTGATGACGGGTGAGACAAAGTCTCGGTTTATGGGGGCAACCAGGTCAGACGGTTGAGTTAGACGTCGATATCAAATTGCTCGGCGTCTGTGAAGATGAAGAAGTAGCGGCCAGGTCTACACGGCAACGAAGCCTGTCCGTGCGCGGCGAAGGAAGCTGCATCTAGCTCGGTCTTCGCTGCTCTGCTTGCACTAGAACACATCGCATCCAATGGGCACTGAGTTGCCCGCATCTCTCAATTTCGGGTGAGCGAGCAGTCATCGTACGTTATGGAACCAGTGGTTGTTGTCTGGTTGATCGAGTAGATCTGGGGAATGATCCTGGTTCCGGTTTTGGTTGCCGTGCCTGTCACGGTGATTTTCGTCCAGGTATTCGCGGGAAGCTGTGTTTGGGTTTTCGTGACCAGTTTGGTGTTGCTGCTCATGTCTGCAGCGTATTGAAGGATCCGCGAGACGACGGTTAACCCGGAACTGCTAGGCCTCACCCAGCAGGAGGCGGTGTAGGTTTTCCCTTGTGTGGCAGAGGCTACGGCTGTGTTTTGGGTCAGGCCGACCAAGCCAGAAGTTATCGACGCGGCGGTGACCTTAAGTGCCCCTTTGCCGCCATGTATGGGCGTGGTGACGCGGGTGAGTGTTCCGGTGGTGAAGGCTTTCCAGCCTCCATTTGTGCTTTCGAAGCCGGGATCGGGCAGTAGTTCAACGGGTGCGGCCGGAGGTTGCGGGGTTGGTGCCGTGCTGGTGCTTGCGGTGTAGGTGAGGACTCCACAGCTGCTGGGTGTGAAGATTCGCTTTTGTGCGATGGCGAGATTGCCTATAGCTACTGGACACGATTGTTGAGTTGAGCTCTTCTGAGCTCCAGTAATTTCGTCTAGTGCTATCAGTTGACCAGGTGTTGCCGTGTCATTTCCGGCGAGAGTCCACACGAGCCCGTTCGAGATGATGGGTGCGAGGGACAGGGGATTGGATGGTCGTCCGCCCATGTCAGGCAACGTGTAGGTCCAGTGTGTCTCTCCCGTGGTCAGGTCCACGGCGAACAACAGGGAGGGCTCGTTGTGCTCGTATTTGGTGAAGATACCGGTGTTGCCGTCGAAGGCGATGGGTGAGGTGCTTGAGGGCAGTGTCCGCACGAGTTTTCCCGTGGCGGGGTTGATGACTAGTGTCTTCGCATTCCAGTAGAGGCTGTGTACGTAGAGCAGGCCGTTGTGCATCGACAGGTCTGAGTTGCTGCCCTGAGTGCCCAACAGGGCCGCTTTGTCGAAGGTCCACAGTAACTGTCCGGTGAGTGTCCTGGCCTGGAGGTCCCAGCCGGAGTTGCTGTAGATCTTGTTCTCGAAGATGAACGTCCGGGCCCCGTTGGACCCGAGTGGAATCTCCAACCGTTTGGCGCCCGTCACCATGTCGGCTGCCCATGCGTGAGACATTACGAGCCCGCCGCCAACGGTGACTGTGTATTCATTTCCAGTAGGCGCAGTCCACAGCACTTTCCCGGTGGCCAGATCGAGCGCATCTGTCACGACCCATCCGTCGATGTCATGAGGCACGAAAATCCTGGATCCATCAATGCGTGCTGATTGGGCGAAATGATAATTGCGTCGCCAGAGTAGGGCGCCGGTTGCAGTGTCATAGGCCGAGACGTAGGAACATTGATACTGCCGGTCCACCACAATCGTTCGGGTTCCCGCCACGCTGATCGATGCGGCGTTGCTTCCAGCAGCAGAGGGACATAACGGGGGACTTGCTGCCCATCCGGGCTTGATCGTTGCCGGTATCGTCTCGGCTAGCTGCGCGTTCTCATTGAGGGCGTTGATGCCCGCGCCGGCCACGTTGGTGCCCCCGACCGGTAATGGTTCCCGCCCGGGCACGATCGGGGACAGAGCCTGGGCCGAGGGTACTGCCACTAGGCCAGCAAGGAGCAGAACGAGTGCACTGCTGACGGTAAGAGAACGGAAGCGCATCGGTTAGATTCCTTCGGACGTGAGCAACCAGGACTTCCTTGAGCATCACTGTTAGTTGAGATCGTTTGCAAGAGAGGAACGACGGAACTACTACTCAGCTTTTTTGGGGTAACTACTTACTGCCATGCCGGATTGTTTGAAGCGAGAATATTTAGCGCAACGTCGAGTTGCTGGAGGATCAGAGCAGTTTTTCTGCTGTTCTAGTCTTCGCCGGTCTGGCCATCCCCCGCAGTAGGCGTCGACTCTTGCCCACATTGGGTTCCCTGCTGCTAGGCAGTTATCCGCAGATTTAAAAGCCGCCCGCAAGCCATCGCTCTCCGCACCTCCTGACGCCCCTTCCCGGATCAACAACGCCAGACAGGCGAAGAGACGTTAGCCGGGACGATGAAACGGGTGCGTAGGTGCCTCCACTGCGACACCCACCTCGGTCGTCTAGCTGCCAAGGAGCGTCTCGAAAAACTAAAGCTTTCCGAGACACTCGAGCTGGTTTGCATGGGAGCACCTACTCTCCGGCATCTCGAGCGTCTCGTTGTCCCGGTAACTTGTCTCATTGGGTTGTGTCTCGGAACTGCTGGTGATCGGGGTTTGTGAGTCACAGGGATTAAATGGGGTGTTTTGGTCGTATCAGGGTCAGCTGCGAGTCTCGATGGTCATCCAATTGTGGGCGGGTGGAGCCCGAAGGGTGGAGCTCAAAGCCGTCCACCTGACGCTCCTATAAGCGTCAAGAGCGTACGTCGTGTGTTCGTGATGTATGAGGCGGCTTAGTCGTGGTTTCAGCTTCCGTAGGAGGAGTCCACTGAGTGCGTCTTGGGCTGGAAGCCTGCACGCAGCCCACCTGGGGGTGATGACGTTTTTACTCACCCCGTGCGCGGGCATGCATGGATTGCGGGGCGGTGCCACTGGTATCGGGTACCACCCTGGGCGGCCGAGAATCGGCAGCTGCGGCTATATGGTCCCTACTCTGGAAGTGGCTGCTCGTCTTGGGCGGCTTCCTTTTCGTTCTTCTTATGGTGCCCGCAGCGGATACACCTGCATCGTTCGGCCGAGCCCCAACCTGTTCAGAGGACCCACGATGCACCACTCTTCCGAGAACGACGCCCCGGATGCTTCGGAGCTGTTGTCAGCGCTTGGTTCCGATGACGGGACCGCCGAGAGACTTCATCAGGCTGTTGTGGACAGCGTGGACGTGGTCGAGTTCCTGAATCAGCTCACCGAGATCGCGGTAGATGTTCTCGGCGCACCCGGTCGAGGGGTGTTTTGCGGGGTTACCCTTCTGCGGCCGAAGAAGGTGGGCACCGTGGCCAGCAGCAGCGAGCAAGCCCAACACCTGGACGAGGTTCAGTACCGGTTTGATGACGGGCCCTGCCTGACCGCCGCCCGGCAGGAACATGAGGTCTATGTCCCGGACGTGCGGACACTGCGCCCGGGTTCAAGGTACCGGCAGGCCATGGAGGCGCAGGGTGTGCGATCCGTTTTCGCGGTACCGATCATCCTTCCGGGGGATACCTACAGTGCCCTGAACCTGTATTCGGACCGACCGGAGGCTTTCGATGCCCGCGCCAGGAGGTACGCGCACCGCTTCGCTGCGGAGGCCGCGAAATCGCTGGGTGTCGCCACGCGTCTGGCTGCCCTTGTCGACACGGGGATTGATTTGCGCGCTGCGATGGAGAGCAGGGCCACCATTGACACGGCCGTTGGCATCATCATGGGCCAGAACACGTGCAGTCAGGAACAAGCTGTTTCAATCCTGAGCACCGCGGCGAGTAATCGCAATATGAAGCTCCGCGACCTCGCCCAGCAGCTGATCACCTTCACAGCCACCGGTGAGCCCACAACCTCCTGAGCCCGAACCGCCTAGCGAGGCTCGATGGCCAGGCCAGCGGCTTGTTGCTGCAATCATTGCCGGTATTTGGTGAGCAGTTCATCGTTGCGGGTTTTGTCCCGCTCGAGGCGCGATAGCGTCGCCGGCCACTGGCCGAGGTTGCCGGCTGCTTGCTGCAGGGTGATGCCCAGATCGTGGCGGAGCGGTCGGAGGTCACCGACCGAGGGCGCCGGGACGGGTTGGGTGAGTTGGCGATAGATCTCGCGGGCGACGTACCGTTTCAGGCACCGCATGATTTCTCGTTTGCTCTTGCCTTCCTCGGTGCGTTTGGTGACGTAGTCCTTTGTCCTGGGGTCGATGCCAACGCAGATGGGACCCACGGGGGCGGTCTAAGTGAGACCCACCTTGCACAGTGACTGGAGCTTGAGTGGAGATCACTTCCGCGGCCTGGTTTGAGTCAACCGCTCTCGCGGCGACTTACCAGTGGATTAACCGCAGGCTCTCTTGCCCCCCTCCCCCACTGCTGGGCCTGGGAGGCTGGGTGTGCTCGGCGCAGCCTTGGCGATGCATAGCACCAGTACGTCTGTTGTGCTTCTTGAGGACTTGCAGGATCTTGTGCTGGGAAGTCCGGATGGGACGCCTGGGGTACACCCAGGTGAGCACGTCGGGTCAAGACACGCAGTTGCAGCTCAACGTGGTGGGTGTCAGCTGAAGTGAGTAGTGATCGGGGCTCGAGTGACACTTTCCACGACTGCGGCGGCAACCGCGCTCAACTTCAGGTTCCGGGAATTGGAGGCCATCTTGAGAATCGTCATGGCCTTATCCTGTGAGCATCTGTTCTGGCCCATGATGATCCCCGCTGCCAGGTCAATGATCGTGCGGTTCTGCATCGCGATCTCGAGGTCCCTGGAATGATCAGTCAGGTCAGCGATCCGCACCGCCGTACGCAGCGCATTTGACGTGTCTCGAGCAAAGGCGCACGCCTTCTCTACAGCTGCGTCGTCGAAGCCGCGAACCTGCGGCGAGTAGAGGTTGAGGCCAGCGCTGGCCTTACCGTCGAGAACGATCGGCACTCCGATCGCGGATAGCATGCCGTGCTCGGCTACATCGGCTGAGTACCCGCCGAACCGGTCCTCGGTGCGGAAGTCCTCCACCCGGTACATCTTCTCCTCCCGCGCAGCCCGCAGGCAGGGACCGTCGTTGTGCTCGTACTGGAGTTCGTCCATTTTCTCGGCCTCAACACTGCTGCTGGCGACCGTCGCCATCCTGCGCGGACGCAGAAGCGTCACCCCGCACAACACCGGGGCCGCTTCCGTAGACAACTGCTCGGCGGCCGTGCTGGCCAAGGAGTTTAGAAACCCGCGCACGTCCTCACTGTCCAAAACCGCGTCTTGCAGGACCATAGTGGGCGACACCGGTGGATCATTTTCTGTAGGGCTCATGGATCCTCAACTCGGTAACCTGACGACGGGATGGGATGATCACGGCGCTGTTCAGTGGACACTCTGCGTGCGAATGAGGAAATCTACCGTGCACGAGCCTACGTCGGTGTTGGCGCGTTACTTACACGACTGCTCCACTGCCGCCAATACTGAGATACCGGTACACCGTAGCGCGACTGACTCCGATGATCTTCCCGATGTCGGCCGGCGCAAGCCCCTGGGCTTTGAGGTCTCGGGCGCGTCTGACCTTCGCATGCTCGGCCGTGACTTCCCGTCGGCCAGCCTTCCGCCCATACTCTGCGGCCGCAGCCATACCTGCCCTTGTCCGTTCAGCGAGCTGGTCGCGCTCGAGCTGAGCAAAAGCCGACATCACCGTCAGCATCGCCCGCCCCATCGGCCCTGTCGTACTGATGCCTTCTGTAACGCTCCGGAAGTGAACACCCCTGTTTTCCAGATCATCGATGAGGGCCAGCAGGTTCCGGGTGTTCCGACCCAGCCGGTCCAGTTTCCAAACAACGACCTCGTCACCGCTTCGGAGGTGGTCAAGGAGCTTGTCGAGTTCTGGCCGGCTCGCCATCGTCCCGCTCACCCCATGGTCGGTGAAAACCCGATCGCAGCCGGCAGCCGAGAGCGCCGCGTGCTGCAGATCCGCGTTCTGCTCCAAAGTGCTGACCCGGGCGTATCCGATGCTTCCCACTCGTCCGCTCCTCGCGCTCATCAAAGGCCTTCTTCTGCTTTGTTGAGAATAGCCGACGTGAGACACATTGGTGAGACGAAACACGGACACCGGCAGCCCTGCAATTACTGAAGTGCGCAAGCTCCCCGAGCAAGCACCTCCGTTGTCCAGTCAAAGAATCCTTTGCTGAGACGACTTTCTACGATTGGAACCGCCTTAGACAATCTGAGGGGTACACGCTTGATGGCCGACCAGCTACGGCGCATGATGCTGCCATGAAGAGCCGACACGTAAGCCGAGTCATCAACGCGCCCGTGGATGTCATCTACGAGTACGCATCGAACATTGACAACCTTCCCGCGTGGGCTGCGGGGCTTGCACAGAGTGAAGTAGTCAGGGATGGTGACACGCTGTTCGTGGAATCACCGATGGGCCGAGTGGAGGTCCAATTTGTCGAACAGAATCGCTTCGGTGTTCTCGACCACGACGTGACGTTGCCATCCGGCACCGTGGTCACAAATCCTGTTCGGGTGCTATCACACCCGGATGGAGCTGAAGTGGTCTTCACGGTTCGCCAGATTGAGCTGGACGACGAGGAATTCGCTAGGGACGTCAGCCTGGTCGAAGCTGATCTAGAACGACTCGATCGCCAGGTTAGTAAGCTGCCCTAGCCCCTGGACTGCCATCAACACCAGTTTCACCGAAGGCTCCTTTGATGGACTGCTCATTGGCAGCCGAAAGCTCTTCTTGGTGTACGCATGTGGGCACCCTTTCGTCCATATTCACCGTCCAGGCTAAACGTTCATCGCCGCTGCCGTGCTGACGGGCACGAGGGCTACAGCTGCAGAGTGAGCGCCAAGGGACCGGCTTGCGGAACGACTCCTGCCCGTCTGACATCCCCATTTCATGCTGTTAAGGAATATGTAAGGTGACGGCGCAGCTAGGGTAGTCCAAGGACTTCCACCGTGGCATGGAACGGGGAGGAAGGCACTTGTAGGAGGACTTGTGAAGCTCACTGAGCTAAGGGTAAGAAACTATCGGACGATCGCTGGCGAGCAAACTATACGTTTGAATTCGGGCACCACACTCGTTGGTCCGAACAACAGCGGAAAAACAAATTTGCTCAGGAGCGTCCAGCTTTTTTTCACCGGATATGAAAATGAAGCTGGTTATGACAAGGAAGTTGATCTCACTTTCGGAGCTGGATCGCAACGCACAAGTCTAGTGGCGTCGTTCGCACTGGACGGCCATCCGAGAGATGAAGAGGTTGCATCACTTCTCAGTGAACTTCACGAAATCGTTGGCACTGAGCGAGAGTCTGAATCGTTTAGCGTCAACCTGTACTTTGCGGGGGCAAACAACACGCCGGTATACAGAGTGTTCGCAAACACCAAAGTACCTAATGAAGCGGATCGCCCTGCATTTAGCCGCAAACAAAAGCAGCTTATAGAAATCCTCATGAGTACATTCCGGTGTCACTTCGTACCTTCCGCCAAGAGCACTTCTCGTCTTTACCAAGACTTACTCCAGCCGTTCCTCACGGAGATCGCAGCCGAAGCCATCGAGCCGCATCTGAAGGGCATTCAGGAAGCGCTAGGTAAGGTTTCGGACAGCCTAAACGATCAACTCTCGTCTGTAGGACTGGGACAAATTAGTGCCACCTTTGCACTGCAGGGCACATCTCGTTCACGATTATTAACTGGGTTCGAACTTCTGCTCTCGGATCCGCAGCGAACTCCTATCGGGGAAAAGGGACAAGGTATACAGTCCACGGCCCTATTTGCCTCTTTCGTGTGGATCACGCAGCAAGAGCAAGCAGCAGGTCACGTCCCAATTTGGCTCATTGAGGAGCCAGAATCTTATCTACATCCCGAACTATCAAAATCATGCCAAGAACTCCTTGGAACTCTTGCTCAACACTCCCTCGTCGTATTGACCACCCATTCCCTTTCCTTTGTCCCGCCCGACCTCCAGCGAATACAAGGAGTTGATCTCGACACCCATAATCGAACTGTCGTCTCCAGCTTCACCACTCACCGCGATGCGACCGGCCGCATCAGGGATGCGCTAGGCGTGCAATTTTCCGATTACTACAACCTGGGACAAACGAACATCCTCGTAGAGGGTCCGTCTGATGTAGAACTGCTCGTTTGGGCCGTCAAACGGTGCGGTGGTCCTGAGGATTACCCACTAATCCGCCAAGCTTACATCGATGATTTCGGGGGTGTGAAGCAGCTCGAAGGTTTCCTGAAAGCCGTCTTCGAACCCATTAGTCTGGAACGGGCTCTAGTCTCGGTCTTTGATGGTGATGAAGCGGGCAACAAAAGCCGGCAGAATCTTCAGCAGTATTTTGGCCAGAAAAACGTTCAGTTCCAACCAAACATCCATTTCGTCTCGATTAGAACCGGCTACGCGGTGGAAGGCCTTTTTCCTGACTCCTGGCTAGCCGAGGCATATGAGCAACATCCCGGCTGGTTTGACTCATTCTCCGTTGATGCTGTCGGCGCCGTCGAACCTTTTGTAGTTAAGGACCGAAACAAGTCTAATTTACAGAACCTCATGCAAAAACAAGCCGAAGATGCCGATGACCTGGAGTGGGCTGGGAGATGGCTGCCAGTGCTTAATGCAATTGAAGCTGCGCTGAAGAAGCAACTGGATAAGTTGAACCATGGCCAGGCTTCAACTGCTTAGGGCCGCTGGAGTCCGCATCAGAACAGGGCTAGCGCGTCGCCCAAAACTCTCGTCGTGGTCTACATGCACCCACATCTGGAACGCCGACTCTTCTACCCCGGACCAAACAACAGACCCTGACAACCGCGATCCACCCGCATGCTCAAGTCGACCGCAACCAGGCTTTTCAACTGAACACAACAATCAAAGAACGGTCAAGGGTAGGCACCGCCCTAACTGCGCTGTGCGTTGAATTGTGATTGGCGACAGCCCGCGCCGGAAAGCGCTTGGGTGGATTCTCCCGGTTGGTGGTGCAGTCTTCGTTTTCGTCCTGAGCGGGTTGCTCCTGAACTGGACGATCGCGCCAGGAGTCGTGGTGCTCTACTTCTGTATCCGCTGGGGCGCAAAAGCCGGCCAGAAGAACCGAGAAGAGACAGAGGCCTACCGCCAGGAATGGCTGAAGAAGCGAAACGACGAAGCCGGCTCAAATTGACGTAATCGCGATTTCCGGGGCAACCCTTAGTTGGGTCAACGGGTGATATTCTGCGCGGCCGATGAGGAATCGGCTAGCGAACGGGGTGGTCCTGCATACAGGTTCGGTTCGGACCGCTTGATGGTGATGAGCGGCGGATGATGTTCCATGAAGCAGGACGGCAGGGGCTCTTGCCGGATCAGTGCAATCTGCTTGGGCACGGAGTGCCCGTAGAGGGGTCTGATTTGACCCTCGCGCACTTCGTAGGAATCACGTCGCCGCGGGTAAGAGACTTCTTTGAGACATCACTTCATCCTTGAACCGGTTGCCTGCCGATCCCGCGCGGCACTCGCGATTCGTGCCCTGTACCACCCGATGGCGCCCCGGATTCAGGTAGTCGGAGTATGGAATTGAGTACTGGTTTGTACGCGACTGGAGCGAATGAACTTTTAGGGTGGATCTCGCGGCGAGAACCTCGCCGCATACACTTCCAGCCCTGCTCGAGGCCGGAGACGATGTGACCGGCGGTGAGTGGGATCCTGAGACCATCCCGCGCCCCAGCGCCGCCGGTCACCCAACAGCTACCAACCAACGTCAGCGCTGCCTGCAGTTAGTACCTGTTGAGCATGACCACGAGGAAGCCCTCGTGTGGAGCTCTGCTGCGGGACATGACTGAGGGTTAGAGGCGGCCGAAGGGTGCGAGGGGTTAGACGGCGGAGGGTTTCTGGACCATGTTGTCCCGCTGGCAGGACGACATGGCATCGTCGATGAAACGCGTCGCCCCGGGAATGAATCAACGCCCGGGCTAACTGATTCTGATGCGGTGCCGACAGTCATTGACGATCGGGAGTAATGACCGGCCAGGAAGCATCAGTCGACCGGGAGCATCGGCCAACTGAGACCTGGTGCGGATGCCACTGAAAACCCGACCGTGAGCGGTGCCCGTCGTGGTGTACCTTGCGTTGATCGGCAGTGTTTACGCAGTTTCTGCGCCCTGCCCGCTTTTCGTGCGCGCCGTGATGCTACTTTTCGAGCGACATGGTGTCTTCGCACGATTCGTGGGGCTTCTTTTCCTCCCGTGCTAGGGCACATCCTGATAGCAGCTGGGGAGCTTGCTCATGAATGGGTCCGATCGTGATGCCCTTATCGTTCAGAACCTGCCGCTGGTGGGGTACTTGGTCTCCGACCTGTGTGCACGGGCGTCTCACCTGTCCCGTGATGATTTCGCGTCGGTCGGGGCGATTGCCCTCATCACCGCGGCGGACGCCTTCGATTCGTCTCTGGGAGTTCCGTTCGGAGCGTATGCCAGGAGACGGATCACTGGTGCGTTTGCCGACGAGATGCGCTCGAGTGACTGGGCTCCCCGGACGACCCGGCGACGCATCAAGGACACTCTCGCCGTTCAGGAGACGTTGACCGGGACGCTGCGACGCAATCCGACGCTCGAGGAGATCGCGGCGACGCTCGGCGTGGACAGGGACACCGCTGACCGTGCGTTGCAGGACGCGAGCCGCACTGTCATCAGTCTCGACCAGGACGCGGCGGACACCCTGCGCAGCGACACGTCATCTCCGGAGGCGGTCCTCCTTGCCGCTGAGCAGAGCCGCTACCTCAGGGCCGCAGTAACGGCACTACCAGCCAAGATGCGTCACGTCGTGGAGCAGGTCTTCTTCCACGGACGGACCGTCGGCAGCATAGCCGAGGAACTAGGAACGACCCATTCGGCTGTCTCTCAACAGCGAACCACGGCCCTTAAGCTCCTCCACGACGGCCTGCGCACCCATTACGCCGACATCGACGACCACGCACTGCCCGGAACTGCAGTCAGAACGGCGACCGTTTCCGCTGCACGGCACTCCGCCTACCTCAGCACCCTCAGAACGGCCGTGAGCCATACTCGCCCTCATGCCGCGGACCGGTGGGACAGGACGAAGCAGCTAGCTCTCGCGTCCTAAATTGATTGAACGACACCGGACATGCTGCCCGTTCAGAGGGGCGTCCTTGAGGGGTGCGAACTCGCTGGCCCCGCCAATAGACCCGGCGCCTGCTGTTGTCCGTTGTCCGGATGTGTCCTGACTACGACCAGACCCACCTCTAGCGCGGCTCGGTGTAGTGCCGGCCTTCTTCGCGGCGAGTTCATGTCGCTGGTGCTCGATCAGGAAGGCTCGACAGCACGGGTGGAACGGGAACTGAGCGAAGACCAGGGCGTCAGGGTCAGCGGCTCACCCAGGGCTCGAGATTGGGGTGTTTGTCGTCGGATTGCTGCCGCTTGCTGGTTGCAGCCTATGTTACCGGCACCCCTTCTCGCGGGTGCCGGTAACATAGGCATCATTTAGGGTGTTTCTACTTCTTGAACGCGTCCTTGATGTTCTCGCCGGCGTTCTTGAAGTCCGCCTTTGACTGATCGGACTGGCCTTCAGCTTTCAGGCTGTCGTTGTTCGTCGCTTTGCCGTGACCTTCTTTGATCTTGCCAGCGACCTTCTCCGCAGCGTTCTTGATCTTGTCGTCCAGTCCCATGATGTCGTCCTTCTCTTTTGTTGATCGGCGAGCCGGTTGGCTCTCCGAATCCTAGTGCTGCGCTCACGCGCTCTTCCGGTGCCCTGGTCGAACCTTTACCGAGACGATAACGATGCGGTGGGCTTTTGCATGACCGGCAGTCGCGACCCTGCTTTTCCTCTGATCGGCGCGGACGCAGTGATCCTGCGGACCCTTTTTTCATGCCCGGGAAGCGGACTCCTCGGTTGTATGGTCTTCCGCGTTCTCTTCAGCGGGGAACAGGTGGCGGTAGCTGAGTCCGATGATGGTGGCTCCGATCATGGGGGCGATCAGGAAGAGCCAAAGCTGACCGATGGCTTCAGGGCCTGCGAAGAAGGCGGCGGCGGCCGACCGTGCGGGGTTCACTGAGGTGTTGGTGATGGGGATGGAGATGAGGTGGATGAGGGTCAGGCTGAATCCGATAGCCAAGGGCCCGAAGCCTTTGGGCGCACGTGGATCAGTGGTTCCGAGGATGATCAGCACGAAGACGGCCGTGAGAATGACTTCGGTCAGGAGGGCGGCGAGAAGCGTGTACCCCTCGGGCGAGTGCTCGCCGTACCCGTTGGCTGCAAACCCGGATTCAAGGGCGTTGAAGCCTTGCTTTCCGGACGCGACGGCGAGCAGAGCTGCCGCTGCAGTGAGGCCGGCGAGGAGTTGAGCGAGGATGTACGGTCCGACGGCTTTCCACTCCAGACGGTCAGCGAGGGCCGCGCCGAAGGTGACGGCGGGGTTGAAGTGGCCGCCGGAGATATGACCGACCGCATAGGCCATGCACATGACGGTCAGGCCGAAGGCGAGGGCCACACCGAGGGATCCGATGCCCAGGGGTGTTTCGCCGGTGCTGCCGGCTGTGGCAGAAAAGATGGCGCTGCCGCATCCACCGAAGACGAGGACGAACGTACCCAGCGCCTCAGCGATCAGCCGTGATGTCATTGAGCGATGCACTGGTGTTCCGTTCTCGAAATAGGTTCAGGACGTTCTCGGAGTGGTGGATCGGGCGCAGTGTTTTTGCCCCTGCGGGCATGCTGCGTGAGATCGGTGCCGTGGTGACCCGTTCCGGGTAAGCATCATGCTCACGGACAACGGACGAGGAGCTCACGGACAACGCACGAAGCCTCCGGGGTCGCTCTTAGTCCTCGACGGGCCGCCGGTGGGCGGACACGCCTATGACCACGGGTTGCTGACGGTCTCAGTGCGGATATGTTCGGGTGTTTGCCGGGTGCGAGGGTGGTTCAGTGCCCCAACACATGGGACGGGTCGGTGGCCGAGGAAGCTGCGCATGTCTATAAAGACGCTGCCCAGCGCTATTCCTCACGCCCTCGCCGGAACTTCCTCAAGAAATCTTTCTGCTGTTCTCATCGATGGGACGGTCGGGCTGCGGGGCGGCGGGACTGTCTGTTGGGTAGGCCGACGTCAGGTGGCGGCCCGTGTGATGATGCCAACGAGGGTAGGGCGGAGCGTTTCGGCCCCACTGGGGAGGGTGAGTGCGTGGAGACGCTGCAGTGCGACGTCCAGGACGGACTGTCCCCGACCGGTGATGCTGACGGTGAACTCGTTATGCGCGAGACCGCGCTCCCGGGTGACCCATTGATTCTTCTCGAGCTTGGATAGGACAAACCCGGTGGTCTGCCTGCTGGCAAGCACGAGGCCGGCTAGATCGGACTGCCGGATCGGGCTTCGCTCCGCAAGGTGTTGCAGGAGGTGCAACCCCATTTGCGGGAGGCCGATCGTTTTGAGGCAGGCCGCTGATTGCTGTCGGGCCAGTCGGGCCGCGATGGACAGCAGCTGCAGGGTCGATAGGTCGTCGGGCTCCATGCTGCGGTCCTCCAGAACGGGATGAGCGGGAAAGGCGCCTCGAAGCGCACACAGGGGGTCGGGTGCGTCGTGTTGGTCGATGAGACGTGGCGGTGATGTGGGTGAGCCGCGCCGGACGGGACAGGTAGCGATCACCGTTTTGCGCCGTGGAGCTCTGAGGGTGAACTGCGTGTGGGACAGGAGAGGGGTGCTACCGCGTGGGTAGCACCCCTCTCCTGTATCCCTCGTGTCGTCCTGGTCGGCGTTTTTGTGAGCCTCAGAGGGTGTACCGGTCAGGACGCGGGAGAGCTAGATGCGGTGTGCACCGTCGGCGCCACCGCTGGTGCGCTGAGTGGTCTGGGCCTTGGCCTGCTGAGCCTTGCCCTTGAGCTGCTGGCCGGCGGACGGTGCGGCATCAGCGTGCGCCTTGATCTTCGGGGCTTCTTCCTCGGCCTTGTTCAGGTAGCCTTCCCACCGCTTGGACATGGGGCCGATGAGCCCACCACCAACACCGACGACGATGACTCCGACGACAGCCGAGAGGACCGCGATCAGAATCGGGGTGGTGACGGTCGTTGCGATCTCGACCTGGTTCAGGGCCGCGATGATGCCGATGCCGAGGATGAAGATACTCGCGATGTTCGCCAGGATCCTGCCGTAGGACAGACCACCGAGGGCATTCTGGATCAGGGACTTCACGGCTGCGGCGATAGCGGCGGCGATGACGACGATGACGATCGCGACGATGATCTTGGGCAGGAACGCGATGATACCGGCCAGCAGGTCACTGACGGGGTTCGGCCCGAAGACGCCGAAGGCGAACTGCAGGACGAACAGGACCAGGAAGTAATAGACGATCTTCGAGACGATGTCGCTGGCATCCAGGGAGGACTGAGCGAGGGCCTTCTTCACGCCGCCGCGCTCCACGACACGGTCGAAGCCGACCTTCTCGAGCAGCTTGTCCAGGGCCTTGGAGATCACTTTCGCGATGATCAGACCCACGATGAGGATGACGAGGAACAGGACGAGCTTGGGTACGAATTCGATCACGGTCGCCAGACCGGACCGGAGTGTTTCTTCCATGGATGTTTCCTAAAAGCGAGTGGGGAGCCGGGTTCAGGGCGCCCCCACGCGCCACCAGCAGCTATCGGGATCACAGTAGGGCGTTGATCCTTGCAAAGCAAGCAGGCTTACTATAAGACTGCTTATGGAGTTGGTGGCGTTGGCGACAGATCACTAGAGCGTTGCGCAGATTCTCGATTCCCACCATGACCGGGCACTTGGCCCGGCTCAACCCAGAAGGACTTCCATGCTTACGCAGAATGACATCGACAGCATCCTCTCCGGCAACGGCCACGTCCTGGACAGCAACGGCACCAGGATCGGGTCCGTCGGCCAGGTCTACTTGGACGACCAGAGCGGCGACCCGAGCTGGGTCACCGTCAAGACCGGGCTGTTCGGCACGTCCGAGTCGTTTGCTCCTTTGCAGGGCGCGAACATCAACGGCGACGACGTGACCATCGGTTACACCAAGGAGCAGGTCAAGGACGCACCCCGCGTTGAGTCCGACGGCCAGATCAGCCCCGAGGAAGAGGACCGCCTCTACCGCCACTACGAACTCGCCGGCCACACCGGGCACAGCGACAACTCGAACCGGACGGACCGGACGGATGCTGCGACCGCGGGTACGACCGGCGGCGACTTCCTTGATGGCGGCCGGGACACCACCGGCACGACGACCGGCACGACGTCTGGTACGAGCGGGTTCGAGGCCGGATTCCAGGACGGCGACGAGCGTCATGACCGCAAGGACGCGGTGGGCCACGACACGTCCGGCCCGACTACCGATGAGGCGATGACTCGCTCGGAGGAGCAGCTCCACGTCGGCACCGAGCGGCGCGAAGCCGGCAAGGCCCGCCTGCGCAAGTACGTCGTCACCGAGAACGTCACCCAGACCGTTCCCGTCAGCCACGAAGAGGTCCGCCTGGAGCGCGAGCCCATCACGGACGCCAACCGCGGAGACGCCTACGACGGTCCCGCGATCAGCGAGGAAGAGCACGAGGTCGTTCTCCATGCAGAGCGTCCCGTGGTGGAGAAGGAAGCCGTCGCGGTCGAGCGTGTCCGCCTCGACAAGGAAACCGTCACCGAGCAGGAGACCGTCACCGATGAGGTGCGCAAGGAACAGATCGAGTTCGTCGATGACAGCACCGACGGCTCGACGACCGATGGCAGCGGCACCTCCGACCGCCGTCGCTGATACCGCGGAGCTGATCAGTTGATTGGCCAGTGTTGATTGCAGGTGAAGGGACGCTGCTGACGCAGCGTCCTTTCACCTGCAATCAGGTCCCGGTCAGCTCTTTCCTCATCCGGGGGAAGCACTGCTGATGTCCCGCCTTGTCCGCTAAGTGCGCCGGTCTTTTCAGGAGCGTGCCCGTGTACTGCGTGGGGGACGCTGACCGGTGGCACTTCGCTTGGTTCTAGACGAGCTCGTTGGATTGTTGATGGCTGGGGGGATGGCGGGGGGTTCCCTCGATGGAGAGGATGGTGACGTTGATCGTCCCGACAAGGAGGCCGCTGCGTTCGATGGTGTCGGCGGTGAGTTCCTGCAGCTTTTCGGAGAGCGCCAGCGCCGGGTGGGTGAGGTCGGTGGCGATGTCGAGGTGAGCGTTGACGACGCTGCCGGCGAGGGTGAGGGTGAGTCCGTCCGTGACGGAGACGGTCGGGTCATCCAGGCTCGTGGCGAAGGTCTGTTGGACCACCGCAACGGAGGCAAGTTTCAGACGTTGGAGGGTGCTGCGCACAGTGGGTTCCAGGCGTAGCAGCCCTGGCTCGGCGAGCAGCATCGTTCGGAGGTTCTCCGCGACGAGGTCGAGGTCAACGACCCGGGCGTCCATTGACTGGGTGGAAGGCTGAGGAAAAGGCTGAGGGGAAGGCTGCTCAGACATCGTAAAGGTCCTCCACGACGAAATCGATTTGTTTCATGGTGATAGCGGTCTGGCTTTGCACGATGGCACCGACACGTTCCCGCAGGGACACCATCGCTTCCGGGATTTTCATTGTTGATCTGATTGCTACCTGCAGGGTGATGCGGACGTCGCTGACATCGACGGGGTCGCTCGAAGGCAAGCGTTTCCCGTCGGGTCCGGTGGTGCTGATGGTGCAGCGGCGTGCATGGATCCCGGGGATTGTTGATGCGGCGAAGCGGATCAACGCGGTCAGGGCTTGTTCGCTGATGTCGATGGCACCGTACCTGGTGGTGCGCAGCGGGGCTCGACGACCGCGGCGTATCTCTGAACGGGCGACCATCATGATCGCTTCCCTGACGCGGCTGCCCGGTTGCAGGTCGGGGTCCGTCCGGTCACGTGCCCGCATTGATTCTGTGACAGATGCGAGGTGGTGCAGAGATGCGCGGGCGCTGAGGCAGTCCTCGCAGTGCTGTTCGTGGGCTGAGGGTGGTTCGTCGATATGAGCCCACAAATCATCGAGGTTCCTGCCGCAGCCAAGACGTGGGCGGTCCTCCTGGGCACGATCGTCGCGCTTCTGGTTATCGTTCACCGCCATGGTTCCATCCCTTCTGCCAACAAGCGCTTCGCGCGGGCGATCCGGCCGCGGACGGTACTTTCGGGAACCTGCACGATGGCCGCGATCTCTGCGTACGAAAATTCATGGACTTCGCGCAGCAACCAGCAGGCGCGCGGGCCGGGCGGCAGCGTCTGGAGGACTTGGGCCAGCGCCCTCATCTGAGACTGGGTCTCATAGTCCTGGGCCGGGTCTACCGGAGCTGCTACTCCGATGGTATTCCTTCCCCCGGAAGGCCCCGCTTGTGCCTCGTCCTGATCGGAGCCGAGGTCTGCTGTCGCATCTGCGGGGCGTCTTTGTCGGCGCCGGAGTTCGTTCAGGCATTTGTTCGTCGCTGTGCGGTACAACCAGGGAATGAAAGCCTGCGGCACCGTGAGCTTCGGCAGGCTCCGCCAGGCGGTGATGAACGTTTCCTGCACGATGTCTTCGGCTTCGGAGCGATCGTTGAGCATCCGCAAACACAACCGGAAGACTCCTCCCTGATATGCGGAGATCAACCAGTCGAAAGCATCCAGATCCCCATCCTGGGCCCGCGACACGATCGTCAGCTCATCGAGCTCCTCGACGCCCGCTACCGACCATCGCTCCGGTCCGTCCGGGGTGGGGTGAGAGGATGCGTCGGTGAACGAGTCGGCGTTGACGGCGGCAGCATCCTCCACGGCATCAGCGGATTGAATCCCTGCCGAAACTTGACGCTGATCGGTGGTGGAGTATTCATCATGGACGTCAGCGGAAGGGGCTTCACTGGTGTCGGTTATGGCCCTGTTCTGCGTGGTGCCAGGTGTTTGGGGTTCCTGCTCGAAGCGTTCAGGCAGAACAGCGGGAATCGGGTTCTTCGTTGCAGGAGTGGATGCGATGAGAACACCGGTATCCGTCGGGCCGGCAGGAACGAGGTCCTCGAGATTCGGAACCCCGTTGCCCGCTTCATGATCAGCGGCTGTGTCGGCGGAGTACTCGATACGCGCGTGAGGTGTGAGGCCATCAGCATCAGCCTCATCACCGGAAGGATCACCGGAAGAGTCGCTGGAAGGGCTCATGGTGGAAGCCCTACCGGACTCCAGGGTCCCGTGCTCCTCGTGCTCCTCGTGCTCCTGGTGCTCGTCGTGGCCCACGCAGCCCCTTTCCGTCGTCAATGACTTCCGTGATCAGCGCAACCCGTGTTGACTTCTCATCTGAGGCCCCTGTGCGAGAGATGTGTGGCGGGTCGCGCATGGAATGTGCGGTGGAGACCGTGCTTAGACTAAGCCACTTCTGACCTGCGGGGGGGGTCCACCTCTCAACGCCTCCCGGTGCACCCGGTTGGCGGGTAGCGGTCGCGCTAGGGATTGGGGCGAGGTTCGTCAACCGCGAAACACGTCCCGATCAGAGCACGTGTCGCCCCGACAGCCCGGGCGCGACAGTCCCGAGAAGATCCTCAAAGAAGCACTCCAGACCGGTCACAAAAAATATTCTTCTGCCGGGCGTGACGAATCGCCGGAACCGGCGTCTTTACCTATGTACGCATCAGCTTCCCCACACTCTTACGAGGAGATCTTCCCATCATGGCTAACACCACTGCATCCCACTCCGTCGTTCCGGCTACCGGCGAGGAGCAGAAGCGCCAGGCCGAGCAGCAGGCGAAAAACGTCGAGCAGTCACGCAACGTCGGACCGCTGCAGACCGACCAGGGCAACACCACTGTCGCCGACACCGTCGTGCAGAAGATCGCCGGCCTCGCCGCCCGCGAAGTACCCGGCGTATATGCCATGGGCAGTGCCGGCCGTCGCGCATTCAGCAGCCTCTCCGAGCGCATCCCCGGATCCCAGACCAATGTCAGCGGTGGCGTCAGCGTCGAAAAGGGTGAGCGTCAGGCAGCCATCGATCTGAGCATCGTCGTCGAGCACGGCGCGTCCATCGTTGACGTCAGCAAGATGATCCGCCGCAATGTCATCGACTCCGTCGAGGAGACCACGGGCCTTGAGGTCCTCGAAGTGAACATCAACGTCACCGATGTCCACCTCCCCGAGGATGACCAGAAGGACGACAACGACTCCGCACGCACCGAACTCCAATAACTCCCAGCAACTCCCAGCAACTCCCCGCGCCTGATACCGCCGGACACCGCCGGACACCCCCCGGCAATGCTGGACAACGCCGGATATCCCGAACTGCCAGTGGGTAGCACTGAGCAGCCCCGGAGACGCCCGGCGGCAGAACACTGCAGGCCGTGAGTTCGACGGATCATCCCGGAGAGCTCACGGCTGCGGCATCCCCCGTTTCTTGCTTGCTCCTTCACCGCAGCACCCACACTTTCTGAGAGGCACGATTATGAGTACGACAGCTATGGGCCTGGTGGCCGGTCTTGTCCTGGGTTGGGCCGCCGCGTTCGGCGGTTTCGGCGAGTTCCTCACCGTCGCCGTCTTCGGTGCCCTGGGACTCCTCGTTGCCCGTGCCATCGACGGCAAGATCGATCTGGGCGCCCTGACCGGACGTTCCTCCACCCGCCGATGACCGACAACCCTGAAGCGCACACCCCTCACCGGCAAGGCCTCTACACGGTCAGCAGCCCCACTTCCGCCACGGACAGCACACCCGACAGTGCGAACGGCACTGAGGGTACGGATGCATCCGGTGGGCGGACTGCTGCCGAGGACCGTGGGACGCTGACGATCGCCGAAAAGGTCATCGAGAAGATCGCCAGTCAGATCGCGGCAGACACCCCCGGGGTGCATGGCTCCAGTGGAGGCTTCCTGGGCATCGGATCCCGTGACGACGAAGACGCCCGACCCAAGGTCACAGCCGAACTTCACGGCCGTACCGCGTCCCTCCAGGTCCGCGCGGGAGTGCGGTACCCGACGCCGCTACGTGTGACCACCGAGCGCCTGCGCGAGCGGATCCGCACCCAAGTCAGCAAACGATGCGGCGTTGACGTGCGCCAGGTCGATATCGACATCACTTCACTGGTCGCCAGAACCGACCGATCCGGTCGAAGGGAACTTCAATGAGCACCCGCTCCCAATCACTGCGACGCCGCTCAAGCCGGTCTCTGCCAGCCACCATCACCGCCATCGTCCTCCTCGCCCTGGCCGGCGTGGGCGCGTGGGCCGGCATCAGCCGGCTCCTCAGCGGGACCTGGCCGGGGTTCCTGGCACCTATCCGCCAGAGCCTCTCCAGCCTCACCTGGGCCAGCCCTGCCCTCTGGGCGGCGGCGATCATCCTCGCCATCCTGGGGCTGGTCCTGCTGCTCGCCGCGATCCTGCCGGGCCAGCACACCACCGTACGTCTGACGGACCCCAATGGAACGGACCCGCAGACCGCCGAGACCGTGATCAGCCGCCGGGGCGTCGCGAAACTCGCCAGCGAACACCTCGACCAGGCCGATGGTGTGGACTCCGCGTCGGTCACCGCGACGGCGAAGAAGGTCACCGCGCTGGTGCGCACGCCCCTGCACGACGCGCCCGAACTAACAGAAAAGCTCACCCGGTCCCTCGAGCGACGTCTTGAGCAGGTCGGTGTGGATCCCTCGCCCCGCGTCGTCGTCCGTGTCAGGACCACCCCGTGACCCCTTCAGCAATCCCCCGTTTCCCCGCCCTCTGTTCAGCGACACCCGAAAGGACAACACCATGAGGCACACCGCGGGCGGCCTGAACCGCACCTGGCTGGCGATCATCGGTCTGGTGGCACTGCTGCTCGGTCTGGCCGGCATCCTCCTGGCATCCGGCGCCGCGGCAACCCTGACCTCGACCATCAATCCTGGACTACAACCCGCCGGCCCCCAGGAGCGGATTCTTCCCGACGGGTTCCAGGATCTGTTCGCCTCCAATGGAGCAGCCATCCTCGTCACGATCGCGGCAGTCCTCGTCGGACTGCTGGCCCTGATGTGGTTGCTGGCGCAGATCCCGAAACGACAGCAGGCGCGCACCTACCGACTCCACGCCGAGGACGCCGTTGATGGTCGCACCCGATGCGAACCACGGGTCATCGCTGACGCGGTCGAGGCCGACGTCGAAGGAATCTACGGTGTGACCGGGGCGTCCGCTCTGCTCCGGGGAAGCGCGTCCCAGCCCGAGCTGAACCTGGACGTGAAAGTGGATCCCCGCTCCGATATCCGGGACATCATCGATCAGATCCACAGCCACGTCGCACCGAACCTTGAGACGGCACTGGAAACCCCCCTGCGCAAGACCGCGGTGCTGATCAACGTCTCAGCATCCAAAGCCAACAACAAAGCCGTCGTGCTCTAAACCCGCGTCTCGCCGGGCTCAGGTATCCACCGAGCCCGGCGACGGCCACCTCTCCGTCATCCCGACGCCACCCTCTGGGCGGGCCGCGTCGCGCACGCGTATGAGCGCATCAGGTGAACCGCGAAGAGGCAACACTGTAATGCCCTTGGCGTTCATGCCGCCTATGCGCGCACCGCATGACGAACCCAGCGGTCCACTGGAGACACTCGCTCTCTCTGGGGAGTGCTCTCAACAACAGCACAAACTGCCTCGGCCGCGCACGACATCATTGGTCGTCCGGCATTCTCGTGACCCGTCGAACCACGTCCATGCGCTGGCCAGCTACCCCGCCCTTCCGGCAGAAGGTCAGGGCAAGCGGACGTCGTGGAAACACTCCGTGATGCCATGTTCTGATACGGGGTTCGACTGCCTTATGCTGATGACTGGTCCTGCAAGCGGCCAACCGGTTTTCCCTTGATGGAGCCACCATGTACGACCGCCTTCTCACCCTGATCAGGGTCGACCTCGCCAATAACGAAGCAACGATCTCCGTTCGAGGCCGCTTCACCACCACGAACTACCGGGCCCTTGTGCCCCTCATACAGCGTGCCCGCGCTCTACCGGGCAACCCCATCGTCACCATCGACATCTCGCGGGCGGCCACGGTGGAAGCTGACGCGATCCGCCTCCTCCTGGAGGCGTGCCACTCGGCTCCCCCGCACATCTCCACACACCAGAGCCAGCACAGCGCCCCGGCCCCGGTCCGCATTACCGGGCCCGCTGCCCTGTCTGACACCTCACGCGTAGCTTCACCCGTCGCCGCCTGACAGTCCGAACACCTTCTCCACACCACCGGCCTGTTCCCCCGCCGAACAGCAGCTGCAGGACTCCTGTCCCGCCTGTGCTGTCCGTCCGGGGCCCGGACTGTGCTGCTGAACAGCACCAGCTCGCCGTCATGCCGATCCTCGTCGCATGTGCCGGCACCTCTTCCCTCTCGCGTTTTCCCCTCTTTTCAGGAGTAGTTATGAATTCTCGTCTTGTACCCACCGATTCTTTCCCCGAGGACCTCGCGGCACTTGAGGACATCGAGTTGCAGGTCCTGCACAG